>CAZWEI010000037.1:0-12338 GCA_964632135.1 Microcaldota archaeon
GTTGACCTAAGCAGGTTGTCGAAGGAAATGCGCACCAGATTCGAGAGCATTCGCAGCAATGTTCAGAATAATTTTGAGACATACGAAACTGCGCTTGGCGAGAAGGCGAACTGTTTCGTAAGGGAGGGGGAGGAGGTGGCGCCCAAAAGAGTCTATGACGTTATCGGCGCCGCGGTTTATCTTGAAACGCTGTTCGGTCAGGAGCAGAGCACGTTTGACGAGACGACAAAGGAAGCCATCGTGGAGAAAGTGAAGATGTTGAGAGAGAACAAGGATGTGATAGACGCGCTCAAGGACGGTTACAGGGACAGTGCGTACGCTCTAATCAGCCAAGCAGAAGAGGTTTTGGGAATTAAAACATAAGAGTTTAAATTTTTCGCGCGCAACAGCTCGGGTATGGAAGAAAAAAATGAAAGGAGGAAAACGCTTTTTGAAATAATTCTCGCCGCGAACCTTCTGGGCGCGGCGTACGGAATTCTCGGCTTCTACCTTCAGCAACTTTTATCGACGAATGTTCTTCTCTGGGTGTTCGTGCCTGACTGCCCTCTTTACGCGCTCACGTTTGCCATCGCGATAATGCTGATAAAAGAGGGAAAGCGGTACGACTGGTTTTATTTCATCGCGCTCGTTGGCGCGCTCAAGTACGGGTTCTGGACCGTGTTCGTTCTCGCGCGCTATTCCGAATTTTATTTCGCGCCAGAGGTCTCGCTGGTTTATTTCACGCTTTTCATCGCGCACATAGGGCTTTTCCTGGAGGCGTTCACTCTGCTCGGGAAAATAAAAATGAGAGACTGGTTCCTGCCCCTCGCGCTCGGGTGGTTCCTGCTTAACGATTTCGCGGACTACTTCCTGGGCACGCACCCGCCGCTCCCGATTTACGGGCTCGGGTTCATGCTGCTCGCGAGCGTTGTGATGAGCATAGTATTCTCGGTTTTCGGGTTCGCGCTCGCGAAATATTCAAAGAAGCCGATTGTGGAAATTTTTGAATAGATACCTTGCTAGTAAGGGCCCCAAAGCAGGTCCGCTCGTTCCTTTTCTTCTGCTTTTTCAAACGCCTTGTCTGCATTTGCAAAGGCCTCTTTCGATTTCTTATAAGCCTCTTTGTAGCCTTTTTCGTCACCTAAGATTTTGTGCGATGCCGACTCCAAATCGCGCGCCAAGCCCTCTTCCTTGTATTCCTCACACGCAAAATTGAATTGGGTAATCCGCTCATAAAGTTGTGCGCGGAGGTTGTGCGCCTCTGCTTTCAAAGAAGACAGTTCGATAGCCTTAGCATAATTGCCTTTTGCGAATGTTCTATTCGGAGCCCTGCCAAGAAGAGTCGTCGCTTTTCCCAAATCCTTCAGGTTTCGGTTCAACTCGGGGTAATAATCTTTGTTCACAAACAAAAACGGCCGCACTTTTTCAACCAGCAGTTTAGCATTCGAGAATTTGAACATCCAGACGTGTCCAAGCGTTTCAATGACGCTTTGTTTAAACGGTTTGGATGCTGCATATGTCGGACCCACGCCCATCTCATCACCTCGTGAGAAATGCAAATAATACGTGTAGTATTATGTGAACAAATTATTTTAAGTCTATTTGAGAGTTAGCGCTACTGCGTTTTCAATTTCATCAGCGCTTCCGCGATGTCGCCCTTGCTTTCCTTGAGCGCGCGCTCCGCATCATCCCTGCCCGCGCCTGACTGCTCCATAACCAACTTGATGTCGTCTTCGGAAATTTCCGGCTCGCCCTCGCTCGCCGTACTGCTTCCTTTTACCTCGTCGATTTTCCCGCCTATCTGGAATGTTTTCTGCCCCTGCATGTTGATTGCGACGACGCTCGGCTGCGTGATTATGATTTTTCCGTCTTCCTTTTCGATGATGACGCGCGTTGATTTTATTTCTTCTGTCTTGATTCCCATCTGCTCCATCATTTTCTGCATCTGCTTGGGGTTCATCCCCATTCCTGGCAACATGAAATCATCTCCTTTTCTTGTTCAGCAATTTGAACAGTTTATCAACGGCCTCGCGCGCATCCCTCGCCTCGAGAATTATATCGGCGCGCTTCTCATCAACGCGCGCGCCTGCGAATTTTCTCGCGTAGCCGCCGCTCGTTGGGAGCGCGACAATCGGCTTTCCCTCCGCCCACGCGAGGCACAACTCGCTGAGAGTGCCGCACTCGCCCTCAATCATGATTATTCCATCGCTGCTGAGCGCGACCGCCTGGTTGCGCGCCCATCCAATCCCTGTCGCGATTTTTATATCGACGAATTTGTTTGCTGCGCGCGCATCTTTTCCTGGGAGGATTCCAACAGTAATTCCTCCTGCGCGCCTCGCGCCCTCGCACGCCGCCTCCATCACTCCCTCGAGCCCTCCGCAAATCAGAACGGCACCGCGCCTCGCAATTTCTTTGCCGACTTCGCGTGCGAGTGTGAGAGCTTTTTTATTTTTTGTAATGCGCGAGCCAATCACGCAAATCTGAAGCATCATTTCTCCTCCAGGAGAAGGTCGTTTTTCACGAGCGCAACGAGTTTGTTTATTATTATTTTCGCAATTTTCGCCCCGCGTGCGCGCGAAATATTCGTGATGTCGCCCGCGTAGCCCGAGGGCGTGAATGAATTTTTGGGGGTTGGGATTACGCTGCCGAAATAATTTTTTGATTTTTCAATTTTCACAGGAGGCATTTTGTATTTTGGATTAACGTGGAGGTATAGCGAGGTTTCAATTGCGTCCGCGTGCCCCACATTTGCGCCGATTTCTTTTATCTCCCACCAACTCACGACGCACGCGCGGAAGTCCAACTCATCCGATAGTTCCTTGAGCGCCTGCCTTATGACCGCGCCATTGCCGCCGTGACCGTTCAGAAAGAGGATTTTTTTGAAACCATTTCGAACGAGTTCGCCAACGATATCGCGCACGAGAAGGTAAAGGGTGCGGGAGCGCAGCGAGACGGTTCCTGGAAAAATCCTGAGCGTGTAAGTGTATCCGTATTCTATTGGAGGAAGAACGAGTGAGTTTGTTCTTTTCGCGACCTCGAGCGCGAGCGCGTGCGGGATGCGCGTGTCGGTATCCAGCGGGAGGTGGGTGCCGTGCGCCTCGAGCCCGCCCACCGGTATTATGATTGTGGCGTTTTTGCTAACCTTAGCGAGCGAGTTCCAGTTAAAATCAGCGTAGGATGTGGAGTGCATGCGGTCAGCCCGCCTTCGCTTCCTTTGTTCCCTTTGCCTCGGTGAACACTTCCGCGACCTCGGTCTTTCGGACCTCGACGCGCTTTATCGGCACGATTTTCTTTATCCTGTTGAAGAGCCGTCCCGGGAATTTCCCGAAAACGATTTCCTGCTCGAGTTGCGAGAAGTCCATCTCCTTTGCGCGCGCCTTGGTCTCGTCGACGAGCGCGAGGTGCGTCGCCGTGCGCGCGGGCCCGCTCGCCTTCCTCGCCGTGAAAATGTTGAGTTTTATGCGAAGAGGCACGCCGTCCTTCGTGACAACGTCCACGACCTCGCTTATTATGTTCCTCCTCCGCCTCACGAGCGTGCGGAGGTAGGTTTTGGAGAGTTCGTGCCCTATGAACTTCGTGTACGCGCTCTTCCCCTTCACGTTCGTTATTCTGAAATGGAGAATCGTGTAGACCTGGCTCATGTCCCCGATGATGTCCGCGAGGCTCACCTGAATCTTCCTGTTGATGAGGCTGGACTCGTCGCCTGCCACGAGGTTCGCAATTTCCCTGCTATCGAACATCTCAGGCGCGTAAACGGTGTACCAATTCTTCGTCTTCCACGTGTCAACGAGTTTTCCCTTCGCCATTAATAATCACCGGTATACCATTCCAATTCAAAACTACTTCACGAGAAGTTCCGCCTGTTCAGGCGTGTAGGTCCAGTCTCTGGGCAGGAGACCAACGCGCCGGTAGTAGTTCACGCGCCTCCTTATCTTCGACTCGGTGTGTATGAGTTTGACCTTGTTGTGGACGTCGCCCTTGTTCTCCTTCATGTGCTTGCGCACGCGCACCGCGCGCTTCATAAGGTTGAGCAGGTCCTCGGGGTAGTCGATTTTCACCCCGCCGTCCTTCAGGATTTGGTTTATGGATTTTCGTGTTAATGTTTTGACGCTCGGGACACCGTAAGTGTCGCGCAGAAGCTGCCCTATCAAAGCCGCGCTCATCCCCTCCTTCCCGTGCTTGAGAATGAACTCCTCCACCTCCTGCGCGGAGTATTCCACCCACTCGGGGACTACTTTTGTCGTGGGCTTTTTCGAGCCGCTCTTTCCCTTCTTTTTTGAATGCATCTTAGCCATACGTAATCAACCAATCAATTTTTCTTTTTCAACATCCGTGCAAGTTTCTGCAGCGCGCGCGCGCGGTGCGAGACGCGCGCCTTCATATCCAAATCCTCTGCGAACGTTTTATCGTGATTTTCAGGCATGAATATCGGATCGTAACCGAACCCGCCCTTCCCGCGCGCGCGGAGCGCAATTTTTCCCGCGCACGAGCCGGTTATTATTTTTATTTTCTTCTGTTTGTTTCCATCGTAATAGGCGAGCGCGGAAACGAACTTAGCGCGCCTGTTCCTCTCTCCATTCATCAACTTCAGTATGCCCTCGCTGCCAATCTTGCGGTGCACCCACGCCGAGTACGTGCCCGGGAACCCATTCAGCGCGTGAATGAATAGGCCCGCGTCCTCGAGCATGAACGGGCGCGGTGAATTGAGTTTTTTAAGAACCCAACTGGCAGAAGTAAGCGCAACCTCCTCGCATGTTTCTGCTCTGGCCTCTGGGCATACGATGGAATCGTGGAGTAGTATTATGCCGTATCTTTTTAAAACCCTTTCGGCCTCTCGGAATTTGTTCTTGTTGGAGGTTATGAAAAGGAGTTTCATTTCGAAACCTCGACCTTGAACTCGCCCTCGTGAGTTTCTATTTTCTTCGCGCGCCCAGCCGCCTTAATCTCCTCATCGATAAGTTTGAGCATTTTCTCCTCATCCTTTGAAAGCGAGAGGGAAACTTTTTCCACGTCGGCGTTCAGCGGAAGCTTGTTCTCCGCCTTGAATTTTCTTATCTCCGCGATTATCCTGTTCAGGAGCGCGCCCGCCGACTCGTCGCCCTCGCTTATCATGTTCTCATCAACGCTCGGCCATTTCGAGAGGTGGATGCTCTTCGAGTGCTCGCGCGCTGCGAAAACCTCTTGGTAGATTTCCTCTGTCGCGAATGACGCGATTGGCGCGAGGAGTTTGAGCGAGTCCAGAAGCACGAGGTGAAGCGTGTACTGCGCCGCGCGCCTGCTCTCTTCTCCATAAACGTCGGTCTGGTACAGGCGGTGCTTCACGTCCTCGAGATAATAATCGCAGAACTCGTGCCAGAAGAACTCGTGAACCGCGGTGATGACCGCGTGGAAGTCGAAATTCTCGAAATTCTCGGTCGCGCCCTTGACGAGGCGGTTGAGCCTGCTGAGAATCCACCTGTCGCACGCGCGCAGTTTCGGGGTTTTTCCAGCGTGCTCGTGCTCGTAGCCCTTGAGCGCGGACTCCACGAAGCGCGAGGCGTTCCATAGTTTGTTTATGAACGTCTGCGCGAACTGAATATCTTTATAGCTGAAGGGGCGGTCCTTCGCGAGCGCGCCGCTGAGCGCGACCCACTGCCGCACTGCATCAGCGGAATACTGCTGAATGAGCGCGTCGGGCGGAATCACGTTCCCGAGCGATTTGCTCATCTTCTTCCCGTCCGGCGCGAGCACGTTCCCGTTGAGCAGAAGTTCCTTGAAAGGTGGCTTTCCAGTGAGCATGAGACAGCGATAGATGGTGTAGAACGCCCACGTGCGGATGATTTCAGTCCCCTGAGGGCGGAGCGATGAGGGGTATGTTTTCGCGAAAAACTCCTCATCCTCGGTCCATTTGCTTATCACGAGCGGGGTTATTGAACTGTCGACCCAGCAGTCGCACACCGCGCTCTCGCCAGTCGCATCCATCCCGCACTTGCATTTCTTTTTGACATCCGGAGGATTAACTGGAAGCTCGTCATATTTAGGGGTGGTGATTTCACCGCACTTCTCGCAGTACCAGAAGGGAATTGGAGTTCCATAAGCGCGCTGGCGCGAAATAACCCAGTCCCATTCTATGTAGTTCGCCCAATCAATGAGATATTGAATCGTAAATTCGGGGACCCATCTCATCGTCTTCGCGGCGTGCACAATATCCTCCTCGAATCCCTTGAGTTTCGCGAACCACTGCGCGGAGAGGATTAGTTCGATTGGCTTGTTGCACCTGTCGTGAACCTTAATTACTTGTTTTAGTTTCTCGCTTTTCTCGAACAGACCCTGCTCCTTCAGTTTCTCGAGAATTTTTGCGCGCGCATCGTTCGCCTTGAGGCCGTTGAACTCGCCAGCGCTCGTGAGCCGGCCGTGCTCGTCCATCCCCTTGATGATTTTCAGTTTGTGGCGGTATGCCCACACCGCGTCCATCTTGTCCCCGAACGTGCACACCATCACGATGCCTGTGCCGAATTCCTTATCAACGTCGGCGTCGGTCGTTATTTTCACGGTCTGACCAAAAACAGGAACAACGACATCCACGCCCACGTATTTTTTATATCGTTCATCATCCGGGTGGACGAAAACCGCGACGCATGCGTGAAGCAACTCTGGGCGGGTTGTGGCAATTGTGAGATGCTCCTTGCCACTCGCGAATTTGAAATGGACGTAGTTCAGCATCGTCTCGCGCTCAGACTCCTCTGTCTCAGCCTTCGCGATCGCTGACGCGCAGTTCGGGCACCAGAAAACAGGGTGCTCGCCCCTGTAAATCAATTTTTTCTCGTACATTTTCAACAGTGAGGACTGCACAAGGCGGTGGTAACTCGCGTCCATCGTGCGGTATTCGTACTTCCAGTCAGGCGAGAATCCCATCGCGTTCATCTGGCCGCGCATTTTCTTTATGTACTCCTCGGTCCACGCGACGCAGTGCTTCCTGAATTCCGCGCGCGGCAGAGTTCTCCCGAATTTCGCCTCAACCTTCACCTCTGTCGGGAAGCCCTGGCAGTCCCATCCCTGCGGGTAATAGACGTTGTAGCCGCGCATGCGCTTGAAGCGCGCGACGAAATCGAAATACGCGTAGGAAAGAACGTGGCCCATATGTAGGTCGCCACTAGTAAAAGGAGGGGGCGAGTCTATGGAGTAGATTGGGCGTGAAGTGTCTTTGGGGTCGAACGCGTATGTGCGCTCCTGCTCCCACTTCTCGTGCCATTTTTTCTCCAATGATTTGTCGTATTTATCAAGAGGCAAGAAAACACCTTACATAGAACATTTACATTAAAGTTTCACCCTCATCCCGTCCTTTGCCGCGCGCGTGCCTATTCCGCTTTCGCGCGTGATGCGCGCCGACTCCTCGCGCGCGAATTTCGGCGTGAATTCCGTCCCCAAGTGCGTGATGAGCGCTTTATTTGGGGTCGCGCGCTTTAATATCTTTATCACGCCGTCGCTCGTGAGATGCCCTGGAATCCCGTTGTCCAGCGGGCGCAGATTGTTTATGATGAGGAGGCCGCAGCCGGCGAAAATCTCCCCGAGCGAATCGAAATACTCCGTGTCGCCCGTGTAGCCGAGCGTCTTTCCCTCTGCGTGAAGTTTGAACCCCACCGCGCTCTCGGTATCGTGGCGCGCGGGCGTGATTTCGATGCGCGCGCCAGTTAGTTCCAAGGTGTCGCCGGGCTCCACGGAATAGCATTTTTTCGGGAGCGACTGGTGGTATTTGGAGATGTACGTGTGCTCGCCCGCGAGGACCTCCGAGCTCGCAATCACCACCCCTTTTTTCTCGCGCGTGCAGTCCGTCATCCCCTCGATGAGGACGTTCGCGTCGTTGGAGTGGTCGACGTGCGAGTGCGAGACGAACAGCGCGTCCAAATCAAGCGGGCTTTGGTGAAGCTCGAGGCTTCGAAGGAGCGCGCCTGGCCCTGGGTCCACGTGCATCCTGAAATCGCGCGCATTCACGCGAAAACCGCCGGTGCCGCGAATCTGCTTCACGAGGTTGAACCTGCCCCCTCCTGTACCGAGAAAAACGATTTCCATTACACCACGCGCATTGCTTATTTTTCCCGCGAGTAAAGCTTTTAAGATTAATACATTATAGATAGCGTGTATTCGCGCGTTCACGCTTTATCATGCTTAATGGGGTAATAGCTATGGTCGGTTCTGGAGGTTCGGGCAGTGGCGCTGGAACGAGCACGAGCGTTGGCGCGAGCACGAGCGCGAAGCCGGTAAAGACACTCGAGGAGATTAACGAGAAAATAAGGAAGGGCGACGTCGTGGTGGTAACGGCAGAGGAGATGAAGGAGATTGTCGCGCTCGACGGGCCTGAGAAGGCTGCGAAGGACGTGGATGTGGTAACCACTGGGACGTTCGGGATGATGTCCTCGTCTGGCGCGTTCCTGAATTTCGGGCATTCCGAGCCTCCGATGAAGTTCAGCGGGGGCGAGGTGTATCTTAACGACGTGCCTGCCTATTCCGGAATGGCTGCCGTGGATGTTTACATAGGCGCGAGCCAGCACTCGAAAGTCGAGGGAATGGACTACGGCGGCGGCCACGTGATTGAGGATTTGGTGGCAAAGAAGACAATCACGCTCGAGGCAAGCGCGTACGGGACTGACTGCCACCCGAAAAAACACCTTCGGACAGAGATAACAATTGAGGACATAAACCAGGCGGTCCTCCTCAACCCGAGGAACGTTTACCAGAAATACTACTGCGCCACGAACTCATCGGAAAAAACGCTTTACACTGGAATGGGCATGCTGCTCCCGAATTTCGGAAACCTCACCTATTCCGGCGCAGGCGCGCTCAACCCGCTCATCAATGATATGGATTACGAAACAATAGGCATCGGCACGCGCATATTTTTGGGCGGCGGAGTGGGATACGTGGTGGGCGAGGGCACGCAGCACGACCCGAAGTCGCAGATGGGAACGATGATGGTGAAGGGCGATTTGAAGGGGATGGGCCCGAAATATCTGAAGGGCGCCAGCATTCTCAAGTACGGCACGAACATGTTCGTCGGCGTCGGGATTCCGATTCCAATGCTGAACGCGGGGCTCGCGAAGAAAACCGGCATACAGGACAGCGAGATAACCATTAATGTTTTTGATTATGGGATTGTCGGGAAATACCGCCCGCCGTTAAAGAAGGCGACTTACGCGGAGCTGAGGACGGGAAAAATCGAGATTGAGGGAAAGGCGGTGCGCGCGTCGTCGCTTTCGAGTTACCATACGGCGCGCGAGGTGGCGAACAATCTCAAGGACTGGATAAAGAAGGGCAGGTTCTTCCTTTCCGCGCCTGCAGAGCGCCTGCCGACAGAGCGCGCGTTCAAGCGGATGAAGCACACCATCCCGATGGTCGGGAATTTCATGAAGGACGCGCTCAAACTGAAACCAGAGGACTCTGTGAAATCCGCGGCAAAACTCCTGGTCGAGGGAAGGAGGGAGCACGCGCTCGTGGTGAACGAGGCAAGGGAGCCGGTGGGGATGATAACCGCGT
Source organism: Microcaldota archaeon (assembly GCA_964632135.1). Classification (GTDB taxonomy): domain Archaea; phylum Micrarchaeota; class Micrarchaeia; order Burarchaeales; family JBFMAP01; genus JBFMAP01. Next base: position 9,490 of record CAZWEI010000037.1, read on the forward strand.
GGGAGATTGCGCGCGCGGTTCTCACTGAGAAAACAAAAGTTTCAGAAATAATGACGAAGGAACTGATAACCGCGAAAAAGGAAGAATCAATCGAGACCGCGGTTAGACGGATGGAATACCACGGCGTTTCCGCGCTGCCAGTCCTTGACGAGACCGGGAAGTTGGTTGGCGTGGTCACGCTGAAATACCTCACGAACTTGATACGATAGGCGATTGATGAAAATACGTGATGTAATATTGGTGGGACGATGGGAAAGCGCGTACTAATCACTGTTCCTGGAAGCGTCACCAAGGACCCGATAATAGCGGATACCATACTGAAGACCGGCGTGGCGTTCAACATAATTTCAACAGACCTCACGCTTGGCGGCGGCAACATAGTGGGCAACATAGACGCGGACGAGGAAAAGACGGGCGAGTTCATACGAATACTCAAGAGGCGCGGGGTCGCTGTGAAGGAGCTGGAGAGCACGATAAGCTTCCTGCCCGACAGGTGCGTGAGCTGCGGGCTTTGCGTCACGCTCTGCAAGCCTGAGGCGATAAGCTTCGGGAAGGACTGGGTTGTTGAGTTCGATTTCAACAAGTGCATATTGTGCCTCGAGTGCGTGAAGAACTGCCCTGTGAAAGCAGTGAGATATCTCGGTTGATTGCTCGGCTGGTTTTCGGGCTTGCGAGGAGTTTCTACGTTGAAGGGAAAGCGCCTTGTTTTCAAGGAATCAAACATACACGTTCAGTGCGATAATGGTAGATATTTCGACGTGGCGTACGGCTCGCTTCTGAAGCACCGCGCTGAAATAGAAGATTACATCGCGCGCGACCGGTTTTTCCTCTCTTCTCTCGAGCCAGTAGATGTGAGGCGCGCGCCTCGCATAGTTGAAGAGATGGCGCGAGCCGCGAAAATGGCTGGAGTAGGCCCGATGGCTGCCGTCGCTGGCGCAGTCGCAGATTTTATTTTAGGGGATATGGCGCGCGCAGGCGCGAGAAACATCGTGGTGGAGAACGGCGGGGACATCGCAATCCGGGTGCGGGAGAAAATTAAAATTTCGATTTATGCCGGAAAATCCCCGCTCTCAGGAAAGATAGGCTTCGAGGTTTCGCCTGCCGACTGTCCCGTTGGGATATGCACGAGTTCCGGAACAGTGGGCCATTCCCTCAGTTTTGGCGACGCGGACGCCGCGGTGGCGGTGGCGAAAAGCGCGTGCGTCGCTGATGCCGCCGCAACCGCGATTGGAAACCAGGTGCACGGGGAGGACTCTCTTCCTGAGGCAATTTCATTCGCAAAGAAACTGAAAATCCGCGGCGCGCTCATCATAAAGAACAGAAAAATCGCCGCCTGGGGCGCGCTTCCGAAAGTTATAGGCACGCGCGGGCTACCCACTCATTTTTATAAAGAAGTGCTACGAAAATAATACGCGCGGCCACGGTGGTGTAATGGCAGCACGGGGGGTTGTGGACCCCTTAGACCGAGTTCGAATAAGTTCGGAAAAATGAAACCTTAGAAAATCTCGGCTGTGGCCCTTTTGTTTGATTTTAAGGTGTTGTGGATTAGATGAAAAAATCTTTTGCGATTCAGCTCGTGATATCCCTCGCGATACTCGCCGCGCTTCTTTATTTCGCGGATGTCGGCGAGGTCGTAAAAATAATCTCGCGCAGCAACCTGGCACTGCTCGCGGTCGCGTTCGTTTTCTATTTCTGCATAAACGTCGCAATGGCGTACAGGATTAAGAGGATTCTCGCGTATTTCAGGATAAAACTCGCGTTCTCGAAAATCCTCCTCTCGCATTTCGCGGGCATGCTCGCGTCAGATTTCACGCCTGCGCGCAGCGGCTATTTCACCACCGCGTTCGTGCTCAGCGCGAACAACAAAATCCCGCTAGAGCGCGCGATGGTGTCCATACTCGGTCCCCAGCTGTTTGATTTCCTTCTCAAGGTCGTCGCAGGCGGGATTGCGATTTGGTATCTGTTCACGTTCAAGTTCGCGGGGGACTCGAACATGGTCGCGGGCGTCGTCATGGGGCTGCTCGCGCTCGCGGGCATGATAATTTTCATAGTCCTCCTGCTTTTCTCCGAGAGGTTCGCGCGTATTCTCTCGTTCATCAAGCGACTTCCGTACGGCGCGAAGTTGCACAAATTAATCACCGATATGCAGGAGAACTCGCACGCGATAAAGGCGCTGGTGCCTTTTTTGATTTCGCTGCTCGCGGTCACCTGGACCTGCAAGGCTCTCGAGTGGTGGTTCGTCGGGATGAGCCTCGGCTTCCACATCGACGTGCCGTTTCCAGAGATTGTCTTCTACGCGTTCCTCCAGCCCGTCGTCACTCTGCTTCAATTCATACCCACGCCGACGCTCGCCGGAATCGGGATTTCGGAGGCGGGCGCGGCGCTCGTGCTCACGCAGTTCGGAATAACGCTTCCAGAAGCAGTCGCCTTCACGCTTCTCACGCGCTTCGTGATGATAATAACCGACTCGCTCGGAATACGCGAAGGGGTTAAGGCACTGAGGATTGGCTAGGCTGCCCTGCATTCGGCGTGGATTGGATTGATTTTTCCGCGCCGGCGCAGTATTCTTTAAGAGTGTCCGCGCCCTGCAGGAATGTTTTTTTCTCCTCCTCGCTAATCTCCCAGATTTGAATTTCCTCTGCGCCGCCGCGCCCGAGTTTCGCAGGAACGCCGATGCTCACGCCGCTCACTCCATACTCGCCGTTCAGCACAACAGAGCACGGAAGCACATTTTTCGCGTCGCGCGCAACAGCCTCAATCATGTCAAGCGTGCAGGTCACGGGCGCGAACTCCGTCGCCCTCTTTTTCGTTATCACAGCGAGCGCGGTCTGCCTCAACTCCTCGTGAAT
>CAZWEI010000038.1:0-12294 GCA_964632135.1 Microcaldota archaeon
AACATAAACCTCTCGTCGTAAAACTTGTTCATGAGACTTCTCTTGATAGGGAATGGCGCGCGCGAGCACGCGATAGCGAGCGCGGCCTGCAGGAGCGCCGGCGTCGAACTTTACGCTTATATGGGCGCGCGCAACCCGGGCATCGCGCGCCTTTGCAAGGACTGCAGGGTCGGCAGCGTTACGAGCGCGCCTGAAGTGCTGGAATACGCGCGCAAGCGCAGCATCGATTTGGTTGTTGTCGGGCCCGAGGCGGTTCTCGAGGCGGGCGTGACTGACGCGCTCATCCAGGCGGGAATTCCCTGCGCCTCCCCTACGCGCGAGGCGTCCAGGCTCGAATGGGACAAGGCGTATGCGCGCGCGCTGGGTAAAAAGCACAAGATAAAGGGCTGCCCGCGCTTCGGCGTATTTTCAGATGCGCGCGAGGCTGCAAAATACATCGATTCGCTCGGCGGCGAAGTTGCAGTGAAGCCAGCCGGTCTCACAGGAGGAAAGGGCGTGAAAGTCGCGGGCTACCAGCTCGCGAACGCCGATGATGCAAAGAAATACGCCGCCGAGGTTCTTGGCTCGAACATAGGAAAACTGAACAGCGTAGTTATCGAGGAAAAACTCATCGGCGAGGAGTTCACGCTTCAGGCGTTCGTAGATGGAAAAAACGTGGTTGGAATGCCGGCAGTGCAGGACCACAAGCGCGCGTTCGAGGGCGACGTTGGCCCGAACACAGGCGGCATGGGCTCATACTCGGATAAGGGCTTCATTCTTCCTTTCATCACGCGCAGGGATTACGATGACGGGCTAAAGATAATGGAAAAAACGATACGCGCGTTCAAGAAGGAAACAGGCACAGAGTACAAGGGATTCCTTTACGGCCAGTTCATGGCAGGCACCGAGGGATTGAAACTCGTGGAGTTCAACGCGCGCCTTGGCGACCCAGAGGCGATGAACGTGCTCGCGCTCCTACGAAGCGATTTCGGCGACATTCTCGCGCGCATTGCCGACGGCTCTCTCGCTCGCGCGGATTTCGAGGAGAGAGCAACAGTGTGCAAATACCTCGTGCCCGCGGGCTACCCCGAAAACCCGCAGAAAAACCAGCCGCTTAAAATTGATGAGAAAAAGATTGAGGAGGCGGACGCGCAAATTTATTACGCAAGCGTGGATGAGCGCGAAGGAGTGATTTACTCCGGCTCATCGCGCGCAATAGCCCTGCTCGGCATCGCAGACACAATTGATGAGGCGGAGAAAACTGCGGAGCGCGCGACTGAGTTTGTGAGCGGTCCGCTCTTCCACAGGAAGGACATAGGCACACGCGCGCTGGTGCAGAAAAGAATCGAGCACATGAGAGAACTGCGGGAAGCCTGAACAACTAATAACTATTTAAATAAAACGAATTATAATTTTCAAACAACGCGCGGGCCCATAGCTTAGCCTGGTTGGAGCGCTCGGCTGATAACCGAGAGGTCCTGAGTTCAAATCTCAGTGGGCCCATTTCGATTTCGTTTTCAAATCTAAAATTTTTCATCCCTGTATGCTGAAATGCTCCTCGAGCTCGGCCCAGTAACTGTGCAGTTTCGCGTCCCCGCGCGCAAACTCGAACCAGCTCAGGTGCTGCTTTTCTTCTTCGATTATCAACTGGAGCGCGCCCCTGAGCTCCCTTCCTTTCAGCTCGCGCCTGTCTTCCTCGTAGAGCGCGATTGATTTTTTCTCCGTCTTTATCGCCTCCTCCATTATCTTCACGTCCATCGCGACCTCGTGCCTCTTGCGGTATTCTATCGGCTTCGGGAAGATGCGCGGCCTTTTGAGAATTTTCACCTGCCTCTTAAGCACGGCGGGCGCGTGCCTGCGCGCGAGATTCTCGAAAAACAAGAGATGTCGCTTCTCCTCGCTCACGAGAAACTCGAGAATCGCCTTTCCGTTCGGGTCCTTAACCCTGCGCGCTGCACTAGAGTAGAAGCCTATTCCTTTTTTTTCTATGCTGATTGCGCTCTTGAACGCGCTCAGGAAAACCTTCTCCTCGTCCTTCCGTTTTTTGCCGGCCATTATCCCCACCCCCAACGCACATCATCTGTACAAACGCGCGCTCAGCCTTGGCAGCATCGCGCACAGGAAAGCCTGCTGAATCATATCCTCGCGCCTCGCGAGTCCGCGCGAGAGGAAATGCAGCGCGCCGCCTTTCTCGCCGATTTTCTCTATTCCCGCAATTTCAGAAAATATGCCCCCCATGTCGCTCTTTTCCTTCCTAATCCTCTCGACAATCTTTCGCGGGACCTCGAACCCCATCGAGCATCCGAGCGTCGTCTGCTCGCCGTCGTGAACCGCGCACCACAGGAAATCGAAATATTTTTTCTCGAACTCGAAAAGCCCGCTCTCCAGCCCCACGCCATAATCAGCGCGAAGTTTTTTATGCGCGCGCATCGCCCGCTCAACCGCCCCGTCAATCGTGCTCTCTCCAAATGGTTGCCTTCCAGCGCGCGTTTCCACCTTCGCTCCTTCCACCTCCAATTTGCGGCAAGCCGCAAATGGACCATTTTTGCCCCCAGGCAAAAATTGGTGCGCGAGAAAAGGAAATATTCTGTTCGCGACCGCGCGCACGCCGTTTATTTTGTTCGGGTTCGTCGAGCCGAGAGCGATCCGCAGGGGCTTCAATCTCTTTCCGCGCTCGTCAATCTCTCCCGAAAGCACGCGCTCGCACGAGAGGCGCTTCAAATCCTCTGCATAAACGATAGGAACAACGACAATCTCAAGTTTTTTCAATTTTTTCCGCGTCCGCGCTTCATTTATTTCGCGCGCGGTTTTCTCGGTCTCGGCGCTAACGACAATCGCATCAAGTTTCTCATCGCGCGCCGCAGGCCCAAACCTATCCTCGATTTTCACAATCTCGGCGCGCGCCGCATTCTCGCCCAAAAATTCTAGAAGCTGCCTTTTCCGCGCGCCGAAACTCTTGATCTTGTAGTCCTTGCGCCTGCGCGCGAACCCGTCGCTCGTGAGCCCGATGAGCACGCGCCCCCCGATGGAAAACGCTTTTGAAAGGAGCGCGCGGTGGCCTGCGTGAATCACCTCAAAAGTCCCGCCCAGAACGACGCGCCCGAACATAAAGGAATATTAAAAACATACTTTTAAATAAACTCATGGGCGAGATGGACAATGCAGAGCGCATCCAAAGTGACATAGAGCAATTCCACACCAGCGCGAAAAAGTTCGCGCGTGTGCGCGGAAAAAAGAAGGAATTGCTCGAGCAGGCCGCGCGCTACTGCGAGGACGCGAAATACTACTTGAAAAAGAAGGATTACGTGAGCGCGTTCGGGTGCATCAATTACGCGCACGGGATTCTCGACGCCTTAAGGGCATTGGGGCATTAGACAATCGTGCGAAAGGGGTTAGACTATCGTCGTAGGAAAGACATAAATACAGGCTATTTCAAATACCTACGGTCGTCTGAAAGGTTACAGTGGGAGGTGGGCTTATGCACAAGCTTACCCGAGATACTGCGCCGCCCTATTACAGGGTAGGCTCTACTTCTGACCATACATTAAACTCGCTAGGCCTAGGAACCGGGCTGGGCGCGAGGTTCCGCGCGAACACGAACAACGAGACTGGCAAATCCAAAGAGCTAGTACTGATGGTCGAGAAGATGCGTGACTGCCTCGGAGGTTCCCCACTTGAAGGCATAGAGGTAGTGCTGGTCAAAACTCCCAAATCAGGTTTCATAGTCACAGAAATGGTTGACAAACCTCCAAAAGAATGCGCTGGCGCAGCGCTCACAAAGGACGAAATCAGGGAAATGCTCGTCGCTTTGGACAAATTGAAGAAGCGAAACGGATACGCCGGCTACCCCAGCGTGCTAACAGCGTTGAGCGATATGATAAAACTGTTGCGAAATAAAGCAAAAGACAACCGACTGGGCAAAGAGTGCAAAAAAATAGCCGGACAGATGAAAGACCAGTTGAAAGATGTGTTACGTCTTTATCTCGCTTTTTGGGAACTTACGATGATATACGCAGATGGTGCCGACAAGTATGGCGCCCTATTCCCAGAAGAGGATGTGAACAAAGTGAGAAAACAGGCACTTGTTTTCAAAAGGGATTTTGAAAGGGAAAGCGCTCCGCTTAGGAAGGAGGTTAATCAACAACTCAAAAAAGAAATAATGGAATTAGAGCAACTCAAACAGCAATTAAAAAATGATAAGGGAAACGATGAGTTGAAGCAACAAATTGAAGAGAAAGAAGCGCTGATACTCGAACTAAAATCAAAGATAGAATACAAAAGTTTTATAGTTGTGCAAGTTTACCGGGCGCGCGAACTTCTGAAGGATGTTTACACCGCGTTCTCCACCGCCTAACCCATTCCTCGCGCGCCCACGCGCACATTATTTAAACCATTTGCCCCGATATAGTATCATGCACAAGCCGATCAAGATGAGAAGGAGCGTGAAGGCAGACGACCGCACGGACAGGGTTCTTTCGCGCGTTCTTTCGAAAATCAAGCCCTCGCACGCAGAGGAGAAAAAGGACGATGAGTTCGCGCGCAAACTAATCGCAAAACTTCGCGCGGTAGTGCCGCCTGACGTTGAAATAGAGATGGCCGGCTCCATCGCGAAGAAAACAAACCTGCGCGGGGACAGAGATTTCGACGTTTTCATCTTGTTTCCAAAGGAATACACGAAAAAGGACCTAGTTACGCTCGGGCTCAATTACGCGAAGAAGGCAATGCACCCGCACCAGTGGGAAATCGGCTATGCCGAGCATCCATATTTGCGCGCGAAAGTCGAGGGCTGCGATGTCGACGTCGTTCCTTCCTTCAAGATATACCACGCAGGCGAGATGCTTTCATCGGTCGACCGCTCGCCGCTTCACACCGAATATGTTCTGAAAAACATGAGCGAGAAGCAGCGCGATGACGTGCGCCTTCTGAAGCAGTTTCTCAAGAGAATAGGCGCGTACGGCGCGGAGTTGAAGACCGCTGGCTTCTCAGGTTACCTGTGCGAGTTGCTCATACTGCAGTGCAAGTCTTTCAAGGAACTGCTTTCCGCGGCGAGCGGCGAGTGGGGCGAGTTCATATTAATAGATTTCAAGGGCGAGCACGTTCCCGAGGAAGCTAAGGAAAAATTCCACACCAGTTTTGTTGTTGTGGACCCTGTTGACGAGAACCGGAATGTCGCCGCAGTCGTCTCGCGCGCCTCCCTTTCCAAATTCATACTCGCGGCGCGCTCCTTCCTCGAGCATCCATCAGAGGAATACTTTTTCGTTTCGCTCGCGCACGCGCACAGGCAAGAGATTCAGAAAAGAATCCGCGCGCGCGGGACCGAGATTTTCTACATCCGCTTCGCAGCGCCCCGCGTGGTTCCGGACATACTCTGGCCCCAGATGAAGAAGACCGCGCTCTCGCTCGTGAAGCATTTAGAGATGGCTGGGTTCAGGGTTTTCGGCTGGGACGTCTGGTCCGACGACGAGAAGGAATGCCTCATTCTTATTGAGATGGAGGTAGCACGGCTTCCTTCAGTGCGCAAGGCGCAGGGCCCGCCCGTCCATTACAAAAATGACGTTTACGATTTCCTGAAAAAGCACGAGCGTTCGCTTGACATATGGATTGAGGATGAGCGCGTTGTGAGCATTGAAAAGAGAAAATACACGCACGCTGGCGAACTCATCCGCGATGTCGCGCGCAACCCGAAAAACTATGGGGTTCCTGACAAAATCGCGCCGCATTTCAAAAGGTATAAACTTCTGAACGAGCGCGAGGCGCTCTCCGAGAAATATTTGCCTCTTATGAGACAATATTTCGTGAAAAAAGGGTTCTATCTGGAATGAAGGCGAGCGTATGGAAACTTTCAAGCACATAAGCGAAGTGATGTCCCCGAAATTCGAGGGGAAGGAGGCGCGCGTGCGGGGCTGGATTCACAGAAAGCGCTCGGGAGGGGGAATGCAGTTCATCGTTGTGCGCGACTCGACAGGGATAATTCAAGTCGCGGTGAAAAAGGACGCGGTGGGCGAACGCGCGTGGAATGACGCAGAGGAGGCGCTCATCGAATCTTCCGTGAACGTGAATGGGATAGTGAAGAGCGACAAGCGCGCGCCTGGAGGATACGAACTTGCTGCGAGCGATTTTTCCGCGGTTCAGAAATCCGAAATATTCCCAATCTCGAAGGACCAGAGCACAGAATTCCTCCTCGATGTGCGGCATTTGTGGCTGCGCTCGCAGAAACTCACGAACATAATGAAGGCGCGCCACCACATCGTTGCATATTTGCGCGAGTTTTTTTATGCGCGCGAATTCTGGGAGCTCGCGCCCCCGATCATCACAAAATCAGGCTGCGAGGGCGGCTCCACGCTGTTCAATTTGAAATATTTCGACACCGAGGCATACCTCACGCAGAGCGGGCAGCTCTACAACGAGGCGTTCATAACCGCGCTCGAGAAGGTTTTCGTACTCGCGCCCTCTTTCCGCGCAGAGCCGAGCAGGACTGTCCGGCATCTCACAGAGTACTGGCACCTTGAGCCCGAAATGGCGTATTACGATAACAAGATGAACATGGAGCTTCAGGAGGAGATGATTGAGTACGTGTGCCAGAAGCTCGCGAAGGAGCACGCTGAACTACTTCTCGCGCTCGGCAGGAAGCCGGAAGATTTGCAAAAAGTGAAGAAGCCATTCAAGCGGATGAGTTACGCTGACGCGATTGATTTTCTCGCGAAGAAGGGTATGAAAATCGCCGGAAGCAAGGACTTCGGCGCCGACGAGGAGGAGGCGCTCACGAAAGGGCTGGACAAGCCGGTTTTCGTTCACAACTATCCCAAAAGCGTGAAGGCGTTTTACATGCGCGAGGACCCAGACAACCCAGGCACGGCGCTATGCGCTGACCTTCTTGCGCCAGAGGGGCACGGGGAGATTATAGGCGGCAGCGAGAGAATCTGGCAGCTCGACGAACTCCTCGCGCGAATGAAAGAGGAAAAGATGAACACAAAGGATTACGAGTGGTACATCGACCTCCGCAGGTATGGTTCTGTTCCTCACTCGGGCTTCGGGCTCGGGATAGAACGGCTCGTGAAATGGCTCCTCAACCTCGACCACATACGAGACGCGATTCCGTTCCCGCGCACAATCAATCGCGTTTATCCATAGTTTCGTGGCGATTTCATGAAGAAAAAAATTACGGTTCTCACAGGCGGGGTTTTCGACATCGTCCACCCGGGGCACGTTTTCCTTCTCGAGAAATGCACGAAACTCGGGGACAGGCTCGTTGTTGTGGTTGCGTCCGATGAGACCGCGCGCCGAGCAAAAAGGCGCGCCCCGCTTCACGCTGCGCGCGACAGGGCGAGAGTCGTCGGCGCGCTCAAGCCTGTCGACCTCGCAATTGTTGGCGACCCGCGCGACCCTTTCAAAGTTGTGAAGCGCGTGAAGCCGGATATTATTGTTTATGGCTACGACCAGAAAATCGACGAGAGGATGCGCGCTCGCATACGCGCAGAGGGACTCAAAACTCGCATAGTTCAAATAAAGGACAGATTGAAAGAGCACATTTTCAAAACTTCGAAAATAATAAGGCGCGCGGCTGAGCGGCACAACGCGAGCAAGGCGAAATAGGTGGGCGGATGCCGATTTCTATAAGAAAAGTAAGGCGGCGTATATATCCCCTAGCGGCTCTTCTCATCATCGCGCTCGTGATTCTCCTTTTTCTCTCGGTGGTTCGCGCGAGCCTTTTCAAACCGGTTGACGAGGAGAAGAAAATCTGGTTCGAGGTGAGTTTCCTCCTCTTCGCCGCGATACTCGCGGAGTTGCTCATCGATTACATAAAACAGCCGTTCGTGATGTCTCTCCTTCTTCTCGGCGTCGTGCTCAGCCCTAGTTTCATCTCGCTCGCGTGGCCCGCGATTTCGCAAACTCTCAATTCAATTTCTGCAAACTCCATAATCCCGCTGAGCATGCCTACGGCCCCGCCCTCGATTCTCTCATACGATATAGTGATAAAGACGCTCGCGCAGTTCGGCGCCATCATCCTGCTCTTTAAGATAGGGCTTCACAGCGAGGTGAGGCAGATTTTCACACTCAAAAATTTCATTGTCGCGCTCCTTGGCATCATTGTTCCTTTCGCGTGCGGTTACTTGTTCGGCGAGCTCAGTGGTTACTCCTCAGCAACATCGCTTTTCTTCGGCGCGGCACTCACGGCAACGAGCGTCGGCGTGACCGTGGCGATTCTCGCGGAGTTCCATCTTCTTGAGCGAGATTTCGCAAAACTCATACTCGGCGCCGCCATTATTGACGACATTCTCGGGCTTCTCGTGCTCTCATTCGTGAGTGCATCAGAAATGCAGACTCTCTCGCTCTCCTCGCTCGCGCCCATTCTTCAAATCTGTTTCACAGCGTTCATCTTCATAGTCGGCGGCATCCTGCTCGGGCGATTCATCGCTGAGAATTACATCGAGGCGCGCGAGAGAAACATCTCGAACCGCACGTTTCTCGGGATAATGGCGTTCATGCTCGCGTACGCGTATGTCGCTGAGTTCATCGGCCTATCCGCGATTGTGGGTGCGTTCATCGCAGGCGTGACGCTGAACTACAGCGCATTCTCGAAAAAAATAGCGGAAAGCATATTCCCGCTCGAGGCGCTCTTCACTCCGATTTTCTTCATCACGCTGGGCATGATGGTCGATGTTGGCGCGCTGGGCGCGTTCCTCGTTCCAATCCTTCTCCTGACCGCGCTCGCGCTCCTCACGAAACTGATTGGCTGCGGGCTGGCCGCGCGCCTCCTAGGCTCTTCATTTAACGAGTCGGTCGTGGTTGGGATTGGAATGGTCCCGAGGGGGGAAATCGCGCTCATCATCGCGCTCTACGGGCTCACGACTGGCGTTCTCGGTTCGGCAGAATACACGATAATTACTTCGATGGCTTTCCTCACGACGCTCGTGACGCCGCCCCTCCTCCAGAGGACGGTCAATTACGTTAGGTAACTTGGGGTGCAACCTGCTGTGAGAATAGAGGAAGTGTTGTCTGTTCCCTTGGTCCTACAATAGTAAATACTGTAATTTTTTTTGGGAATCTTGAGGGGTTCGGGTTCTTCAGTAAAGCGACCGCACTTTTCGTACTTATCGCGCTAACTTTAATTTCATGGGTCCAGGCGATTTGCGTTGGAAATGTCACCCTCGTTCCGTCATACTCCCACCTTTTCCTAGTTTTTATCTTCTCTCCTACCTCTCTTTCCACAAACGTTATACTATCCTGTACCCCATTCCACAAATCTTTGCGCATCTTCGTCTCACCGGCGTATTGTCCCTTAATCCATGCAAAAATTTTCAAGTAGTCCCTTTTTGAATCGTCACTTGCCATCATTATTCCAACTCCGGTTCTCCCACCAACAAAGATGACGTCACCTACCTGACTCGTGAGTGAACGAACACCCGGCAGCACTCCAACGTCATATCCATAAACCAATTTCTTCTCATTGAGCGGCTTCTTCTTCTCAAGTTCAAAATCAAACATCATATTTTTGATACATCTCAAGAATTCCGTGCGACTTTCCGCTCTTTTGTAAACAGTATGCAAAATTTCAGAACGTATGTTGCGGTCTTCTCTATAAAAACGTCTTTGCAAAGGACCGTCTTCTGGCAGTTTGTTAAACTCGCGCGCTTCGTCGTTGTTATATCTATTATGACCTGCGCCGATGCGCTTGTTGCGTCCAAAAATCAGTACGCTATCCATAATTCTCCCTCTTTAAATTAGGCGTTTAAAATTTATAAACTCGACGGATAACTCCTATTCTAGAACGCGCTCAAAAAACTCCCAACATTCTTCCCAAGCGTCGCCAGGTGGTATCCACCCTCGAGAACCGCGAAAACAGGGCAGCGCGCGCGCCTCGCGCCTCCTCCTATAATTTTTCCAATCTCCCCATATGTTTCTTTCTTCGAGATGAGAAGTTGGTTTCCGCACGTGATATCCTCCGCATACGTGTCAAAGCCCGCGCTCACCCCGATAATCTGCGGCTTGAATGCGCGCGCAATCTCCTCAAAATTTTCTTTGAAAATCCGCAAATACTCGCCGTCGCTCGTTCCAGGCTCGAGCGGGACATTTCTTATGTGCGCGCTGTTCTCGCTAGCGAATCCCGTTCCGGGGAATATTGTCGCAGGATGCTGGTGGAGCGAGAAATAAAAAACGCTCTCATCCTCGCGGAAAATGTCCTGCGTGCCGTTCCCGTGATGCACGTCAAAATCAACAATGAGCGCGCGCTTGAGTTTTTTCTCGCGCTGAATTTTCCTTATTGCTATTGCAATATTATTCAGATAGCAAAATCCGCCGAAGAAATTCCTTCCCGCGTGATGCCCCGGAGGCCGCACGAGCGCGAACGCGAACCCCTTGAAACACTCGCGCGCAGCCCTCACAGCCCCGCCTGCCGCAAGTTTCGCAATCTCAAAAGTATCCCAGTGGAAAACATTGTCAACGAACATCGCCTCTCTCGCGCTCAGGAGTTTCAAACTTTGAACGAATTTTTTCTCGTGCGCGAGAAGCAAATCTTTCTCCTCGAGGCGCGCGGGCTCCACGACTTCAACTTTCAATTTCCTATTCCTTTTCAGCGCGTCCATTACCACATCGAGCCTTTTCGAGCTCTCCGGGTGCCTCTGCCCCATGTAATGGCGTAGGAAAACGTCAGAATAGACTACTTTCATAAACGCCCGCCCGAGTTTCAAAGTTTCTCGAACCTGTCCTTCAGTTTCGCCATCACTTTCGGAAGAGTGGTGTATTCCATCTCGTCCAAACTCAGGCGGTGAGGCTCGAAAGGCCCGTGCCTTCTCATGTAATCCGCAATCTCCAGCGCCTTTTTTCTCGTGTAATCGTACGCGATGTCCTTGAACATGTCAACCGGCCCGACTAGCCTCCCATCCGCCAGTTGGAATCCGAGCGCGACTGCGCGCGGAGGCCCGTCAAATCTGCTTGGCGTCGAATCCTCGACAGACGTTGGCAGGAGCGGCCCGTGGTGCGAGCCCCTCATCCATCCGGCAACGAGGTGCGGGAACGCGAACGGCTCGAGAACCTCTCCGAGGGCAGGGAGGCCCGACTGCGCGCGCACTACAGCCACAGGGTCGTCCTTTCCAACGTACTCGCCTGCAATCTGGTACAATTTCTCCGTGCAAACGACCGCGACAGGCTCGTCGGCCGGAAGTTTCCCCCCTGGCTTCGGGAACACGCGCTTAATCACGTATCTCCCCTGCGCGCCTATGAGCGCGAGCATGTCGTACATCTCCTCTGGCATCGAGAAGAAAACGCGCTTGTGCTCCATTATGTCCCAAACCTCGAACTTGAATCCCATCTGCGCGCTCGGGTCTATCACGAGCCCGATGGTGTTGAACGGGTCGGCGAACATCTTGTAAACAGGGAGGTTGAATGCGCCAGGCTCAGTTTTATCCATCATGAAAACGACAATCGGCTCCGCCTTTCTCTCCGTGAATTCCATCTCCGCGATGCCAGGCCCCAGGCCCCGAATGTTTCCGGAAAACGCGTCAGAGAGTATGTCCTGCCCCGCGCCGTACAGATGCAATTTCTTCGCGACCTCAGTCGCCTTCTTGAAAACGTCCCACGCGACACCATGAACGGCCTTGCTGTCCACGCCCTTCGTGTGCGTCATTATGAGTTGCAAATCGTCCCCGCACGCGGACACGCGGTAATCAATGAGAATTTTCTTCTTCTTCGCCACCTCGAGGTTCTTGCGCGCGACCTCCTTCAGGTCAGGATGCACGCTGTGATGCCCGGGATACCCGCCGACGTCAGCCTTTATCACGCTCACGGTTGTTTTCATACGATCCCCCCAATAACAAGACACGCGCATACACGCGCCCACAAACAAACACGCACGCGCATCACGCTCGACGCGCGCACGCACGAGCAGACATCTCTCTGAAACCTTAAAAAGTTTTTGGTGGGCATATAATGTTAAAGAGTCAATGTCTTTATCAAACCATTTCGTTTGTTTACGCTTTCATAGGTGTTGATACCAACCAAATAGGAGGAGATAAAATGAATACTTTTTGTCCTCTAATAAAAGAAAAATGTAGAGGTAGTGTTTGTATGATGTGGAAAGATGAGAAGTGTTTGGTAATTACATTTATGGAAAATTTTAGCGAATCTCATAAAGCGGATTTTGAAGAACATGTACCAGGTTACTATGAACGCGAAGAAATGATGGAAAAGAAAGTACCTGATAAGATAAAGTCAGCTAGCCCCGAAGAACTCGCGGCAGAATTGGTATCTTTTGCTAAAACGGAGTTTCCAGACGAAAAGATAATGTGGATACATCGCATTGCTGCCTTGTTCTGGAAA
>CAZWEI010000039.1:0-11614 GCA_964632135.1 Microcaldota archaeon
TCAACTTTCTTGCCAAGGTTCTCCTCAAGCTTCTGCGCTATTGCGAAATACCGCAGGTCTTCCATTGCGTTCCCCCGCGAGTCCTTGTTGCCGCCAAGAATCTTATCTGCGATGACCAGCGACGCGGCCCATTGATACGCCTCTGCCTTTGCGAGAAGTTTCTCGTCTTTCTTCCAGTTGCCCGTCGATATGAGTTCATGCGCAACGGCTATTGCGTTCGCCTGCTCGCCAAGTTTTTCGATATCCGGTTTGTCGCTTTCAATCTCCTTTTCGAAATTCACGAGCGCGTCCTTGAGTTTGTCGGGCAATTGCTTCTCCGCGCTCTCCAAGCGCTTTTCGAAAACCTTTTTCAGGTCGGCCGGGACGTTCAAGTCCTCGCTCGCCAGCAATCCCCGCATTTGAGCGAGGCTTTGCAAATCGCTTTCTGCTTTCCCGCTGAGCAAAATTAGGCCCGCTACCTGGTAGTACGCGGAATCGCTGCCAATCTTTGCGATTACTTCCTTTTCGCTGTCATCAAGCGTCGCCAGCACGTCCGGGTTACTGCATTTCGCGTTCATCTCGACTATTACGGAAGAGAACTCAGCGAGTTTTCTCAAGTCTTTTTTCTTCTTCGCGAATTCCGCGTCGTAAACCTCGAGAGCGTGCCTCAGCTCGCCGACCTTGAACTTGACCAGACTGGTTTTCTCGTTCACCGCCGTATACATCTCGTTGCATGTATTAAACATCTCGCCAGCGGGCTCCCATCTCTCAACTTCAGCCGGCAGCTGCGTCTGGTCCAGAACGCCTGCCAGCGCGATCAGGTAAAGGTTGTTTCTCCCCAGCCCCATGCCGTCGCCGATATTCCCAAGCGCCTCGTTTTCCGCGCCCAGGAATCCGAAAAACTTCCCCCTGTAATCCAAGATGTGCTCCCTTACCTTCTCGCGCAGGTCGCTCGTGAGCGCGGTGGAGAAGTCCGTCGCCTTCGCGGCGAGGTAAAGGAAGTTCTCCTTCACTCTGCCCGTGAGCGCGCCCTCGCTGAGCAGCCTCTCGTTTTCCGTGATTGCGCCGTTTATCGATTCCTCGATATCCTCTTTCGCTATCCCCCTGTTGCCTGCGAGGATTTTACCGTGCGAGAAAAGCCTGAAGCCGCGCGCGGTCGCGAGTTTTGCCTCATCAAGGAAGTAGCGCATCTTCGCCCTCATCTCTGGCGGGAGGTTCTCGTACTGGAGCCACTTCTCCAAATCCCTCTTGGACGCCGAGGCAATCTTGCGCTCCATTTCTTTAAGTTCGTCATCGCTGAACTCCTTTGTTTTATCCTTCACGCCCCTTCCGATTCCGAAGAACCCGAGAATCCCGCTTGCCTTGTCGATGAGCGAATTTATCGGGTTGACTATGAACGTGTCAAGCCAGTATTTCGGCTTTATGAGCGCGCCCGGGTTCGTGAACAGCGTTTGAACGATCTGCAGTCCCTTGTTGAACAATCCCTGCATCCAACTGAAATTAAACTGCAACTTCCCCCCTGGCGACCAGCCGAGCGTCGCGCCTATGCCATCGATGAAGTCTATGACTCCGCTTAGCCCGAACCTGTCGTAATACGTCGCGCCCACGCTCATTCCCGCGCCTATGTCAGTGAGCGCCTCAAAGCCTGTCTTCTTGGTTCTCCAATCATAAACCGCTGAAAGCGAGCCCAGATGCGATGAATAACTGAGTTTTGGACGGAACCCGTTCTCGTCATATACAACACTTGTATTGATACCCCACAACTCGACGCCATATTTGTCCTTTTTGAACAGTCCAGCACCAAAAGACAAACCACCGCCGCTGTCATATCCCTGAGACAGGTCGAGGGAAGGGTTTTTAATCACAGTCAGGTCTTTTCGTTTTGCATACTCCCGCGAGGCGCTTGGTTTAGTTTCAGGACCCGGCTTTTTTGCTTGCTCGGGAGTGGATTCAGGAGCGGGTTTTTCCTCAGGCGTCGCAGGAAGCAGCGTTGTTGCGGGCGTTTCTGCCTCGATTTTCGCGCCCCTGATTTTTTTAATATAACCCCTGTAATCCTCGCTTATGCTCTCGCTCCACTTCGCGCCGTGCTTCTCCACAAGTTCTTTCGCGCGCCCCAAGCCAATCTTGTGCGCCGCGGCGAGAAAAGAGGCCATCTCCTCTATGTTCTCGGTTCCGTCCTCGTTGTAGAAAACGTCCCTGTGCTCTTCTATGAATCCCTTCGCCAGATTGTAATTGCGAACATAAAGGAGCGTGATGAACTCGAGCCTCTTGTCCGCGTCCTTCAGCATCTCATCATAATTGTACGCGAGCCCGTATTTTTTCTTAACCTCGTCAAAAGTAGATTTTGTTAGAACTTTTCTCAGCCCCTCCTCCTTCCCGCGTGTGACCTTCTCCTCGTGCTCGCCTATCCTGACCGGCACATACGAAAGCATGAGGGAAATCCGGCCGTCGTCCTTAGGCACGACCTTGGCTATCTCGTTCTTCGCGAATTCGCTTATCTCGGCCTTTTTCTCAGCCTGCGCCATGCTATAATTACGATTCCCAGTTTTTTAAACGTATGCACGCGTTGCGCGCGCGCGTGAAAGAAAAAGAAGCGCCCTGGGCAGGATTGGCGGCTTGCTGCCAAATTTTTGGCGGCAGCCAAAAGCTTTCGAACCTGCGGCCTACTGGTACCGACCCGCGGAGGGGGTTCGAACCCCCTCCAATTTGTCGCTTCGCGACAAATGGACCACAAGTTCGGTTCGCCGAACTTGTCGGTCCCCAGTTTCAGGGTCCTCCTGACCCTCCCCCACGAGTAGAAGAGACATTCCCTCTCCAGAAATCTGGAGATAACAGCCAGTCGCTCTACCAGCTGAGCTACCAGGGCTTCATTATTTTCGTGCCGTGCGGATTATTTTGCGCGCGGTGTTTTATTAGCTTTTCTAACCCATTTTGATTCTGCACGCAGATGGTAATAAACAGTCCTCAGTGGCATTCGCATCTCGTATGCGATGGCTCTCGCCGGCTTGCCGGCGCGCCTCGCGTTAATTATCCTTTCAACAAGAAATGCTGGGTGCGCGCGCGGCCTCCCCTTCCTCGCCTCCTCAATAACAAATCTAACTCCTACTTTTTCAACCGCCTCCCTCGCGCCCCGGGGTATTCTCCTGAAAATCGCCTCTGAGCAGTGTATTCTCTCGACGCGCGTGCTGTTAAGAATTTCGAGAAGAATCGGCACGCCCGTCTTGCCCTTTAGAAAAACGTCAGTCTCGTTGCGTGCGCCCCTTATCCCCGCGACCGCCAAGTTTTTTCGCCCTCTTATCACCAGCATCCTTCATCAACTCCACGAACCTCGCAGCGCGCCCAACGCGTTTCTCCTCGAGAATCCCGCCGGCGTTTATCAGCCGGACAGCATCGCCGACTTCGCTTGCAGCAATTCCCAAATTCTCCCCGCACCACTTCTCGTTTTTATTCCCAAGAATGCAAACCAACGCCGCGCCGAACGCGCGCGCGCTGATGTTCATCATGTTCGCTATTTTTTCCATTTCCAATTTCTTTTTCACCAGTTCGCCCGCGTTTTTTATTCCAAACTCCGACCCGCCAAGAACATCCAGAAATTTAAGTTCGTCCTCGCCCGCCTTCACCAGCCCCGGGAACACCGCGCTCCTCGCCCTCTCGCCCTCACCCGTGAGCATGAAATGCCTGAAAACGTCGAACGCGAGCAGTTCCCTCGCGCGCCCCACGCTTCCCTCCCGCGCCTGCTTCGCCCTCGCGCCCAGGAACGCGCGCACCTCCTCATCGAGAACGAACACGTTATCATCAAATTTTCCAAGTCCTGCGCGCACAAGCTCGCCCTTAACTTCATCATACTTCTCATCGTCAGCCAGATCAACGCGCGCGAAACTCTCAAGGCCGAAGCGCCTCATAACCTCGACATAACGCCGGACTTTCTCACCCGCGTGCATTTCTCCGGCGTCTTTATTTTTTTCTACGGCAAGAACGCCGTACGCGGTTGCCAACGCGACGCGCGCGCTCCTCCTCCTCATGAGCGCGTTCGCGCGCCTCACAACCCTTGTGGAAACGACGCGCGCCCCCTCCCCATAAACCGCCTTGACGCGCGCCTCTAGGCTCCTCTCGCTCGTCACGCTGAGCTTTGCGCGCGCTCTTTTTCCATCCTTCAAATACTCGACAGTAACCTCGACTCGCGCCTCGCCGCTTCCCGCGCCCCCTGACTCGCCGAGAATTTTCATCACTTCGTTGTACGCATACAAACTCCGCGCGTTTTCAGCGATTCGCCCAATGTAACTCCCGTCAAGCGGGAGGTACGCGAGCAGTTCCTTCCTGCACCATTCGCAGTTCTGAATCCCTAGCGCGATGCGGTTCGCGGCAAGCGCGACCTTCGCCCTGTTGAACGTGAACTTCTTCGAGTTCGCGAGCGTCCGCATCTTCTCCATCTGCTTTTTTATGTCGCGCGCGTCCCCCTCGCTCGCCTCCTCGAACTCCTGCCTGGTCTGCGCGAGCACGCTGCTGAAGGGCGCATTGAAACTGTGGAACAGCATCTCGTCCCTCATCTTGGAAAGCTCGCCTATGCTGCGCCTGAGCGCGTCCTGGCTTGCGCCCTCATTGCTTATCCCGTCCATGAGCCTGTTCGCCCTTGCGACCAGCTCCGTCGTTGAAATCATAAAACCATCGTTTGCTGTTTGATTTTCAATGCAAAAAATTATAAACTGCAGTCCGCAAACTTCACTCATGGACGTCGCGCTCAAGCAGAAGAGAGAGGAGAAAGCCGCCGAGCAGCATGCCAAAGAGGAAAAAAAGAGGAAAGTCGTTCCGGCCGAGTTTTTCGCGCCCCACGCGCACCAGCAGGCGCAGCACACCCCGCAGATAACGCACATGAAGACTTTTTTCGGGGACAAACTCATTGAATCCCACGTTCATAACATCACGCTCCCGTTTGAGCGGGCGAAGGAGAAGTTTGTTGATAAGAAAGGAAAGCAGGCAGGCACGCACATCGTGCGCGTGATGAGACTCATAGACAAACTTCAGGAGAAGTCGCGCGAGGTCCTCGGAGTAAGCAAGAGGAAAAAGACAAAGGGAAAGGATAAGTGAACTATTTTTTCAAAAGCTCCTTTGCCGTTTTTCCAAATCCCCTGACAAACTCGAGAGAGAAGCGCGCGGACTCTTTATCGGCCGCGAATCCAGAATATTGAAGATTATGCCTCTCGATTCGCAGTTTGCCAGCCCTGACAAAAAGCTCCTTGTTCTTCGGGTAGAAATGATTTAGCGCAAGGAAAAGACACGCGTGGCTTCGTTCTATATAACCTTTGTCGAATAGTAACGCACGCGCGTAGTGGAAGAGCGCGTTGTACGAGATAATCTCGCAAACCTCATACTCCCCTATATCAAAGTTTTTATTCGCGCTTCTCAGGAACTTATCGCCAAGCGCGAGCGACTGCCCAACCCTATCCCTTGCGTTTCCCGATTTTTTGATGAGCCCCTCCCTCAGGCATTCCTCGAAACTCATAATGGCGCACCCTTCAAAAGCACGTGGTTCTTCAGCACAGATAGCGCAAACGGGTCCTTATCTTTGTTTCTCTCCCATTTCTCAAGAGGAAAAACCGTAATCTGCATCTGTTTTCCCAGCCTTTTCTCCAATTTTTCCGCATATTCAAAATGCACCTGCTCCTTCCTTCCGATAACAACAACGTCTATGTCGCTTTTCTCGTCGTATTCCCCGGAGGAGTGGCTCCCGTAAAGCGCGAATGACACCACGGTATCGTCAACGAGCGTCTCAAATCTTTCTCTGCGCATCATCTCCAAAATGCAGGCTCTTTTCATCGCTTTTACCACATAACTCTCGTTGTTAAAAGAGAAAATCCTCAGGTTCGCGTTCCGCTCCTCGCACAGCCAGCCCCGCCCGAGAAATTCCTCGCAGTATGTCTTTACTGTCAGGGGCCCGAGCCCGAGCTCGCGGCACAGTTCCTTGAAGTGTATCCTCCTTGCCGGGTGCTTCAAAAACCATCGCAGTACCCGCACTCCGGAGAAACTATCGAACTTCATGTTATATTTACCGCTCGGTTTATATATAAACCTTTCGGTTTATTCATTTACCGAACAAAAAAATGAAACGTTTAAATACCCGCGGACTGCAATACTGACTCACCAGAAGGCGACCAAGTGAAATGAAATGAAAATTTCAGTTAGCCAGTGATACAAATGATTTTCGAAAATATCCTGAACTGGTTCAAGAAATTCTTCGCGAAGAGCAAGAAAAATGAGATACGGCTCGGCGTGTATGGCAGCCCGAACACAGGCAAGACCACGCTCGCGAACCGCCTCTCAATGGACTGGATTGGCGAGGCCGTGGGGCTCGTTTCCGAAATCCCGCACGAGACGCGCGCCGTGCAGAAGAAGGAAAAAATAACAATCGCGAACAACGGGCACACCCTCACCATCAACCTCTACGACCTCCCGGGCGTCGCGACGAAAGTCGATTACAAGATATTCCTCCCCTATGGGTTCGAGGCAGAGGAGGCGCAGCAGCGCGCGAAGGAGGCGACGCGAGGCATCGTCGAGTCGATAAAATACCTTGATGAGATAGACGCCGCTCTCGTCGTGGTCGATTCCACGAGCGACCCGTACAGCCAGGTGAACCTCACGCTCATCGGAAACCTCGAGGCGCGCCGCATTCCATTCATACTCGTGGCGAACAAGACCGACCTTCCGGACGCGAAGCCCGAAGCGGTTCAGGGCGCGTTCCCGGACTACAACGTCGTTCCCCTTTCCGCGCTCACGGGAAGGAACATGGAAAAATTATACTCGGAGATAACGGAAAAACTCGTGTGAAAAACAAATAACAAAAACAAAAAAACAAACGCGCGTCCAATTTTTCGCGGAAGCGAAAAATGGACCATTTGTTCGGTTCGCCAAACAAATTGGTCGACGCGCGCGAAGTTAACGTGCGAAGGATATGTTGCTGGTGTTGCGAGCGAGTGCGTGGTTGTTGTATTTGTTTGTTGGTGTCGTTATGCTTCACAAATGCGTCAGGTGCGCGCGCCTTTACGGGGACAACGCGCACGAACTCAGGGACGGGTGCGAGTGCGGGGCGAAAGTGTTCACTCTCGTTCGGGATAACGATGAGAAAGCCGTTAAGATAAAACTCCCGGGTAGCGATTTCGATTTCGAAGTGGAGAACATCGTAGCGCCCGAGAAGGGCGTGTACCACGTGAACATCAACTCGCTCATGAAGAAGGACACGGCCGTTGCGCGCGACGAGGAAGGCGTGTATCACATAAACTTCAGGAACCCGAAAAAAAGCACGCGGGGCAGGAGCGCGGAGAACTTTTTCGAATAGCCAGGCTCTGGCGCGTTTCTCGCTCCGAGCAGGGCTGAGCGCGAGTTTGACGAGCTCCTTGCCAACTACAAAATTAAGTTCGAGAAAACTCATTTTATTTTTGTTGAGCGTGCATGAGATCTGCGGTGCCGAGATCACGCTTAAAAGTAGATGTCAGCGTGCCAGAAACAGTTTTAAATATAACCTTAGTAAATAGCTCATGTAAAGAAAAAGGAAGGGTGAGTGCGATGTGGCTCCAAAACTGGCTTTATAACTCATGCCTACAGCTGTTGAAGAGGCACGGTACCAAACCATTTACGTTTCGTGATGCGAAAGAGGAGCTCGCGTATTCCGAAACAGCTACGTGGAAGGTCCTGAACGAACTCGAAAAAGCCGGGATAGTTGCAAAGAGCCGTTCAAAGGAGGACTATCGCAAAAGAGTTTATCGTCTAACGCTGAGACTGGAGGAGATGCCATTTCACAGGCTTACGGTCCCAACACGCGAGGCACCTTCTGGGCGCGTTTTTATGGATTACATGCCAACCTCGCATTATAGAATTGAAACAAAAGAGCCAATAAAGGAATACTACCGACGGCAGTCTGCAAAAGGGAAATTCCTGGTTACTATTGAAAAGGGAAAAAATCAAAGCAAAGAGGAGACGATTGCTGAAGCAATAAAACGGTATGACACAGAATTTGTCTCGAAGGCACTTCAGCGCATGCGTGTTAATTGGAGGCGCGTGCTGAAGCGAGCGAACGCTTTCAGGAGGAGATACGTAGGTGCGCTCATCGACGCACTCATAGCGAAAGGGACTGGTGGCAAGAAGTTGGAACGTCTGCGAGATCAGATTTACCTATGGACGAAGAATGATGGTCGGTTCTTTTCAGTCCACCCGAAAAAACTCAGAAAGCAACCAAAGGAGTTTGCACGGATAGGCAAGAAATGGAGAGTGAACATGAATATCTCAAGTGAGGAGGTTGTCATTTATGGCGGCGAGCACGTTTGAGGTAGAAAAAACGTCCCTGGACATGCTAAAGGCGCTGGTGGATGAGAACCTGGCCAGCGTCAGCCACCTTGTAATGGGCGGCTGGTGCACCACCGCATACATAGGCAACGTGAGATTCACCACCGATATCGATATCCTCTGCAAACCTTTCACGCAGAGGAGCGTGGTGAAGAAATTCGACGAGAGAAACTTCTTTGTTCGAGAAGTTTTTTATGGCGTACAGGCAAGGCACAAGCGTACAGGCATAGAGGTTCACATAAATACGGACGCGTATGTTCATGACAGGAGCACTGGCTCTAAAATATCAGTGCCTGAGGGGATATTCAAAAGACCGAGGATGATGAGCGTGAGTGGTATCATGTATGCTAAAAAAGTAACTGTTCCAGTAACACCACTCGAGTACTTCATGGTTCTGAAATCGATACCGGATCGCGATAAGGATGACTTCGATTTTGCAGTGTTACTGGCGAAACAGAAGTTCGACGCAAAGGAGTTCGCGAGGCTGCTCCGTACCTGCGCCAGTTCTCTCAAACCATTTTTAGAAAAACAAAAACGTCTGCGCTCCAGAAAGATGTTTATAAGTTTGGAGAGGAGAGTCGCAGGCGGCGAGATACTAGATGTGTCATCGTACAGACGCATGCTTATGCGCCTAGACGAAATCAGCGATAAAATCGAAATATAGCTGAGCGCGAGTTTGACGAGCTCCTTGCCAACTACAAAATTAAGTTCGAGAAAACTCATTTTATTTTTGTTGAGCGCGTGTGAGAAGCGGGCTTTGCTACTCAATTGTGCTCCACAGAGCTGAGGGTTCTTTTCTTATAAATTAATCGAAAGGTTATCAAAAATGATAACTTTAAATATCTTTTTAAAGATAATAGTGACATGAATAAGCACGAGTGGCTGAAAAAACATCCTGTTATTAGGTTCAACGACGCGGTGAGACGCCTTGGGAGCAGGGCGTATGCGAAACTTTTTCTTCATAGGATGGCCAAGGCAGGGAGGATAAAGAGAATAACCAAGGGGATTTACTCCACCTCCGACGACGTATTCGCGATAGCATCGAACATCCATTACCCAGCATACATCTCCTTCATCTCAGCCTCCTATCTTTATGGTGTCACGCAGGCAATTCCTATACGAGTGTACGTCGCCGCTGCGAAAAAGTTCAAGTCATTGGACACCGCGGGCTATCAACTCGAGTTCGTGCAAACCAGGGAGGTTTGGGGTTACCACAAAGAAAAACACGGGGAAGGGGAGGTGTTCATAGCAGATATTGAAAAACTTATGATAGACGCCTTTCTGAAGCCAGAATGCATGGGAAATTTTTATGAGATAGAGCGACTGTTTTCAGGTTTGCTGAAACCCGATACGGAGAAACTGAAAGAATACCTTCTCAGGCTCAACTCGCAAAGAGTTTACAGACAAATTGGATACATGCTAGAGAAACAGATGGGCATCGACATTTCCGGATGGATGGAACTCGACAGAAACTACTACACTCTGAATCATTTCAAACCTGGAAAGAGAGTCGACAGAAAATGGAGGCTGAGGGTATGAACGTTGAGGAACTAAAGGCATATGCGCTGAAAAGGGGCTTGAACCTTGGGCAGGCTGAAAAGGATTACTATCAAAACATCCTGCTTTTCATACTTTACCAGAACACGGGCAACGAACTCGTGTTTAAAGGCGGCACTGCGCTTGCCAAGTGCTATGGATTGAACAGGTTCTCTGAGGACTTGGACTTCAGCGCCTCCGAAAGAAAGGATTATGTTAAAATTATCCGAGATGGAATTGACTCGTTTGGGATCAGGCATGCCCTCAAGCGACAAACCTCTTCGGAAGAAAACGCAAGTTTTATGGTGACGATGGAGGGACCGCTATACAAAGGATCAGAGAAGACGCTTTGCAGCGTAACGGTCGAGATGAGCTTCCGCGAGAGGGCGTTTATGGAGCCGAGGATAAACACGATAGGGCACCACATGGACATAACTCCCGTGTTTGATGTTTACGTCATGCAGGAGGAGGAGATAATGGCTGAGAAGACGCGAGCAATAATGATGAGGACGTCAGGAAGGGACCTCTACGACGTTTGTTTTCTTATAGCAAATGGAGTGAAACCAAAGAGGGAAATAATAAACAAAAAACTTCGGACAGTAGGCTTGAAATTCGAGTATAATTCCTTTGCCGAAAAATGCCGTGAAACCAGGAAGGTTTGGGACTCTGAATTGAGCTCACTGGTCAGGAATGTTCCTGATTTTTCCGAATGCCTGGAGAAAGCCCTTGAGGCGTATAGTGTTTTGAAGTGACACGACACTTATTTATCGAGATTACATTATTTCGGGATAATACAAACCCCGAACGCGTTCGTAAAGTTTAAATACTCCCTTTTGAAAAGCTTACTCGGTAGCTATGCATGGGTACGGCACGCGAGGAAAGGCGTGCACTTTAGGCGACCGGCCTTTCATCGCTCTCGTCGAAGAGGAGGAGATGACAGCAGGAGCAGCGGAAGCGCTCGTCCGCCGCGCCGTTATCAACCTGTTCATAATGGCGGTTGTGCTTTCCTTCCTCCAGGGCGCGGCATACGCATACGGGACGCCCTCGGGCAACGGGCGCGTGTGTTACATGGACCCCGACAGCAATCCTACGCAGCCTTACTACAAAAACTGGACAGGGAGCGCGTGGAGCTCTGCAGTCACAGCGAATAACGTGGTATCATCGGTTAACTGGCTCGTGTACAAGTCAAACCCGCGGAGAAACGAGACAATCCTCGGGACGCTTGATTTAGCTTACGATGTAAATGTGCAATTCTTCACAAACAATGCGTGGACGACCCCGACCGAGCTGACCGCGACTTCGGCAGTAAGGGACTACCGCGCCTTCGACATAGAGACAGGGCAAGTCAGCGGAGACGTTATGGTGGTTTACAACAACGGCACGAGCGGAAATGTTTCTTACAAGATATGGAACGGCGACTCGTGGAGCGGCGAGGGCTACGTTCCAATAAACGCCGGCGCGCAGATAAACTGGGTGAAACTCGCCGCGAGGAACAACTCAGATGAGATGATGCTCGTGGTTTTAACAGCAGCAGCCGGGACATACGGAGAAGTCTGGGCAGTGCCCTGGACAGGCAGTGCTTGGGGCTCCGCGCAAAAACTTGACGACGACGCCTCAAACGTGGCAACAGAAGGATTCGGTGTCGCGTACGAGCAGTCATCAGGGGACGCGCTCATAGTCTGGGCTAACCGCACATACGGTTTTCCGTTCTACATAAACTACAGCGCGAGCGGAACATGGGGAACGACGAATACAAACGACACGG
>CAZWEI010000040.1:0-11195 GCA_964632135.1 Microcaldota archaeon
GCAGGCACGGGATTAAGGCTGGCGAGCCGGTAGTCGATTACGCGGAGATGAGGAAGCGCGCGCATTCAGTGGCGCAGATGTCCGCGAAAGGAGTCGAACTTTTGTTGAAGAAGAACGGCGTTGATGTTTTTAAGGGGCGCGGGAAACTCGAGTCGGCTGGTTCGGTCCGTGTCGGCGGGGAAACACTGCACGCAGAGAATATCGTGCTCGCGACCGGCAGCGCACCGATCGAACTGCCGGGCATCCCATTTTCAGAAAAGGTCCTCTCGAGCGAGAGTCTGCTGAAACTCGAGGAACTCCCGCGCTCGCTTCTCGTTGTCGGCGGGGGGTACGTTGGCGTGGAGTACGCGTGCATTTTCAATTCTCTTGGTTGCAAGGTGACTATTGTTGAGATGAGGGACCAGATTCTCCCAAACATTGATGCAGAACTGACCGCCATACTGCAGAGGAGCATGAAGCGCGATGGGATTGAAATTAAATTAGGCGCGAAACTTGAAAGAGTGACAGAGCGGGGAGCAATTGTGAACGGCGAGGAAATCGAAGCCGAGAAAATACTGGTTTCGGTGGGGCGAATGCCGAGTTTTGATAAAAAGGAAATGGAGCGCGCGGGAGTTAAGTGCGAGCGCGGGATAGTCGTTGGTGATGCGATGAGGACGGGTGCGAAAAACATATACGCGGTTGGCGACGTTGTTGGAAAGATGATGCTCGCGCACGTGGCGAGCGCGGAGGGCGTTGTGGCTGCAGATAACATAATGGGAAAAAATAAGAGGATGGATTATTCCTGCATTCCTTCCTGCGTGTTCTCATTTCCGGAAATTGCTATCGTGGGCTCGAGCGAGCCCTCGCTGAAGGTCGGGAGGTTTCCTTTCGCGGCGAGCGGGAAGGCGAGGGCGATGGGCGAGACAGAGGGAATGGTAAAAGTGTATGCAAAGGATGGAATTATCGCTGGCGCGGGAATCATCGGCCCGCGCGCAAGCGATTTGATTGGCGAGGCGTGCGTGGCCGTGAGGAATAAAATGAAACTGAGCGAAATAACTGAAACGATTCATCCTCATCCTGTTCTCTCTGAGGCGTTTGTTGAGGCGTGCCTGGACGCGAGAGGGGAAGCGCTACAAATTTAGAGGTGATGAGATGGTGTTTGTTTTTCAGATTGCCGTGAAAGAGGCGCCAAAGGAAGGCGCTAAAGATGAAAAGATGGTGACGGTAATTGTAAGGGCGGAGTTTGCAAATTTCTTAAAACCGTACATGAAAGACGAGAAGAACATCGGGAGGATGGTTTTTGATATTGAAAGCCTTAACGCTAGATTTGTGGGGGAATTCAATGATTTGCAAAAGAAGTTTGATGAATACGAGAAGAGAGGGAAAGAGGATGCTAAAAAAGAAGCCAGACTCGTGGCAGAATTTGTAAGCATAGGGGCGAGATACAGAAAGAGGATAAGAGGGATAATTGATGGTTATGTGAAGCCAAGCGCGGAATCGATGGAAAAGCCACGTTCGGTCATTGGAAAAAGTCTATCTCATTTGGATAAAGCGGTTCGCATAGGCTCGGTCGAGGATTTGATGAAGTTCACTCCGGTCGGATACGTGTCCACAGTAAAAGAAATTGCTGAGAGCGTACTGGGAATAGCCTCGGGGGGTTTGTTCATACTTACATTAAACAAAGAGACCAAAAAATTAATCTACGACGCTTTTGTGGAGGAGGGAATCGTAGCGTCCCCGCCAAAGAAAATAAAGTGAGGTTATGCACGCGCGAAGAAATAAGACAAAATATAAAAGAGTTGCGCGCGTTTATTAAGAGGCAAAACGGCCTGGTCGAATTCGATGAAACACGATGAAAATTCGTTCGGGTTCAAGGCGGAGAAAAGGGCGGAAAAGAAGAGGGAGCGCGCGTACCAGGCGTTCGGAAGAAGGCAGAAAGTGAAAGTTCGAAAAAAGAAATAGAAGAGGTTAAAGAGGTGCTTGAATGGAGACAAGAGTTTATGGGTGCGATTCCAAGGAGATAAAACAACTGAACGCGGTGCTTACGAAGGATCCGTATGTGAAGCCGAGCTTCGCAATGCAGGGGTATAAATTGAAGGATGGAAAAATGATTGGCGGAGAGGCTGGAAAACAATACTTGTACATACGCGCGGAGCCGGATTTCTTCAAGTTCGCAGAGGAGCAGATGAAAGCAGTCCCATCAGTTAAGCGCGCGGAAAAGCCCCTCGAGGAAAAACTAATCAAGGCAATCGATGAGGCGGACGGCGCGGCTGAGGCTGGATTGGGAAGCATTTTCGGTTAGCTTGCTGATTTAAATAATGCGCGTGCATCATATTTCAGGATGATGACTCATGCGTAATGAGTATGCAGAAATGCATGCAATGAATAGGATCTTGAGTTCTGACTTAGCGTTTGTGTATTACTGTTTGTGTGAGGAGTTGGATTTATGGGAATGAGCAAAAAGGACCTCTCGCGGCACAAGATGAACGTGAGAATAAGACTGGAAGAGCTCGAGAAAAAATCCAGGAACGACCCCCTGAAAAGGGACACCGCGCTCTGGGAGGAAATCGAGCAGTTGAAGAGAAAGATTGCGGAGCAGTAGAGAAACGCGCGCGATGATGAGGATCTTGAGTTCTGGCGAACGGCACAACGTCCGCTATTTGTATATGTTCTTTCTATGGCCCAGGGTCACAACGGAAATGCTCTCTTTAGAAGGCGAAATGCGCGCTATGAGCCTGTAGTCGCCTATGCGGAGCTTCCACTCGCCTCTGCCAGTAAGGCGCTTGAAGAAATGCGCGGGGTTTTTCGCGGCTTCGTCCAGCTTTTTCACCAGCCGTTTGGCATCGTTATGGCTGAGTCCGTAAAGCTGGCGGACCGCCTCCTCGGACCATTCAATTTTGAACGCCACGCTACAACCCGAGCCTTCTTTTCACTTCGGTGTGGGAGACAACTCGCCCCCGTTTCAAATCATCATGCGCGCGCATCCAGCTTGTGCGGAACTCGGGCGTGTACTCGCCCTCTTCATCGCTAGAGGGCACGAGGCGCAGAAGCTTGTTTATCAGCTCGTCGTAGGTTTCGCGCGCGTATTCCTTAAGCGCGGCGAGCTCCGCTGCTGTCTCGCTGCTCAGCCGTACGGTTGTATATCCCATTATATCACGTTATATTCATGTTATAAACAGATATAAAAACCTATCGTCTTGAAATCGAGCAGTCGAAGAGAAAGATTGCGGAGCAGTAGGGAGAACTAACTAATTTTCTGCTTCAGGTTCGTGAGGCTGCCCCACGCTATCCGCCTCTCTTTGTCGCATGCGAGGTGGACGTCGCCTGTAAGCACAAGAGGGTGTTCGCCAGTAAGACTCCTCTCAAGCCCGCCGAGTTTCAGCCGCTCTACCGGGATGAAAAGAATGTTCAGGTCCCGGCAGAGTTGCTCGAAGTGCTCGCACGATGGCTCTTTGTGTAAGCTGCCTCTCCAACCCTCGTCGCCCAAAATTTGGTATTCGAGCACGGCGGACGCATTGCTGAAGTAAGTGCCGCTCAAACTGGTTAGATTGGTTCCTGTGAGGGCATCCTGGGGAAGCACGAACACGAAATCCTTTTTTTCCCTGTTTATCTCTGCCATCTGCTCCATTGCCGTTTTACTTTTGAATGCCTCCCTGGAGAATAAATAAATCGTCTTGGTGCGCTTGACCTCCCCGTGACCATAAAAGTCGCTGTTGGATACAAACTGAACATCCTTGGGCGAGGGGGGGATTTGGTGCATGGGAGGATAATCGGCAACCTGAACAACGAACCACCTGAGCCTATTTTTGAAAGAGGAGCAGACCAACTCGAGATATATTGGTCCTCCGTTTTCATTTTCTATCTTTGGAATATTCTTGATTAACCATTTCAAAAGGGATTTCCCGTGAGTATCCACGCTCTTGCCTGCGAGAGGATATGCCTCTGAAAGTATATTACTCAGCAATGCCCATTTGCTGTCATCAAGTTTGATTTCTTCTGAGAGAGTTAGATTGAATCCGGTTACGTTGGTGCCGACCCATGAGCAGTACACGCCCTTCGCTCTCTTCTTCTCGAATATCGTTTCTATTGGAACGCCATTTTCAACTATGATTGTCCTGCCTGAAAGAGCGCCCTTTCCCATCCCGTATTCAAACCTCACGATTCCGTTTCCTGGAGTTCCTTTGAAAAGCGTGCTCTTTATTACGCCGCTCATGAAAGGCATCAGCACTCCCCTGTTTTTTGCTGGCTGGCCCACGAACTGCGATAGAAATACGCTCATGCCCGAACGGACATCGCCGCACGCCTCACTGAACGCTTTTGCGGTATCTGAAAAATAACTTTTGATTACCTGGAAAAGTCTTCTTGAAAATTCCTCCGGCCGCGTACTCTGGTCCTTGCGTATTCCCTCCCGGTTGGGAAATGGAACTGAGTCATAAACGCCCCTTCCAAGAGAGTCGCCAGGCGCATCCGAGCGGACGTATATCGCTCTCCCCTCGAAAGTATTCTCGACTAACGGCCATATCTCCTTTTTGCACCATTTATCAAAAGCCTCTCTGCTCAACTCACCCTCTGGCAAAGAATTTCCTTTCCATCCTTCTCTCGAACCTGTGCTGGCTATGCCTTCGGCGAGAACATCTGCCTTGAGAACGAGATTTCTTCTTGGGAAAAGCAGTCCGACTTTCTCGAGCATTTTTGATTTTCTGATTATGTCGCCGCTTTTCTTCCCCTCGGGGCCTGTCCCGAAAACAGTTATGTTGGCAATACCTGGGCCAAGCCCGTACTCTCGAATCAATTTCTTTGCTCTACCGGGCGTGCGGTAGAATTGGAACTCGGTCATACGTATATTGCGGCTCTCAAATATATAAAATTAACAAAAAGAGTTGCTACACCTACTTTTTTCTTCCTGCGGCGTAGCAGAGAAGGGCCGCGACGATGAAGAAGGGAAGGCAGCCCTTCGAGGGGGTTTCGTCTGTTGAGGCGTTTGAGGTCGTTTCGTTTCCGCTCGTCTCGCTTGTTTTGTTTGCGATTGCGGGCTTGGGCGGCGGGGGCATTTTCTTCAACTTGAATGTGTGCTCCGCGACGTAGGACTTCTGCGCGGTGTCAGGCTCGGGTTCGGGCGGGATGCCCGTGCTACCTGCTATCTCAACGTCGGCGCCCCACGCGGAAGTGTCTTTCCCCTGGAGGACGTTGTTCCAGTACTGCTCGCTCGTGATCGCGAGTTCGTCGGCGCTCTCGTAATAGCCGGCAGCGGTTGCCTTGATGCGCGCTGTCACGGCGTATTCGGCGGGCGGCATTCCGAGGTTTATTTCCTCATTGGAAGCGGTGACTGGCGCGGTGTATTCGTAATTTTTCGCCTGGTTGGGCGCGGCGTACTCGATGCGAACCGAGAGGTTGCCTGGAACGAAGGCGCCGGTGTCCTTGTCAATGATGTTTATTTTCATGAGCGAACCCTTTGGGGGCGGAGTGGAGCCGCTGTATTGGAAACCATAGGAAAGCGCGAACAGCGCGAATAACACGATTGCGAAAATTTTGTTTTTCATCTTATCATCTTCTCACGTGTCCTGCCGCATCCATGAGTTCCCCGTAAACATCCGTGTTTGTCGTTGCGTCGTGGTAATAGAAGCCGTGCGACTTGAAAATCTCCGAGAGGTCGCTCACCCCGTTCCCGTTGCTGTCCTTCTGCCCGACACCCTCCTCCTTGAGCGCGAGGAACAGGTCCTTCACGTACCAGATGTGCCGCGGGGACACGTCGCCCGTGTAATAGTTCGGGAAATCCCTCTCAGCGCTCAGTATGTCCCACAGTCTTTCGAAATCAACAGAGACGTAATCGTCATCAGGCGAGCCGTCGTTGTTTATCGCCGCGCTGTCGTAGACGTCCCAGAGTATTCCCGCGACGGCGGCCTCCTCCCAGTTGTTCGCTTGGAAATTGCGCTCAAAATCGTACTGGGTGTTGCCGACGCAGTAAATGTACGGGAACTGCCCGGCAGGGACCGCGCACCTTTTCTGGACGCCCGAATCAACGTTCGTCGCGAGGGA
The DNA here is from genome assembly GCA_964632135.1 of Microcaldota archaeon. Taxonomy (GTDB): domain Archaea; phylum Micrarchaeota; class Micrarchaeia; order Burarchaeales; family JBFMAP01; genus JBFMAP01. The sequence goes on from CAZWEI010000040.1 coordinate 6,016, forward strand.
CATGAACTCCGCGAACCCCTCGAGCCACGAGTCAGAGGAGCAGTGGTTGATGTATCCGTCGTGGTTGTTGTCGGCATAAGTCCCGTTTCTGTACTGGTGCCAGGGCGGCATCGTCACGAAAATTGAGTTCATTATGTGATGGCCGTACTCGTGGTACTCGCAATTGGTCGGCGCCTCCATGCTGTCGTATTTCGACGCGTTTATTTCCAGAGCGATGAACCCGTTGCCTTCGGCGTCGTGAGTGCTGTGATATGCCCCTGCGTCGCTCGGGGGCTCGAAAGTCCTCACGGTTTCCCAGCCCAGCAAAAGGAACTGGTATTGGTGGTTGCGGAACAGGATGTCGCTTATGAAGTCCACGGCCTCCTTCGTGTGGAAATAGGCTTTTGCGTTTTCGCGCGCATGCGGCGTGTTTCCGCTCGCGCCGCCCGCAGGCGCGCCTATGACGATGTTCTGCGGCTTGCCAGCCTTCACGTCAGAGAGATTTATGCTTTGCAGCGCCTCTGTGTCGATTCCGGCCTCGGTAACCCTTACCCGAACCTGGTTTTCGGTGAACCTGACGACGAGCGTCGGTTCCTTTGCGTTCGGCAGGAATAGTTCGTGCGCGAGGATGGAGTATTCCCCGTTGTCGTCAGAGTAGAACGGCTTCTCGTGAACAGCAGTAAGTATATCTTTCCAGCGTACGAACATCTGCGCATTTCGAATAGGCCGCGGGCCCTCTACGTCTATGAAAGTCACCCGCCCGTATACCGGTTTGCACGTCGGGTCGCTCTTGCAGTCGAGGTCATTGCAGTCCGCGAGCGTGTCAAGGTCGTTTTCAATCCCATCGGTGCAGTTTTCAAGGCAGTCCTCGCGGCAGTTCTGCATGTTCTCCGTGGGCGGTTCGCACTCGTGGTTCCCGCAGACAGGAGTGATGCAGTCGTCAGGGCAGGTCCAGGTTTCGTTCGCCTCGCAAACCTCGTTCCCGCACACTGGCTCGTAGCAATCATATGGGCAGGAACTGGTCTCGTCGCTCTCGCAGAGCCCGTCCCCGCACACGGAGCTCTGGTTCTCCGGGTTGTAGTTCGGCACGTCGATGCCGGATATGAGGCTCATCCCGCAATCAAGGTAGGGCTGCAGGTTCCTCATGTCGTACACGTCGATGCATCTCTGAGGGATGCCTGTGCCTATCATGCACGCCTTCATGCACGAATTGTAGGCGTCCTTGCACTGGTTGTCGCACACCTCGTACTCTTCGGTGCACTCGTCCTCGCATGCAGTGCGCATGACGTAATCGTCAATCGGGGCGCATCCCTGAAAGCAGTACAGGCTCGTTTCAAGGCACCCGCTGTGGCACGGATAAAACGCTTCGTTGCACTGCTCCCCGCACTGCTGGATTTTCTCGCTGGTGTCGCCCTGCGCCTGCGCGGATGATAAGGTAAGAAGTAGCACCAGAATAAAAGTTGGAAAAGTATGCGCAAGTCTCATGCTGTTCGGTATTGTATTTTATTCGGGGTTATTAAAACTTTGCATAGGCGTTTACTCGTCGCCCATCGTCGAGAGGTCGCCAATCGGCAGGCCCATCTCCTTCGCGCGCAGCACCCTTCTCATTATCTTTCCGCTGCGCGTCTTCGGGAGCGTGTCAACGAATGAAATTTCGCGCGGGTATGCGTGGCCTGCGAGGTGCTGCTTCACGAACTTCTTAATTTCGTCCTCCAACTCGGGCGTGGGCTTGTAGCCGTTGCGCAGGGTGACGAACGCCTTCACGATTTCGCCGCGTAGCGCGTCAGGCTTTCCTATTACGCCCGCCTCAGCGATTGCGGGATGTTCAACGAGAACGCTTTCAACCTCGAACGGACCGACGCGCTCACCAGATGTTTTAATCACGTCGTCAGCGCGGCCGACGAACCATATATAGCCGTCCGCGTCCTTGAGCGCGCGGTCGCCTGAGATGTACCACTCGCCCTTGAAATACGCGTGGTATTTTTTCTCATCGTTCCAGATGGCTGCCATCAGGGCAGGAAAGCCGGGCTTGAGCGCCAAATTGCCCTCAACGCCCACTCCAAGAATGTTTCCGTTATCATCAACAATTTCAGCAACTACGCCTGGGACGGGCTTTCCCATCGAGCCTGGCCGCACCGGAAGCGAGGGGTAGTTTGAGATTGTGATTGCGCCTGTTTCAGTTTGCCACCACGTGTCGTGGAACGGAAGCCCAAAAACTTTCATTCCCCATTTTACACATTCTGGGTTCAGGGGCTCGCCAACGCTGAAAAGATGGCGCAGGCTGCTCGTGTCGTATTTCTTCACCAACTCGTCCCCGCCTTTCATCAGCATGCGGATTGCCGTGGGCGCGGTGTACCAAATAGTAACTTTGCGCTTCTCGATGAGCGAATACCATTTCTCAGGGTCGAACCGCCCATCATAAATGAGGCTCGTGGCGCCCAATGAAAGGGGCGCTATCATCCCGTAGGAAATTCCGGTCACCCACCCGTGGTCAGCCGTGCACCAGTAAAGGTCCTCATCGTGCAAATCGAGAACCCATTTTGCTGTGAGGTGCTGTTGGATGAGCGCGCCGTGAGTGTGCACGACGCCCTTTGCCTTTCCGGTAGTTCCTGAAGTGTAGAGCATGAAACACGGATCGCTTGGCTTCATGTGCTCGCACTCGAACTTGTCGCGCGCCTTCCCCATCTCTTCCTCATAGCGAACTTCGATGGGCACGCGCTCCTTCAACTCCTTTTCCTTCTCGCCAACGACCATCACGTACGTGAGGTCCGGAAGATGCTCCACAACCTTGTCGATGCGCGATTTGAGCGCGGGGTTCGTGATGACCATTTTCGCCTTGCTGTCGCCCAATCGGTCTATGAGCGCCTCTAGCCCGAACGCTGAGAAAAGGGTGCTCGCGATCGCGCCGACCTTGAGCGCGCCGAAAAACGCGACATAAACTTCCGGGACGCGCGGAAGGAAAATGAACACGCGGTCGCCCTTCTTAATCCCGAGAGTCTTTAGAACGTTCGCGAACTTGTTCGAGAGAAGCGCGAGCTCCTGGAACGTGAGTTTCTCGGTATTCGCGTCGCCGCCCTCGCCCTCGGCTTCTGCGCGCTCCAATTTTTCGCTTCGCGAAAAATGGACCATTTGCGGCAAAGCCGCAAATCGGTCGTAGATGAGCGCTACTTTATTTTTGCGCCACGTGTTGAGGTGCCTGTCGAGCGCGTTGTGCGCCACGTTCAGCGTGCCGTCCTTGAAAAATTCTATCTCGGCGGCGTAGTTCTTCATGTCAAATTCACTGTACAGTTTGTCGTAATCCTCGAGATGGGGCTTCACCTTGAACCACTCGGGCCTTTTGTGTATTTCCTCTGGCCGTCCGATCTTTTCATCCATCGTTCCACCTATTATCGCCTAAGAGTAGGGATATTCGATTCGCGTCGTATTCGTCTTTTGTCGGTTTACAGTGTTAATTTTGCGGGATGTTATTTAAATATTTTCTTGTTTTTGAGTTAAATCGCGGTGTCATTTTAAGGTTTCTGGACTACGAGGCAGTAATCCAAGCCTTTTATAGAATTATCGAATTTTTCGATTTTGTCTTCATCTAAAAACAGCACTTGGAAGCCCCTTGCTTGAAAAAACTCTAAAATTGCTTCCTTGCTCTCGAAAACGTTTGTGATGAGACGGAAAACCGGATAGTTCTCCACGATTGCTTTTTCATCTTTTTGCAAAAACAACTCAAAATTTTGGACATTGTCTTTTTGAAGCAGTTCAAGCGTCGCCTCTTCGACCTTATCTATGTGGTGCAGCATGAACATTGCGCGTCCGCCTTTCACGAGCACGCGTTTTATCTCTTCTAGAGAGCAGTCCATATTTGTGTAGTAGAGCGTGAACGAATCTAAAATTAGTTTGACTGATTCATCTGCCAGCGGTATCGATTCAGCCGAACCGTTTATGTATTTTCCCGCTGGATTCACCGAATTGAGACTCAAATCCATACCGATGGCATTCAATCCTGATTTTCTAAGTGCCGCGCATATTTCTCCATCGCCACATCCAATATCAAGTATCATATCGTCTTTTCCAAGCCGCTGGTTTTTAGCAAGCGTTTGCACACGCCAAATTGTGCTCTCTCTCATCGGCAAAATCGTATAAGAATTTTTCTGCTTTTTTTCCCAATAAGCTTTCATAAGTCCTTCAGAAACAGGCTCAAGCTCATCTAATTTATCCAGTTTTGCTTTTATATTGAGGGTAGTTTCTTTGTTGATTATTCGCAAAGCCAATAAACCACCTGAAGAATAAGTAATATGTTATGTAGAAAGCCGTATTTAATACCTTCGGCATGTTGAAAAGCACGCACAGAAAACTTTTTAACCGAGCGCAACGAAATAAGCGCGTGGTTTGAATCGTGCTGGGTGGTATTTTGGTTGACAGGGATTCGATTTTCGGAAGCATCCTGCGCGTGCGCGAGCAGAAGAAAAAGGCGCACATACCGAAGAGTTTCAACATAAAGGACATCCCGTGGCAGACGATAATCGACGCTTTTTCCGAAACGCTGCTGCAGTCGCGCGGGAAAGTCGACGCACTAGTTGAGGGAGGGATTGGCGAGACGGAGTTCGGGAAGCGGGTTCGGCTGGACAAGGAAATCGCGATGATGCGCCTGGTGCTGGTGGAGAACCTGAGGCGCGCGGCGAAGGGGAGGCCGCTGGACGCGAAATTTCTCACGCGGCTCTTGAGGGCGCTCGAGCGCAGCGAGGAACTCACGAAATTATATGATGTGGAGATGGAACTGTGGATTCAATTTCTAGTGCTCGTCGTGGAGAAGATGAAGAGCGAGAGGCTCATAACATATGATAGGTTGGGCGGCGCGCCGGGCATAGACAAGGAGCGAATCCTCAGGGGAGAGCTCGAGAAGATGAAGAAGATAATGGAAGAGAGATGAACCGAGCTAGGCGCGCGCGGACAAAAGAGTTATTAAGCATAACCTACGTAAAATATTACTTATTCTATTGGGGGTGGGATAATGCCTATTTTGCATGAAAACACGGTTAAGTCATTCAAGAATATGGGCTTAGGACTAAATGAGAATAGCAGTGTTTTCCAGTTAATCATGGAAAAAACCATGCGTAAGGATACGGGTTCAAAATTTGATTCAAAATTTGGTAGTTGTAGCGTAGCCAGACTTCTGTCCTAAAATGTTAGTCGAACTTATGTCCGCTTTC
>CAZWEI010000041.1:0-11067 GCA_964632135.1 Microcaldota archaeon
CGCAGCGCATGGACATAATGAACGAGCGGGGCTACTCGTTCATTTTCATAGCGCCTTCCCCAGAGGGCAGGAGCGGATGGGGTTCTGTAGGCGGTGACCCTAACTACTGGGTTCCTATGTTCAACGATCCTCTCTCGCGCTTCAATTACGCTTTTCACGTGTTGCTGAACGGCCTGAAATGGCGCAATAAGTACGACATAATCTGGTCTGAAAGCCCTCAATACGCAGGCGTTTCAGCAGGGCTGCTCGGCAGGCTTCTTGGCAAAAAAACAGTAATATTCTCCCAGGGACCCGTGAGTACGGCGGGATACGCGCTCGTGTATAAAAAATGGTGGCAGCGATGGTTTTACAAAATCTTTACAAAGTTACACCTTTTCGCTTCATTCCAGCTCGCGAAGAAAATCGTCCCTGTGAATATCAAGGTCTGCGAGGCAGAGGCTCTGCGAGCAGGCGCGCCCAAGTCCAGGATGCGTCTCTTGTACAACAATATCGATCCAGCGTTGCATCAAATTCCTCGGCGCAAAAAAATTTCCGGCAAACCCCTTCTCGTATTCGTCGGCAGGATAGTCCCGTTCAAGGGGCTTGACTGGACGCTTCAGGCGTGGAAGTATGTGGAAAAGAAGATGCCTGACGCGAAGCTTGTCGTCATCGGGGCGGGTACTGATTTGGAGCCGATGAAGCGTCTTGCTTCCGCCCTGAAACTTAGGAATGTTGAATTCACCGGAAATCTTCCAAACGAGAAGGTCTTCGACTATCACTCAAAGGCATGGGCTTTCATAACGACATCACCAGCGTGCAATTTTTCCTACGCGACTATGGAGGCAGTTCTCGCCGGCACGCCAATCATAGCGACTGACGTTGGCGCGACGCGCGAGGTAATAAGGCCAGAAACCGACGGGTTCCTCGCGCCCCTGGACGACAGGAAAATTGCGGACGCCATCATGCGCGCGCTGTCTGATCCAAAAGAAGCCCAGCGCCGCGCGAAAAGCGCAAGAGAAAACCTCAAACAATTCATTTTCACAAGCAAAGAATGGTGCGACAGGATAGAAAAAATAATGAACGAATAGCGAATCATCCCGTCCTAGCAATGCCCAGCCATACCCTCTGGTACTCGTTTGTCATTTTTTCAAGAGAGAAATTTTTCCTCGCGAATTTTTTTCCCTCAGCGCCCATTTTCCTCGCGAGTTTTTTGTCTGAGAGCAACCCAAGCACGGCATCTGCGATACTTTCCGCGCGCGCCGGAGCCAAAAATCCGTTTTTTCCATCCTCTACTTCCTCTGAAAGCGAGCACGCGTCGACCGCGACAACCGGCAGGCCCGCGGCCATTGCCTCCAGAGGGCTCCGTGGCATTCCATCAAGGAAGGAAGCATAAACGAATACATCCGCGCTCGCGAGAAGGTCGGGAACGTCGTTTCGGAAACCCGTAAAAATAATCGAAGAGGCATAGGGTTTTGAGCGCGCGTACTCCTCAACCTCCTCGAGATATGCCTCTCTCTCACCCACTACTACCAATTTCGCTTTTTTCTTCCTCTTCAAAATTTTTTCCATCGCGTCTATCAGAAGTTCGACCCCGTGCGCCTTTTCGGAGAATTTGAAATCGCCGACATAAAGCAGGACGTCGTCATCTTTATGCACTCCAGGAATTTTCACTTTTTTTCCCTTTGAGAATTTCCCCGCGTCTATTGCATGATAAATCGTAACCGCTTTGTCAGCTGCCTTTTCACTGAAGCTTTCAAGTTCTTTTGCAACCCAGTTGCTGACAGTTATTACTGCTTCAGCATTTTCGAGCGCGCGCTTCGCGAAAAACCTGTAAAGCCAAACGCGCAACGCGGCCAGCGGCTTCCATCTCGCGTAATCCTCGGCCTCTCTCCACACGAGCCCCTGAAGAGCGAGCGTGTATTTTTTTCCGCGCAGTAGTTTGTTGAGCCACAGCATCGCGGCAGGCGAAACGAACGCGGAAGTATGGTAGAGCGCGTGACCCGACGCGAGGAGCGAGACAAAAGACGGTTTCGCGGGATAAATAGTGATTCTGTGTCCTTTCGCGCGCAGGCGCCCTGCGATTTGTGCGTACCGCTCCCCCCGCGAGCCGAGAACGCAGACATCGAGAATTTGCATTGTAACGCCTTACTCTATATCCTTATATAATCAAACATCCGCCTAGCCTCGGCTTCTGGAAAAACCGCGCGCACATCCACGAGAATCGGGTTGGAATTCATCGCCTTCCTTATCTCCGCGAGCGTGATTCCTTTGAACTGCCTGTGCGCGACCGTGACAATCACCACGTCGAACTTCTCCCCGCCCGCCTCGCCGAGCTTGCCTATGCTCCCTATGCCGAACTCGTTTTTAATCTGCTTGCTTGTGAGGTTCGGGTCGAATCCCACGACCTCAATCCCATAGGAGCGCAGCGCCGCTATCATCGCTTTCGCCGGCGATGCGCGCGGTTCGCGTATGTTTTCCTTGAACGTGAGCCCCATCACGAGCGCGCGGGATTTCTTCGGCACCTTCTCCGCGTCGTTGAGCGCCCTGAGCGCGAGCTCTGCCACGCGAATGGGCATGTTGTCGTTCGTGGCTCTCCCTGCCAGCATCACCTGCGGGGAATACCCCACCTCGCGCGCCTTGTGCACTAAATAGTAGGGATTCACAGGAACGCACCAGCCGCCAACGAACCCAGGCTTGAATTTCACGAAGTTCCACTTCGTACCCGCGGCCTCCAGCACGTCCCAAATCGAGATGCCCATTCTTTCGAATATGAGCGCGAACTCGTTCATGAGCGCTATGTTTATGTCGCGCTGTATGTTCTCTATGATTTTCGCTGCCTCAGCGGTCTTTATGCTCTTCGCCCTGAAAACGCCTGCCTTCGTCACGCGCGAGTAAAGCGCGGCCACCGCGTCCGCCGTTTCCCCGTCTATTCCAGAGACCACTTTGACTATCTTCTCGAGAGTGTGCTCCTCGTCACCTGGGTTCACGCGCTCAGGCGAATAGCCGAGCGTGAACTCGCGCCCCCCGCGCATTCTTGACGCCTGCTCGAGAATAGGAAGCATAACCTCCTCGGTAACCCCGGGGTAAACCGAGGACTCAAGCACGACGCACGCGCCCTTCTTCAAATTCTCCCCAACGGTTTTGGACGCGGCGCGCACAGGACCTAAGTCAGGCTGTTTTGACGAGGTGAGCAGCGTCGGGACTGCAATAACAACAAAATCGGCATCTCGTATTACTGACGGATCCGAAGAGAAAGATATTTTCTTCTCGCGAATGAGTCCGTCTATCGTCTCCCTGCTTATCTCTCCGCTCGAATCGCTCCCTTTCCTGAGCGATTCCACTCTTGCCTCGTTTATGTCATAGCCCAAAACGCGAAGCCCTGAGCTCGCGAACCCCGTCGCCGCGTGCATTCCGACGTAGCCGAGCCCGACAACGCAAACGACCGCGCTCTTATCATCCAATTTTTTTCTCAGAACGTTCGCAATGCCGCCCTTTTCCATCCTATCACTTCTCCAAAAACCATTCCACAGTCCTGCGAAGCCCCTCGTCGAAGCCGAGCAGCGGCTTGTAACCAAGAACCCTCCTCGCCTTCGATATGTCCGCGAGCGAGTCCTTCACGTCGCCCGGGCGCGGCTTCTCGTACTTTGGTTTTATCTCTTTCCCCATAATCCTGTTCAGCTTCTTTATGAGCTCGTTTACGGATACCCTCTGCCCGCACGCGATGTTGAAAACCTCGCCAGCCGCGCCCTTCGCGCTCATCGCGAGCATGTTCGCGCTCACAACGTTTCCCACGAACGTGAAGTCGCGCGTCTGCTTCCCGTCCCCGAAAATGACAGGGCTCTCGCCCTTGCGAATCGCGGTTATGAACCTGGGCATTACCGCCGAGTATTGGGAGCTCGGGTCCTGCCTCGGGCCGAAAACGTTGAAATAGCGGAGCGCGACCGTCTCAAGCCCGTAAATTCTGTAAAAGACCCCGCAGTAATGCTCGCCGGCGAGTTTTGAAACCGCGTACGGGGAGAGCGGGTTGGGTTTCATGCTCTCTTTCTTAAGAACTGTCGGCTGGTCCCCATAAACTGAAGAGGATGACGCATACACGACGCGCCCCACTCCCTCATCCTTCGCAGCCACAAGCACGTTGAGCGTGCCCTCGACATTCGCGCTGTTGGTCGCAAGCGGGTCGTTTACCGAGCGGCCGACCGATGACAGCGCCGCCTGATGAAGCACGTAGTCAACCCCCTTCATCGCCCTTTTCACGCTCTCCAGATTTCTGATGTCGCCCTCAACGAACTCGATTTTCCCATCTACATCCGCAAGATTGCCCTTACTGCCAGTAGCAAGATTGTCGAAAACCACCACGTCGAACTTATCCGCAATTTCCACGGCTATGTTCGAGCCTATGAATCCCGCGCCTCCGGTTATCAGAATTCTGTTCATCAAATCATCCAAACATCCGAATTCATCCAAACATTTCAGAAAGAATCTTCATCTCCCTGTCCAGCAGCTTCCCTTTCGAGTAATTCCCAAGCGCGGATTTCCTGCAGCGCGCGCTCATTTTTTTGCGCAGGCTTGCGTCCGAGAGAATGCGGATTATCGCCTCGGCAAGCGCTGCCGTGTCCCCGGCAGGCACGAGCAGCCCGGTGCGTCCGTCCTCCACAGTATCTCGTATTCCCTCAACGTCAGTGCCGACAATCGGAAGCCCGCACGCGAGCGCCTCTATGAGCGCGTTCGGCTGGCCCTCTATCGCGCTCGGAAGCACAAAAACGTCCGCAGCGCACAGGTGCTTCGGAACTTCCTGGCGCGGAATCCTACTGCAGAAGACGACCCCGCGCGTGTTTAATTCCTCCGCAAGTGTTTTTAATTTTTCCTTCTCCTCGCCCTCTCCGCATATCAGCAAAACCGCGTCCGGAATTTTTTCCTGCACGCTCTTGTACGCGCGTATTAGTTCATCAACTCTCTTGACCGGATGAAGCCTGCCGACGAAAATTACAACCCGTTTTTTCTTCAGGCCATACTTTTTCTCGATGTCCGCGTGTGGAACATCCGGTCTGAACTCGCCCGTGTCCACGAAGTTGGGGATGACGACAACCTTCTTCGCGCCAATTTCTTTTGCTTTTTTCTCAAGGGCGGGGGTCAGCGCTATCACGAGGTCGGCAGAGCGTATGACAAACTTTTCGATGAGCTCCGCGAGCTTCCCAACAACCGCGCCCCTTCTCATTTTCGTCTGAAGCGTCCAATCATAGTGGTAAGAAACAACGAGCGGCTTCCCTGTTACTATGCGCGCGAGTGCCGCGTGCGGGCACGCTGTCCCGAACGCGCGCACCAGGCCATAACTTTTGCGCGTCCTGATCAGGTTCCACGCGCCGAGGAATAAATAGGAAAGCTGCTTTAGAAATTTTGTTTCGACGAGTGCAGAGGGAGCATGAACAGCACCTGCGAATTTCTGCGAGTAATTCTTCGTGTCCTGCGTGATGAGAAGCACGCTGCCAAACTTTTTATCGTACGCGCTGATTCTCTCGCTCATCGCGGAAAGATTGCCCTTTGCCTCGACCTCCCTGGCCGACGAGTCGAACGAGAACGTGAGCGCTATCGTCTTCATTCCGCAACCTCCTCAATCGTTCGCTTTAGCACTCCCTCTAATTTTTTCGCGAGCACGCACCACTCGAGTTTTTTCACGGCGTATTTTCTCCCGCTCGCGCCCATCCTTTTTCTAAGCTTCTCGTCCCCCGCCAGTCTCACAACCGCGTCAGCGAGTGAGCGCGGGTTTTCCTGCTCTGCGCTCAGTCCAGCTTTTGCCTCTTTCACGACGCGCGAGACGTTCTCGCCGCACACGACCAACGGTTTCCCGGCTGCAAGGTATTCCGACAGTTTCAGCGGGTGGTTGACGCTGAAGACAAAACCCTTCGGAAACGGCGCAACGCACACGTCCATCGCCGAGAGGTATTTTGGTATTTCCGCGCGCTGCGCCATCCCCGCGAACACCACGCGCTCCTGAACTCCCAGAGATACGCACAATTCCCTCAAACTTCTTTCCATCCTCCCCCCGCCGACCAAAAATAACTTCGCGTTTTTCGCCCGCTCGAATATTCCCGGTGAAGCGCGTATCAGATACTCCACCCCGTGCTGCGGGGTGAGCGAGCCCATGAACCCGACCACGAATCCGCCATCCAGCCCAAATTTTTTCTTCACGTCCTCGCACGGCGCGGGTTTGATGAATTTCGTGTCAACGCCATTAGGTATCACTTCAACTCGTTTTCTCTTGTCCTCGTTCCTCGTCATTCCCTGCGCGTATTTCTTCACCCCCTCGCTCACAACGCTGAGCGCGTCGCTCGCGTTGAAAACAAACTTTTCGTTGAGTTTGTAGAGTGGGCGCGAGAGTGGCGTGGTCTCCTCGTCAGTTGTTATGTCGGGTACGTCCGTCACGAGCGGAAGCCCGCGGATTTTTTTAACCAGCGCGCACTCGAGTCCGACAGTGTGGAAGGGGTGGAACTCGCCCATGAGCGCGTCGGCGCGCCCTCCTGCAGTCAGAGAAAGCGCACGCGCGAATCGAAACAGGGAGGGAAGCCGCGTGAGGCTGAACTCCGGTGCGAGCGTGCGGACGCGGTGAATGTGCATGCCGTCGAAAACCGTGTGCGAGCTGCCCAGGCTGTCCGCGTTCATCCATCTTTTATACGGCGTCATCGATGGGGTTACGAGGTGCACCTCGTGCCCGAACGCGCACAGGTTTTTGAAAAGCGCGTGCAGGCGTATGTCCACGCCCTGACCGCGCGTAACGGTTTTCCCATTTTCCATGGGGAAAAAATACCTTGAAAGGCAAACGACCCTAATGCTCTCCAAAAAAACACCCGAAAGCTGACACCCTCATGCGCGTTTCAATCGAGTCCAAGTTCTTTGAGATGCTTTATCACTTTCTCGGAAGTCCTGCCGTCCCCGTACGGGTTCTGCGCCGCCCTCATCTTGTCCGCAAGGCCGGACTCGCGCAGCATCTTTATGTAATACCTTATCAGTCCCGGCTCTGTGCCAGCGAGTATGTTGCTGCCGGCTATCACGCTCTCCCAGAGTTCCGTGGAGTCGCGTATGCTCAGGCACGGGGTCTTCAGCGTTATCGCCTCCTGGACCGCGCCCCCGGAATCGCTCGCGAGAAGGCGCGCGTTCGCGAGCAGGTTCAGGAAATCCAGGTAGCCAAGAGGCGGTGTCCGTATTATGTTTGAAGGCAGGCGAACACCCATCTCGTTCAGCCTCTTGCTCGTGCGCGGGTGCACCGGAAACACAACATCCCCGACCCCGTCAAATGCGCTCGCTATTTTTGCAAGAGTCCTCACATTATCCACGTTCTCCTGCCTGTGCGTTGTGAGAAGGATGTAATCACCCCTGCGCACGCCGAGCCCGCCCAGTATTTTCGTTTTCAGCGCGCGGGCCCTGTTCCGCAGGCACACGTCCACGGACGTAAGCCCGACGACAAAAACGTTTCTCGTTATTCCCTCGCTCTCAAGATGCTTTCTCGTGAGCTCGCTTATCGCGAATAGAATCTCGCTTGCCTTGTCGGTCTCGACCCTGTTCCTTTCCTCGGGCATGCGCTCGTCGAAACTGCGCGCGCCGGCCTCGACATGAATAACCTTGCTTCCGGCTTCCTTTGCGGCAAGCGCGCCTGCGAGCGTGGTGTTCACGTCCCCGTACACGAGCACGTAGTCCGGCTTTTTCTTTTCCAACTGTGCCTTTATCGCGCGCGTGAGCGCAGCGGGGTCAGAGGACTTCACGTCCAAGTAGTAGTCAGGCTTCCTCAGTTTGAACTCCTCAAAAAATACGTCCACCATCTCGCGCGAGTAGTGCTGCGTCGTGAACATGAACTCGTGCTCAAAATCCGAATCGAGCATCGGGATGAGAAGGGACATCTTTATTATTTCGGGCCTTGTCCCGAGGATGGTGAGTATCAATCCGCATCACGCCCGACATCGACGAGTTTTCCGGATTCGGCGGACTTGAGGGCAGCCAGCGCAATCCTCAGCGCTGCAGTCGCGTCTTTCGCGCCAACAAGCGGCTTCTTTCCATCCCTCACACATTCCATAAAGTGGAGCAGTTCTGCGAAAAGCGGTTCGGTGTGCCTGAGCGGCAGCATATCAGTGGTGTACGAGGGCGTGCGCTCCTGCCTGAAGTTGCCGTACGCGCGCACCTCGTTCCTCATCAGGTCGGCGCTGTAGACCTTTGCGCGCGTGATGGCCTCTATCGTCCTCATCTTGAAGGGCGTGAGCCAGTTGAGCGTGAGCTGCGCGCTCGCGCCGCCGTCGAGCACCATTAGGAGCTCCGCGCAGTCCTCGTTGGCCCCGTCCCCGGAAGTCGTGCAGAAGACCTTTCTTATCTCCCTGCCGCTCAGATACCTCGCGAGGTCGATGTCGTGGATTCCTATGTCAAGGACCACGCCGACGTCCCTTGTCTGCGGGGGCATTGGCCCGACGCGCGTGAACGAGAGCGAAACTATCTTCTCGTTTTTAAGCGCGTCCTTCATCGTCTGGACAGCCTGGTTGAAGCGCTCCACGTGGCCGACCATCAGCGTGAGCCCGCTCTTTTCAGCTGCCGACGTCACCCTGCGCGCTGCCTCGAGGCTGTGCGCGATTGGCTTCTCGACGAAAACATGCTTTCCCGCGCCGAGCGCCTGGAGCGCCGCGCTCTCGTGAAGTTTCGTCGGAAGGCATATATCGACGGCGTCTACCCTCTCGCGCGCGAGCATCTCATTGAGCGTTTTGTAGAATTTCGCTCCATAGCGTTTTGCGAGTTCCTCTGTTTTCGGGTTTATGTCGCATACCGCGGCAAGCTCGACGTCCTTCATCATCGAAAGCACGCGCATATGGTTCGAGCCCATGTTGCCGATTCCCGCGATGCCCATTCTCAACAAATCACCACTCACGAATCAAATCGCCGCTCACAGCGATTTGCTCACCTGCATCGGCTGGAGAAACTCCTTGTTTTCCACGCACCAGTCCACGGTTTTTCTGAGTCCCTGCTCGAAACTGTGCCTCGGCTCCCAGCCCAAAACGCGCTTGGCCTTGGACACGTCCGCGTGCAGCACTGGCACTTCGCCGGGGCGGGGCTGCGCGTGCTCTATCCTGCTTTTGGAGCCCGTCATTTCGATTATCATTTTTGCGACGTCCAGTATCCTCGCCGGCTTTCCGGACGCTATGTTTACGGCCTCCCCGTCCAGTTTGTCGCTTCCTGCAACCAGTGCAACCGCATCAGCTGCGTCCTCCACGAAAACGTAATCCCTTTTCTGCTCCCCGCTTCCGCTGACCGGGAGCGGCTTGTCCTCAAGCGCGAGAAGTATGAATTTAGGTATCACCGCGTACATGAGCGGTCTCGGGCCGAACAGGTTGAACAGCCTGACCGCGCTGAATTTGATTCCGTATGAGACGTGGTACGAGTAGGCGACAAGTTCGCCCGCGCCCTTGCTCGCGCCGTACGGCGAGCGCGGGTAAAAACCGTGCTCCTCTGTGATGGGCAGGCTTTTCACGGTCCCGTATGCCTCGGACGAGTTTATGTACACGAATTTTTTCACATCGCCCGCGCGCGCAGCCTCGAGAATATTGAACGTCCCGTCCACGTTGGTCTCCCAGACCTCCCGCGGATACTGGACGCTGTACGGCACGTGCCCCATCGCGGCCGCGTGAATCACGATGTCCTGGTTCTTCAGAGCCTGGTGGCAGTCGCGGGTGTTCCTTATGTCGCCCCAGAAAATCGATATCCCGTTGCATTTTTTCAGGTTGTTCAGTTTATTCTCCGAGTGGCTTCTCCTCTCCATCACGCTCAGTTCGGCATTTTCGCCCATCAGCCTCTCGGCGATGTGCGAGCCGAGGTTTCCGCCGCCCCCGGTTATCAATACCCTCTTCCCTTCCAAAGATTTCGAGCCCATAAAACCACTTTTTAAATTGGTGCATACTATTTAATGAATTTATTGACGCCAACTCCTGCCGTTTTAACAGGTGGATACGGCGCACACACTGGAAAGCTAGTCTCCGCGCGCCTTTTTATACGGCACGATTGACAGACAATCATGCACGCATACAAGTTCAGGCTCTATCCTTCAAAAGCCCAAGAGAAAGAACTCAATTCTCACCTATGGCAATCAAAGGAGCTGTGGAACGGGATGCTTGCGTTTTCAAAGGAACTGTATAAACATTACGGAAAGTTTCCAACGAAAAAAACCCTCATAGAATTCGTCAAGCACAGCGGCCTTTATTCACAAACTGGGCAGGCAGTTGCAAACAGGCTCTTCGACGCTTTATGGAAAAAGAATAGAGGCTTTCCGCGTTTCAAGTCCTTCGACAGGATGAAGAGCCTCCTTTATCCGCAGTTTGGCTTTTCCCTTGGGAAGAAGCTTAAGGTCACTCCGTTCGGAGAGATTTCAATCAAGAAGCACCGCGAGATTGAAGGAATTATCAAAACGCTGACCTTGAAGCGGGAGGCTTCAGGCAAGTGGTTTGCAATCTTCTGCGTTCAGAAGGAGAAAGCGCAGTCAAGGGAAAACGAAGGAGAGAAAGTGGGTATAGACCTGGGCTTGACAAACTTTGCGGCACTGTCAAATGGAAGGCTCATCAAGAACCCAAGGCACTTCAAAAAACACGAGGAGCGCCTTGCGCTCCTGCAAAGAAACCTCTCAAGGCGCAAAAAAGGCAGCAAAAACAGGAAGAAAGCGAAATTGAAAGTCGCAGTGGAACACGAGATTATTTCAAATTGCAGGAGTGATTTCCTCCACAAATTATCAAATGAGCTTGTGAACAGCTATTCTCTGATTGCGTTGGAGAACCTCAGGAGCAAGGAGATGGCAGAGCATAAATTTGGAAAGTCAATACACGATGCGGCTTGGAATAGGTTTGCGAACATGATTGCATACAAGGCGGAAGGAGCCGGGTGCAGGATAGTGTTCGTGAATCCACGAAATACGACGAAGGAATGCAGCTGTTGCGGCGCAGTTGTAGAAAAGACGCTTTCGGAAAGGACGTATGCATGCCCTTTCTGCGGGCTTTCGGTAAATAGGGATATAAATGCCGCGATAAACATACTCACAAGAGCTACCGCAGGAACTGCGGGAAGTAACGCTTC
>CAZWEI010000042.1:0-10984 GCA_964632135.1 Microcaldota archaeon
ACAAACACGACTGGCTCCGAGTCAGCGGATACCGCGCCGCATACCTCGCAGAGAGGGACCCAGTTGAACCAGACAAGTTCAATGATTACAATATTCAATTTCACAAAACGGGTGCCTACTTCACTGCGGTTCCAGGAAAATTCGGTGAGCCTTATGCAGGGCAGCATATCGGGCGCAGCTAGCTTTAAGGACGTCTGGATACTGGCTAACGAGTACTCCGAAGGCGGGCAGTTCGTGGAGGCATACTGCGACAACTGGGGCAGCATGACCGACCAGAACTGCTACCTGAACAGTAGCACTCAGCAGATATCAGCTGCGCAGTGGGATCAGAACGCTTACAGGGCGCGCGTTTCCGGCTTTTCAGACGCAGGCGGCAGCAAGACCATTACGTTCTATCTGGAGCAGATGATGGGCGGCGGAGGCCCCACGTTCCTGAACAGTTCGAACACGAACGTCTCGATGGCCCTGTGCGCGATGGACTTCAGCAAGCCAATGCCAAAGCCAGTAGCCGGCGTCGTTCTCACGAACGTCACGGTTACGGCGTATCAGCCCATGGCTCCGCCTCAAACGACAGAGCTCACCGTATACAACATTGGAACCGGAATCGCTTACATCCCCCCGCTGAACGTTTCGTTCGGTCCTTCGGGCTGCCTTGGGTTCAAGATGATTCAGCCCGGCGGGTGGAGTTCGACGATGGGGCCAGCCGAGGTCCAGGCGACCGTAAAGAGGCTGAGCGACAACGCGACTGAGACCTCTTGGGTGACTCAGGTGTTCGTCTGCACCGGCGGTTGCGGACCCGGTGGATAGCAGCCTTCCATTGGCTTGAATGATTGTGCGAGTAGAAGCAGCAGTAGGAGATAGTCCTACGGTGGTAGCATGAAAACGAAACTGTTAGGTTTGTTCGTGGCTCTGTGCCTATTTGTGATATCCGGCATTGCGTTTGCGCAGACATGCAGCGTGACGAGCGTGACGGCCACGCCGTCTGCCACGAGCGCTACAACCGGCACGAGCATCACCGTGAGCGCGTCATACACCGGCACCGACTGCACTGGCGAAACGATGTACCTCGTGACGAACTCGAGTTCGCTGGTTATCACGGACCCGAGCTCTGGCTATTACACCGGAGTATCCTCAGGAACTACAAAAACTTTCACGATAAGCGCCTCTGTCGCAGGAACGTACCAGATCTACGCGCAGGTAAGCTCCTCGCAGTCGACCACGCAGCAGATATCATACATCGAGCCTTCCACGCTTCTAGTCTCCGGAGTCCCGTCTGCTATAACGCTTACAAACGCAACATCGGTTGTAGTCAACATTTCAGTGCAAAACCCGACCGCGAGCGATGTGCTGACCTCGTACAGACTCACCCCGAGCGCGTCAGTTTTCACCTCGACATCCGGCGACCCGTTCGACACGCTGACTACGACAACGGTCAGTGCCGGCTCCACGAAAACACTTCAATGGACCCTCCTTTTCAGCAGCGCGTCGGTTAGCAGCTGGACCCTCACCTTCCAACTTGGCACGAACACGAACGCGTTCACGTCAACCGTGACATCCACGTGCGCGAGCGGCTACACCAACGTGGCCGGGACGTGCACCCCGACCTCGAACGCCACGACAACCACTACAACCGGCTCGCCGTCAGGCGGCGTGAGCGGCAACATAAGCACGCCCACAGGAGCGCCAGCCGAGTGCACATCCGACGCAGGCTGCGCGGAGAACAAAAGATGCGAAAACAACCAGTGCGTTGTGGTGACCTGCGCGACGACGTGTAGTTCGATACTAAATCACACGTGCGTCTATTTCGACTGCTGCGCGAACACTGACTGCGGCGTTGACAAGGTCTGCGTGAACAACAAATGCCAGCTCAAGACGGCAGGCTGCACGAGCGACGACATCTGCGCGGCAGACGAGAAATGCTCAGAGGGTGCGTGCGTCAAGGTTACGGGCGCTTGCGGCCATGCTGGCAATCACACGTGGATCACTTACGAGTGCTGCCAGAACTCCGATTGCGGGGCAGGCAAGGAGTGTCAGGCGAACAAGTGCGTTTCAGTTGTGAACAAGGCGCGCGACAACGCCTGGACGCAAATCGAGCAGGCGAAGGCGGCAATAAAGGCGAGTTCTGACAAGGGCATTGACACCACCGACGCGAACAACAAACTCACGGCGGCGATAGACGCCTACAACAAGGGCGACTACGCGAGCGCGCTCAAGACTGCGCAGGACGCCGAGAGGCTCGCCGCAAGCGCAAAAGGACCCGAGGCGGCTCCGAGCGCGCTTCCTGCGGCAGCGATGCTCATTGGGCTGGTCGTCATCCTCGTGGTCATTGCAGCGGTTGCTTACGTGCTGATGAAGAAGCGCACGTAGTTTTGGTAGGTTCGTGATATGCCCCTGCTGGACGAGGACGAGATAATAGACCAGATATGCTACTCGCCAGAGGACGTGCTGCGCAGGAAACTCATTCAAGAGATAAACGACCCACGCATAGCGGTCGCAGTTTCAACGCGCGTTGTCGGCCCGAATGAAAAATTTCTAGTCGAATTTTATGAGGTCAGCGGGGAGTGGACGCGCCCGCTCTGTGACATTATGGTGAGCAAGAAGTCGAAAATCCCGCTTTCCGCGATCGCGAGCTTCATCCGCTCGCTCGTGGCTGGGGGCTTCAGTGGCGCGAGCATCGGCTCGAGCACAGGCTCGTGCGACACCTCAGCGAGCGAAACATCAGGAACATCGACAACAGAAGAAACAGACGCGCTAAGCGACTCCGGTTTCTCAGGAGCAGAAGAGGATTACTCCGCGCAACTGGACATGTTCGGGGGGAGATAGTATTTTATATTTTACGCGTTATACGCATAGCATTGGGTTGTGCCCTAAAAATGTGTGAGGTGGTTGGTAGTATGTACAAAACTTTGTTCTTTGTTTTGGCGTTGTTTGTCCTGATTGGCATGAGCCAAATGGTAGTTGCGGTCATGCCCCCTCACTGCTACGAGTCGTGCTGGCTTGGTTGCGACTTTGAGGCGAACTGCGCGCAGACGTGTATCGGCACTTGCGGCAACCCAGTTCCGATAGACGGAATGGTAGTATACGCCTGATTGACGCCTTTTTGTTTTTTCTTTTCCCTTCTTTTTATTAGCCAATATTAACTAAGAAATCGGACTGCCCAATACATACAAGGTCTTTTCCGAGAAGGATAACACTATCGTTAAGCCTCTTTTTCCAAAAATATCATTTCCGACGAGCCCGTCGATTCCCTTCCTAATTCTTTTCTCCAAACCTCCGGTGCCGCCCGCAATGCCCACGCCTTCAGGAGGCGAGCTCACTCCTCCAATAACTAATTTGGCATCTTTAAGCCATCCAGCCGTGTAGATGCCTGCGTCGTCAGTCGGCCCGCGATTCCCGAACAACATGGGATTAAAATATTTTGAGGCCAAAGCTATTGAGATCAAGCTCGTTCCAGCGCCAGTGTCCAAAACAAAATTATGCGAGCCCGCGACTAGGGCGTCTTCATTATACACAGCGACAGGAACCCACATAAAGTTGCTACCTCTGTTGAGCGGGATCTTGGCTACCACATTCTGGCTTTCAATAAATTTTTTAAGTGCTTCCGTTTCCTTTTGGTTATAAAGGAATAATTTCTTGCTCTTATAATCAATAACAATGTTGGCTTTCCCGAGTATGTTCATGCCAAGCCGGACATCATGCTCCACATCGCGAATAACGACAGGCACCTTGTTTAGCGTCAGAGGGCCTGACTCGGTCTTGATAGTCAATGTATCAATGAAAGCAAAATCCGGATTCCCAGGTGCGTTTGGGTTTGTCAATGCGCTAACAACTCGTTTAAGGCCTATCCCGTCAGCATACTTTCTACTCATAACTACGTCCCCGCTTCCTCCAGTATCAAATAGGATTCCGGCTGGTTTTCCGTTCACAGTTCCATCCGCTACAACTCCACCCCCTACAAGGCAAAAATCAATAACGGCCTCTTTAAATGACGCAGGAAACGGGTTTATCTTTACGCCTCTGGCATCTTTGCTTCTATTCACCTCTGCGGCTTTTGAATAATAATATGCGTCGTCTTCTTTGCCCTGACTTCTGAGCAGTGCTGAAAGTGCGTTGTACTGCTCTGCGGCTTCTTTAAATCTCCCCATTCTGGATAGCACTCCTGCCAAAAACAAAAGTGCCTCATCGTCGCCCTTTTTGTTGTTAGCTACGGCCTTTCTCAGGTAAAACGAACTCTTCTCCAACCCCAGTTCCTCAGCTAATAAACGCCCCAATCCCAAATTAGCAAAATAGTTGTTTGGGTCAAGTTCATATGCCATTTTAAAATCACGTAAAGCATCTTCATCAGCATAATAGCTTGTGAGCCTTGAAAGCCCGCGAAGGGCAAAAAATGTAGAACGCTCCTCTTTGCTCGCGTTTGCAAATGCGGATTCGGGCGTGTTCATCAAGCGTATAAAGGCAGCGCCATACTCTCCGTTTTCGTATGATCGGAGAGCTGCGGTAAGGCTGCTTGTCGTGTCCTTTGCAGAGGTCGTTTCCGCTGTAACCGAGCTTGATGTAATTAGCGAATCTGCTCTGCCTGGCGAAACGGCGCCATGCGTTGCATCCGGCGCTTTCGGTTTTTGCTGACCCTTTGGCATATCACAAGCCGATGTTAGCAAAATGGTAGTTATTAATGGAGCGACCACCAATATCTTAGGTAGGTGATTCTTCGGCTTCTCTTTCAATTTTTTTACTTCTTTTTGCATCCCATCTCCAATAATATTATGGGAGACATTGTTTTTATTCTTTTGGTTTCAAAATGGTATTTATGGTGTTTGTCGGAGATTGGTCAAAATGAGACGATATATCGTAATGCTGTTGCTTTTGTCTGCCTTTGGATGTATTCTCGAGCCTATGGAGCAAGACCTTGGCACTGAGTTAGAGAAGATGAATCTAAACCAAAACGACGTTCCAGGCACGGAGCTCTTTGAAAGTAAAAGCGGATTTAATGATGATGCGTTAACAGTATTCGCTGGCAACGCGACGCTCGCGAATAAGAGAGGAGCGGCAGGTTGGAGGGGAACCCACCGCATGGTCTTTCTGTTGAAGAAGGATAACGTTACAGTAAAAACAATCGACGTGTCGCTCTCCAGTTACAAGGACTCATCCCTGCTGGAGCAAGTCATGGACGATGTGGAGGCGCTATTAAAGGCAGAGGGCTCTTCCCTCCTAGAAAAAAACGAATTTGGGGCCAGATCAATAATGGCAAAAAAAGTGTTAGAATCACCAAGTGCAACCCTGGAGAAATACACGATATGTTTTTATAAGCGAAATATAGTGGTAAATCTTAATCTTATTGGTGAAAAGGGATTCGTCTCTGCAAATGAGACCAAAGAATACGCGCGAATACTCGAAAAACGGATATCGGGTTAAGATACCAAGATTCCTTATCACCAAACTTATACATAGTCTCGCAACCGTTTCCTACCTCCTCACAGTTGTTTTCTCGAACTCAGCCAGTTTCTCCAAAACTTTCTGGTGCCTGACCAGACTCTCGTAAACCTCGCGCGCACCCTCGTCCAACTTCCACCCGATGCCCAGGCCCACCAGCAGGGGCTTCACCACGCGCGCCCTCTTCAGCCTGTTGAGCGCGGATATTTTCGTCGCGAGCGAGTACTCGCCAATCGCCTCGTATATCTCGCCGTGCCCGCGCGCCCTTCCGTCGCTGAGCAGTTTGACTATCGCAAAATCAGGCGCGCGCACCATCTGCCTCACGAGATGGACCTCGTCCCGCGGCGTCAGCGTTGGCATAATACTCTTTAAAACTAACTATTTATAAACATTTGTGTATTTTAATATTTCAAATACAAAGGTTTAAATACCCCTTCCGGCCTAATACTATCCTTATTACGTTCCGTTTAATCCGTCGTGTATTCTATATGCGTTGGGGGTGGATTTATGGGCATTAGAACTGAATCTGCTAACCAGAGGTTGGACAGGCTTAATAGGCAGAAAGTTCGTATTGAGGCTGTCGACCCGAACAGGCAGTTAAAATCCGCGTTTGAGCTCGCGCTTGAAAAAGTTGAAAAAGGCCAGTACGGTGGCGGAAAGCGCGTTTATACCATGAATGAAATTATGGAGAAAAACCAGAGGGAGCTGCGAGCATGGGGAAAACTCGCGCCCAGGCTTGAGGAGATAAACAATCAGATAAGCCATCTGGAAAAAATTGTAGCCAGCGGGATACCTACCGATGATGTCAAAAAAGTGAGCGCTAACCTCAATCTCGATCATCTTGACGGCCCGGGACTGGTATCCAACGCCGTATCCGACGTTTTGACGAAAATCGAAGATAATCTAAAGACGGCAGAGAAAACCCAAACAAAACCCCAGCCATTTGGCAAGGAACTCGCTCGACAAATGCAACAGATTGCAACTGCGCTTGAGGAAATGATAACTAACCCAAACGTCAAATTATCCGAAGCAGCGGCAAAGAATCTGAAGGAGCTTGTATACAATTTTAGCGTTACAAAGGAAAGCCATTATCCGGCAGAAACATGGAAGGCGTATATACCGACAGTGAAGGAGAACGTTATACCCACTATCCAACAGATGGAGAAGATTATATCCGAACACCCCGCGGAAAAAGCGTCCGAGACTCTGGAACGCATAATCGCCATGGCCAAGGCGAATTTACAGTTGGAAGAATCTGCCAGGCAGGGAATCGGAGAAGAGGCAGTTAAACAACTAAGCGCTCTTGTCGTTAAGATTCAAGAGCTTGCAAAAACCGTTGTTCTCAACCCGCAGGCTGAAAGTCTTCTGGCTTACGCATACGAGGCGTTCCCAAAACTTAAACCTGATCTATACATTAACGAGAGCGGAATTGAGAACCTTGAACAGATTCTGTACTTGGTCAAAGTAATGGAGAACCCCGCCACTTCAGATTCCGAGAAACCGTTTGCCACGCTTTCAGAAACCGAGGTGGCCAAACTCGCGCGAGCCGAACAAATCATAGCGACGGCGCAATCCGAAGGCATACTTGGTCTTGATCTCAACGAGGTAAAAGATCTTCTCCGTTCGATTAAGAATATAGAAGCAGATACATCACTAACACTATCAGATCCCGAAAACACCAAGCTCGCCAATCTGCGCGGAATGCTTCAAAACATAGTCGACGAAATGGAAAAAGTCGCGACTCCAACTCCAGAGAAGAAAAAGAAGGAGAGCACATCGCAGGATACGCACGAGGAGAAGCCGGAGGAGCTACCGATACGTGAGACTAAGCCTGTGGTTGAGGGAAAAGAGAAACTTTCTGAAACCCTTTACCGCCTAATCCAATCCGCAAAGGAAAACCTAAAACTAAAAGAAAATATGAAAGAGCTTGGCGAAGAGGGGGCAAAAGCGTTCAGCGAGTTTTTTGCCGCGTTTGACACGTTCTTTAAAAAAGTAGAACCATCGAAGAAGGATCAGAAGTTTTTCTCAGATTTTGTCGATGAACTCTATACGGACCCGTCACAAACATTGGATAGATACGGTGTTTCCCAGTTGCAAAAACTTCTAAAAATAGTCAAGAATATGGAGAAACTCGAGGCAAAGCGCGACGCCGAGGCAGAGAAGCACAAGGAAAAAACCGAGCCCGTGGGAGAGGAGAAGAAAGATACGCCGGGGAAACCAAAGAGCAAATTGTGGGGGACTATAGCTCTCGGTGCTGCCACTCTCGCCGTAGTTGGAGCGGGCGTGCTGGCGTTATACCTCGGAATAATCAAGCCAAACGACAAAAAGATAGACCAACTCAACCGCCAAGTGAAGCAGGAGCAGGTGATAAGCGATGCGCGCGCAGACTCGATACTCGTTTTGAACGCAAAAATAGCGATAGACGATAGCACAATTGCCGCGCAGGACAGCGTGATAAAAGTTCAGGCGAGCACGATAGAAGCGCAGGACAGAGAGATACACAAACTGACAATGGCGTACTACACACAGGATAACTTGGCAAAAGAACTTGGAGGAATGTATCAACGCGCGCGCGATAAACTCGTGGAAGCGCAGGATGAGCTGAAGAAACTCAAGGAATCGGGCGCGTCGGATAGTGAAATATTCGCGCTGAAAGCGCAAGTAAAACAGCTCGAAGAGAAAACGAATTACTGGAAAGAGAAAGCAGACAAAGCGAATAAGAAACTCGAGCAGGCGAAACGAAACCTAGACAATGCAAGAGACAACGTGGTCGGGGCGCAGGAAGAAATAAACAGGTAAATACCAGCCCCTCTTTTTCCCTTTATTTTTTATCGTCCTCGCCTATCTCTCTCATTCTCTCCGTCGCGCGAATCTCCTTCATGAATTTTCTTGCCTCATCAGGAACTAGTTTCTCCCACCCGTCGCCTTTCGCCATCGCGCGCCTTATCTTCGTGCCGTCGTTGCTCTTCCTGTCGAAAAACGGAATCGCGACGACCTCCCTTCCTGCCTCGCGGAACAGCCTTTTCGTGAGCGCGTTGTTCGTGAAAACCACGTCGTATCTCGGCACAAGAGAATTTATGTGGCTCACCCAGAGCGCGTTGTTCTGTATGTCCGGAATGCTGAGGATGAGGCACCTGTCCGCCACGCCCTTCGATTTCAGCGTGCGGTACAGCATATCAATGCGCTCGCCGACGGTGAACGGGTTCTCTAATTCGTAGCACTTCTGCGAACTCCCGACGAGCACGATGAGTTTCCCGCATCTCCCGAGTATCCACTCGATTGCGCGCATATGCCCGTTGTGAAGGGGCTGGAACCTTCCTATAAAAAGTCCGACGCTTTTTTCCATTCGCTCACAAAAACATTTCGCAGGAAATATTTATAAGCAATTGTAGTTATACCCTCTACATTCGGAGGTGCGTTTATGAACACGCGATTGTTGCTTGGATTGTTTACGGTATTGATGCTTTTCGGATGCACTGGACTCGGCGGGCCAGGCCCTGCCGCGCCGACCAGCGGCGGCTCCCTTATTCCGGACAAGGCCGACGGCTACGCCGTGATTAAACTCTCGGCAATAATGAACGATAAGGAGTTTCTCGATGCGATTGAGAAAGGCAGCTCGCAGAGCATAGAGGAGCAGCTCGCGAGGGCTGAGAGCGAGTCCGGAATCAACTTCAAGAAAACAGAGGCGTTTATAATCTTCTTCGACACCGACCGGATGAGCGGAACAGCGGCCGACCAGTACATTGGCGGGGTTTTCATCGGCGAGTACAATAAGGATACTCTGCTCGCGAAAATGAAGGAGAATAACGCGGTTACCGAGGAGAAATACGAGGGATACACGCTTTACCTGATTGAATCGCAGAACGGGGGGGCGGGGAGCTCGCTCTTCTCAAACGGGATTGCTTTTATAGACGATAAAACGATAATCTTCGGAACGAAATTCGTCCTGCGCGATGTTATCGACGTGAAGAACGGAAAGCAGAAGGCGCTCGACAACGCAAACCTGAACACCGTGACCGGAGCCATAAACAAGGACGCGATGCTCGTTGTCGCGAGCAGGATTCCGGAGAGCGCGCGCGCAACCATAAGCGAGGAGGAGAGCGGCCCTGTGAGCACTGCCGCTTTCAAGAAGATAAACACGGTCGGGCTCTCGTTGAATAAGGCAGGCGAGAGCGTGGAGTTGAAGGTCGCGATGCTTTTCGACGACGCGAACTCCGCCGAGAAGGCTTCAAAGGCGGTTACAGGAATCGTGAACATGTACTCCGCGCTCGTGAAGAGCGGCTCGAGCCTTGAAACACTTCTGAACGCGATAAAAACATCTGCGGACGGCACGCTCGTGAAGGTCGAACTCAGCGCGACGATGGCAGACCTGAAGAGCGCGGGCGACGAGATAAGCGAGATGTCGCAGCCCTCTCAGCCACAGCCGACACCAGAATATCCAGAATACAACCCCGAGGGAAACGAGAACTTTACCACGACCACAACGTTCGACCTCTCTGGAAAAACCCCGCGCGGGACCGGCACGCAGGTCACAATTGTCGAGTGCTCTGACTACCAGTGCCCGTACTGCGGCAGGGTCGAGCCCACCGTAACTGAGATACTGAAGAACTACGAGGGAAAAGTGAGTGTGTACTTCAAGCACTTCCCGCTCGGCTTCCACCAATACGCGCAGAAGGCGGCAGAGGCTGCGGAGTGCGCGGCTGACCAGGGCAAGTTCTGGGAATACCACGACAAACTGTTTGACAACCAGAACGCGCTCACCACTACCAATTTGAAGCAGTACGCGAGCGACCTCGGGCTTGACACGGCGACGTTCGACTCCTGCCTTGACGATGGCGACAAGGCGGATGTTGTGGCAGCGGACGTGACCGAATGCAAGGACAACGGAGTGAGCGGAACCCCGACGTTCTTCATAAACGGGAATATGCTCGTGGGCGCGCAGCCTTACGACGCGTTCAAGACGGCGGTAGACAGCACGCTGAACGGGTAGTTTCTTTATTTTTTCTTATTCTTTTTCTTTCTCGTGCCTAATCAAACCATAGGCATAAATAGGAGTTCGTGCATAATCTACTCACAGGGGTAACGCATGGCACGCCGACTCGTGGAGTTAATGCCTCTTTGCATATTTTTGTTAGCGGGCGTCGTGCTCGGCGCGCGCACGGCTTACGAGGTTGATTTGACCCCCCCGAGCGTGCTCTCGTCCCTCCCACGGGACGGCGCCATTTTCACGACGAACGATTTTGTCCTCTCGGTGACCACAGACGAGGCCTCGCTCTGCAGGTTCGGGTTCGAGGACGCGGAGTTCTCCCTGCTTCCCTATCAATTTACGGAAACAGCAACGTCCCACGTCATCAGCATGAGTCTGGGCGAGGGCGGTTACTCGATATACGTTAGATGCAGGGACGTTCACGGCTCGGGCGGCAACGAGATGAAAGAGCCGCACGTGATCTCATTCACGATAGACACGAACCCTCCCCTCCCGATAGACACGATTTCCGTTGGGAACTACGAGGGCCGCGTCTTCCTCACATGGGTCCCCCCGTTCGACAGCGGC
>CAZWEI010000043.1:0-10567 GCA_964632135.1 Microcaldota archaeon
CTGCTTCCTGGTTTGAAATACTTTCCTGTGATTGCAGCGGCCTCGCTCATCCTTTTCGAGATATTCCGATACGTTGTAGCGGGCGTGCTCTCCTCCCTTGGCTCTTGACTCACAAACCGATAGAAACGTTTTTAAAGGCGGTTTGAAATAGTATAGACACTACGGCGATGATGTTTGTAAAAAAATGCAAAAATTAAAGCACACGAGGGGTGGTTATTGTGAAGAGAGGACAGGGCTCCACTGAATATTTGGTTTTGCTTGCTGTGGCGCTCATAATCGCGCTGGTCGTCATAGGCCTTCTGGGCTGGTTCCCGGGGCTAACCGGCGGCGCGCAGGAGCAGCAGAGCAAGGCTTACTGGAAGAGCGCGACTCCGATGTCGATACTGGACTTCAAGATATCCGGCACGGGCGTTACGCTTGACATGCAGAACGGCGGAAGCGATAAGATCAGTGTTGAAAATGTGACTTTTGGCGGAACGAGCTTGAGCGTGACTTCAACATCTTTCAACCCAGGCGAGAGAAAAACAGTGACGGGCACGCTTGGAACCACTTGCGCGTCCGGCTCTGCGTTCACGTACGACGTTACCATAGGATACAACACGACGAAGATAACGGGCAACAGGCAGATGGGCGACAAGCCGCTGATTGGAAAGTGCGTCTAAACGCGCACTTATTTTAATTTTTTATTTTTCTTTTCCTTATTTTTCTATCATTTTTGCCAAATATTTAAATATGTCTATTCGCTGAAATAATCGCATGGAAAAGCGCATGTCGGCGTCTGAAGCTGAAAAACTAATCCGCGCGCTCAAAGCCACCGGCAAGCTGACAGAGGTTCGCGAGAAAAACCCCTATCTTCTTTACCACGGGATGTTCGGGAACTTCGGCGTGCGCGTTTACAGGAAAGAATCAGGGGAGCGCACGCTGACCACGAATGACGAGTGGACGCTTGAGCAACTCCTCGCGCGCAGGCCCCTCGAATTCCCTGACAGAAAAGTAATCTGGATTGACGACTCGGGCTGGGGCTCGCCTGTCGGCGGCGTGCTTATTGGCGCGTACGATGAGGCGCTCGCCAAATTCGTTTTCTCGGAGGTTCCAGTGGAGCATTTCAGGGGCGAAAAAATGAAGTCTCACGAATATCTGCGCGCGGTCGCGGATGCCGCGCTCAGCCTCGTTAAGCGGCTCGGCGCCTCAAAAAACGGGCACGTGATAAAAATATGCTCCGGCTACGTTAATAGCGCTGCCGCTGCCGCGCTCCGCAAGAAGGGCTTTCTCGTCACGATGCACGAGGAGGTCGGAGACCCGCTCCAGTCCATTCTCGAGGGCGCGCATAAGAAATATTTGAAGGAAAAGTTCAGTTTCGAGCTCGGGATGGAATTGGATGATTATCTAAAAAAGAACGCAAATGCGCGCGAATGGCTGAAAGAGGGAAAATGGAAGAAGAATTAGCCGCGGATGTCCTCAACCACAGGCATTTTCTGAACTCGTTTATGGTTTTGAGAATAAAAATAAACCCGCGTTACCGGTCCAGGAGTCCAGTCGTCCTTTAGTAAAGTTGCGTGAAACTGCCTAAGCTCAGGGTTCGCGCTCTGGAACGCGTCTATCCCCCCTTCATCGCGCGGGTCAAAACTTGTGACGACCTTTCCAAGTACTCTCGAAACCCTGCCTACTGCATATTCCACGGCATGATCGCCAGTGCCTTTTAGGCTCTCTATTCCTATATGCATCCCCCTGATTATCTTCGGGGCTTTAACTTTCGTTTCCAGTCTGACCATGTCGCGGACAGTAGCCATAACCATCCCGTTTATCACGCGCCCGTTGTTTATATCTGTTTCGCGTCGAACCCCGAACCCCCAGCTTTGCTAAAAAACCCTCCTTACGAGCCGACTTCTTGAGCAGGGAGCGCACTTTTTGAGCAGAAGTCAGGGTTTATTGAAAAACATTATGTTAATAACTCGTGTAATATAAGCAGACATATAGTCCGAGTCATTAAGGATTCTTCTTTGTGCTTCAATTAATTTTTTGAGGCTTTTTGTTTTTCCTATAAAATCCGTAGGTCGGATGACTTGGATACGGTTACTTTTCTTAATTTCTTCATCATCTGTGTAATCTGAAACATTCTCGGCGATTATTATAACTTTTCTTAGATTTGCTTCGTTTTTGGCACTCCATTTTAGTGCCTGTCTGACGTTATACTGTGAATATGAGCGGTAGAACGGTCTATCCTATAAGCACTCTCAAAGAAGGCAATCTGGTCTTCTGTTAATCGCGGTTTAATTCGTCCAAAGATATTTCCTTCAATAACTATGTCAACATCAACTTCACTTAAGCTTTGTAAATAATTTGCTTCGTTAAACGCATCATTTCTGATTTGTGCTGGCGGACTTTGGATATTTCTGTCAGTTACAGCTTTCATTGTTTCAAATGCAGGGAGTATAGAAAACATAAAAACACAAAAATAGTTAGTCTTCGCTTATTTCTATGTCCTTAAACTCTCCAAGACTAAGTAAATAGCCACGTATTCCAGTTTCTGGGTCAATCAAAATGATATTGTCTTTTGGCGATTCTGAATTTCTTGTTTCTATGACTATCATTCCAGAAAGTGGAAGTTTGTAGCGTTCTCTAATCTCAGGCGGTAAATTCTCTGCCCTACCGAGCCTTGCTTTTGTCAATCCCATAGTCTTAGCCTCCTATAGAGTATTTATAAAGGAGGTAGTATTTATTTGTTTGCACACGTCGTAGCTACGACGAGAGTTTTGAAAAGCAAAAGGTATTAATAACTTTGTTAATTCAGTTGAATTTTGCATCTACCCCCAGCTCGTGCATTTCGTGTATCAGCACGACGATATTGTGCGCTATGATTTTGCACAACAGCTCGTTTTCCTGCGCCTTTGGGTTCTTGCTTTTCAGTTTGTCCCCGAACTTCATTTTTATCATGTGGAAGGTAGTCTCGACGTTAGACCTCTTGTGGTAATGCGCCGAAAAGTCCTCTTGGTTTAGCTGGAAATACAGAAACATCTTACGCCATAGGCGACTGCCCCTGCTCTTGCCTGTCGCGTTAGACTTGAACGGGACATACGCTATCCCTCCTGCCTCTTTGACTGCCTCAAGGTTGTCTCTGCTGGAATACGCCTTATCCGCCGATACCTCGTTTATCGTGAATCCACCCTGAGAGGTCGTTTTTATGAGTGGTGCAAACTGGGGGCAGTCCGCGCCGTTTTCCTCTGTTATCTCTATGGCGGTTACTACATTCGTTTTAACACCTGTGCAGATATGCGCCTTTACCCATCTGTGCGCCTTATTCAGTCCGTATTTGTCCTGTGCGTATTCGTTGAAGCTCGTCGTTCTGAACCCCGAACTATCAATCGCAAATTCAGTATCAACCGCCTTTAGGGGCTGGGCAGAAAGGGTTACCAACTGGTGCAAAATTGGCGTTAGGTCAGTCCTGTTCAGGACAAGATTCACCATATTGTAGGATGGGGCTTTGTCTATCTGTCGCCTCTGCTCTGCATTCACGAAAAGGCTTCTTGCCCTTCGGCTGGACAGCTGGGAATAGACCTTTTGGATGGCGCAAAACACCTGTTCATTAAGCGGTGTTCTTGGTCGCCCCATCGCCTGCTCAGGCTCTTCCACCGACTCAACAAGGTCGCTGAGGAGCTTGTCGAAGAGGTTGACCTCCGAGTTCTGCGCCTGCGTGTATGCCTTCCATGCCTGCTTGTAGCTTATCCTTACCTTCTCGGTGGTCGTGCCGTGCGGGGTTTCTTTCTCTATTTCGAGGTAATACCTCACGGCGTAAGCGTGCTTGCAGGTCGTGTTGTGAAAGGTCGAATCAGGGCAGTTGCACTCAAAGTTTTCATTCACAAAATACTTCGTTTTCTTCGACGTTTGGGAAGGCACAACCCATCCGTTAGGCTTCTCCAAAATCTGCTTCGTCTTGGCAATTTCATAACCCCTCTGTTGTCTTGCGTCCATGTTAAACACCTCCAATACACATAGTATGTATTATGAATAGTAACATTTATAAAGGTATCTGTGCATAAAATACCTATGATAATCATTATGCGAGAAAATAAACCTTTAAAAGATTAGCGAGGTTATCCCTATGATGCCGAAGATGCCCAATCTGAAAGAAGGGACGAAGTTCATACACAAGAACATAACTATTAGGTCTGACCAAGACGAATTTTTGAAGAAAAATGCCCTCTGTCTTTCTCGTTTTGTCCAGCAGAGGGTAGATGAATTAATGAACGGGGATAAGGCGAGAAAATGACCAATGACCACAATAAATCAAGAGATAGGACGTTGGGAGCTTACTATACCCCAGAATTGACTGTAAAATATATCATCGAGCAAACATTACCTTACTTAAAAGGAGATTCGAAAATACTTGACCCAGCCGCAGGAGACGGAATTTTTCTAAGAGAGTTCCTCAAAAATAAGGTCAATGCAGACCAACTCTATGCTTATGATACCGACCCGTCCGCGATAAGCAAACTAAAAAAAATAATGAAGAACGTTTTTCAGAAAGATAGCTTAAAGGAATTGAAAGGCGAATACGACATAATAGTTGGAAATCCACCGTATAGTAGTAACGAATGTGACTATATAAAGGAAAATAGAGAGCTATTGAGGAAGAGGTATTTTCCTATTCCACCCTCAAATCTGTATAGCCTTTTCGTCGTGTCTGCAATAAGACAGCTACGTGAGGGTGGCGTAATGTCAGTCATAGTTTTGGATTCTTTTGTTTCAAATGTTTATTACAGGCCATTCAGAGAATTTTTGCTTAATAATTGCAAAATAAAGGAAATCCTGCTTGCGCCAAGAAAACTTTTTCATCCAGCAGGGGCTGATGTAAGGACTGCGATTCTAACAGTTGAGAAATGTGCTGGTCTTGACAAGGTGAATGAACGCAATAACAATTTCGTGCGGTTGATTGATAGAACTGAAACCGAAGAGGAATATTGGAAACCCAAAAACATTCAAGAAGTAAAACAAGGCAATTTTGCACACCTGCCAGATTCTACATTCTTTGTTAATGTGCCAACAAGAATAATCGAGCTAATACGCAAATGCGATAAGCGTCTTGAAGATGTTTTGGATGGTGGCACGGGAATATCCACTGGCAACGACAAGAGATTTTTGAAACCCTCAATAGAAGTTCTGGGAAATCCTGCATGGGTTGGGTATTACAAAAATGGAATCAGAAAAGCCTATTACTACGAGCCAACTATGTCCATAGAAAAAAACTACAAACAATATTCAAGCGAAATAAAGAACTATATGCTAAGAAACGAGAGATTTTTCTTCAAGGAGGGAATAACCTGCGCGTCCGTAGGGGTTGGTTTTAGTGCCAGTTATATGCCAGCAGGAAACCTATTCGGTGTGAATGCCAATTTCTTTGCAAAGGATAGGGTCGAACTATATTACGCGCTTGGCTTACTAAACTCAAAAGTAGTTAGATATATGCTCAAAGCCGTGCTAAATCGGACAAACAATATCTCTTCAAAATACATAAAAAAACTTCCATATTTAGAGCCTTCCCAGAGAGAAAAAGAAACAATCGCTAAGGACGTTGAGGATTTAGTAAGCAAGATTAAAACAAATACAAATTATGATTTTTTGAAGGAACAAAAGAAACTCGATATGACTTTTTTCGACATCTATGGTATTTCTGAGAAAGAACAAGAGATAATTGAGAGATTTGTTGAGGATATATACAATAAACTCTAACTATCCATTGTATCCATTGTGTTTTTAAAGTGTCTTAAGCGTATTATATGTATGCTCTTAGACGCGGAGATAGAAAGCGACATAAACGTACTACAAAATGGCTTTTACAAGCTCACCAGAAAAATAGGGCATTTCAATATTCTTGACGAAAAACTTGTTCCCGAAGGATTGAAACCGCATACAAGGTCAATAAGTTGGCTAGCCGAACAGGTTGTTAAACAACAGGCAAGACTGAATCTGGTCGAAATAGGCTTTGCAAATGTGATTGACTCTGATTCTGATATTGAACAATATGACTGCACAGTAACTGTAAATGGGCGGGACGTGTTGGTAAATCTGAAAGTAACTGCTGCCACGTCCCAAAAAGGCTCAAGAAACGATATAAACAAGGCTTATAAGCTCTTTAGGATTTTTCAGCAAAACAAAAATACACTGCTATATTATGTGGTTTTTAAAATAAAATTTGAGAATACAGATGTGATTTTTATTGATGAACAACCAATTGTCTTCTATGTGCCTTGGATAAACGAGGTTTATGCCAATCCATCAAACCACCATTTGCAGGCAAATTACGAAGAACCTATGAAAAAGCGAACAGTTGATGAGTTTTTGGCATTAGTGGATGAAGAGATTACAACTAAGAAAATACCGAGAAAGTAGTTAATCTATTGACTTTTTGAGCAACCCTCCGACTTTATGAGCAAACGATACTTTATTAGCAAAGCTCGAACCCCCGAAACCATTATATACATCTTATGGGATAAATACATACTCGTGAGACTTCGAGTTCTCGTGAAGAACTAACCTGGAGAAGCGAATATATGAATTTAAGTAGTAATTTTCATTCGCAAAAAAAAGGAGAGATTGCTAGAACGGAGATTGGAAACCCATTTCCACTACCCCAGAATATAGCCGGGATAACCCGAGATGACCAAAGGGCTGCTAGGGAAAAGCTTAAAACACAAAAAGTAAAGTTCGGAAGCCGTTTTTTCGAGATGGACCAGCTTGGCATGTTAGTGGAACTACCCGTGAACTATCTCGACATGCACTTCCGCCACGGCAAAATCGGATTCGCCCAGACCATCTACAAATACGAAAATGGGGTATACGCGCCCAACGTCCGCAATCTGGAAACGCTGCAAAAATTATCCGATGAGGAAGGCATAACGATTCTGGTGCATCTCCCCGATATAAAGCGCGACAACGTTCTAACTCCTTTAATGGCAGACGCTACTGAGAGGTACATTGACAGGCTCAGGTTTTTCAACCAACTTTTTTTGGATTATGGTGTCGGGGAGTTGGTGTCCTTCCATCCGCCCATAGTGGCTGCAAACGGCGAGGTTTTTGCGGATAGCACCTCCGCCGTCATAAAAGCTGGAAGAAAATTTTTTGAAATCTTGAACAAAACCATGCACGATGAGAATTGGAAAATAAAAATTGCCGTGGAGACGGCAGGGCCTGCAACTACGCCAATGCAGTTCTGCACGCCCCTGCAATTGGTGGCAATGCTAACCGGGCTTAACGAGAATATAGGCATACTCGCCGATGCCGCGCACCTCCAGCTTATTCCATTGCAACTATCCACGTTGCTCATGCTTACAGAGAAAAACAAAATCCCCATAATGGCTTTGCACTTTAGTGGAAATAACGGTATAAACCAAAAAGAGCAGTATTGGGGCGACGAACACGAGTTCCCAAGCGCTAAAAACGTCCTAGGTTTTGAGCAATACCTTGATGTCGCGAATGCCCGGCTATCAAATGGCGGACTGCCCGTAATCGTAGAGCTTGCGCGGTCCGAATTACTCCGGGCGCTTTCGGAAAAAGGCATAGGAAATTTTGCAAAGGATATGGATGGCCTTATGCGCACGATTTACCGACGAAAAGGATCCCCGCGGTCCGTACGCGACTTGGTGGATAATCTCATCACGTGCTCCGTCGCCCTTCGCGCGCAGTCCGACCCCGCCCCGTAATCGGATAACTTTTTATTCCTTTCCGCGCAACTTCTTCCCGAGGTGGTCCTGATGAGGTACGCGCTATCGTTTTTCGTTCTGCTTTCACTTGCTCTTTGTGCGTTTGCATTTGTCGAGAGGCCGCTGAGCGCGCAGTTGGTGAGTGGCACGAGCTTTAATGTGGACAACTGCGGCTCCGGCGCGCCCTCCCAGTACGAACTCCGGTTTTCGATAACAAACACGCACACGAGTTCCGTGCGCGTGATGATGGATTATTACGATTTTTCTATAAGTGACTGGGTTAACGGAACCTCTGGGATATGCAACATAGCGGCAGGTCACGCAGACGCGTGCTTGGGGACACTCTATGTTTCAATGGGCGGGATGGGGACCGGCACTCTTGAGCGCGAGATGGTGAGATTGCGCGCGTTCGATCCTGACGACCAGATGTACGTTTACACGAAAACATTCAGCCTCACGCTAAACCATTACGCGACGCCTGGCGAGGAGAACATAGCCAAAAAGATGGCTGAGGCAAACGCGGCAATCAGTGATGCGGATTCCCTTTTCGCTTCCAAGTGCACGGGCGGGCTTTGCTGCGGAAAGCCAGACGCGAAGAGCGCGCTGGACTCGGCGAAAATTAAATACAAGAACGCGAACTCCTCCCTGCGAGTATGCGATACCGTGAACTCGTACGCTCTCATCGCAGGGGCGATAAACGACGCGCACAACGCCACGAACCTGATTAACGCGTGCAAACTCACCGACGGCGCGGCGTGCGCGAGCGACGACGAGTGCGAGTCCGGCTCTTGCGTTGGCGGTACCTGCGGCGGCGTTCCACCTCTTCCCACGGAGAAATGCGGCAACGGGGTTTGCGACGCGGGTGAAACCTACGGAACCTGCCCAGGCGACTGCAAAAAGCCCCTAGAGCCGAGATGCGGCGATGGAAAATGTACCGGCAGCGAGACCTATACCTCGTGCCCTGATGACTGCGAGGCTCCGCCAACTCCGCCAAGCACGAATGCAACTGGAAATGAGACCGGCGCGGGCGGCGGGAAAACCTGCGGAATTTTCTACGCGCTGCTCGGGCTCGTGGGGCTTGTGATTTTCAAGAGATAAGGGCACGCCACACCTCGCGAAAATAAACCGCCACGGTAGTTTTAAATACTCCAAAACCCATAATATTAACGAGGTGAATTTAATGGTCCAAAAGGAGATTAGAGGAAAAAATACGATTCCTTCAAATATCGTGCCACTCTATCAGAAAAACTTATTTGGCGTATTACCCCTCAATTGCGCGAATAATAGTACTCTCAAAGACTTTTTTGAAACGCATGAATTCGCAAAAAGTATACCCGAGATTGGCGCGACTACCCGACTTGAAGAATTAAACGGACTATTTAAACTTCTCGGAAAGGCAACCACTACCGATACTTTACGTGACCTCACATCACGCATTGCCCGCACGGTTGTCGGTTCTCCTATTGTTGATAATATTATAGAACTTGATAAAGTTCCTCAGGAATATGTTCTGAGACTTAAAAAAGAACAAGACAGTGAGAATCTGAAAATATTAGTGTCTTCGCTTGTCGACATTATTCTAGGCCCAAAAACACACTCGGAAGTTGTAACCATTTTGTGCGATGTGCTAAAAAATGAAAAAACTAACGTTGGAAAACTCAAAGTAATAGCTGACGGAATCGCGGACGCCATTCATAACGTCCATCTCGGTTATTCACCATCTCTCGAAGCAGTGAAAACCCCTGCTCTAAAAATTCTAAATGAAAAATTGAAAGCAAAACCTAGCAATGAAATCGCGGATATACTGCGTACAGCGATTTACTTTGTCGAGTGTGAGCACCTCGACGGGGGCTTCTAAGCACTCGTTGAAAATCGTCTCATCTTCCGAAAACAGCCCTTCCCGCGTACTTCGCCTTTTTCCCCAGCATCTCCTCTATTCGCAGGAGCTGGTTGTATTTCGCGGTCCGCTCGCCCCTCGCAGGCGCGCCTGCCTTAATTTGTCCAGCCGCGATTCCAACCGCGATGTCGGCGATGCTGCTGTCTTCCGTCTCGCCAGAGCGGTGGCTTATTATCGTGCGGAAATCGTTCTTTTTCGCGAGAGTTGCTACATCCATCATTTCGGTGAGCGTGCCGACCTGATTAACTTTCAGAAGGACCGCGTTTCCCGCCCTCGCGTCTATTCCCCTTTGCAGTCTTGCCGCGTTCGTCACGAAAAGGTCGTCCCCGATTATCTGCACCCTGCTCCCGATTTTGCGCGTGAGCTCCGTGAATGCCGAGAACCCCTCCTCGTAAAACGGGTCCTCTATGCTTACGAGCGGGTAGTCGCGCGCAAGCTGCTCGTAGAATTCCGTAAGCCGTTCAGCCTCAAGCTCGCGCCCGTCTATCATGTATTTCCTGCTCTTGTAAAAACTTGATGCGGCTGCGTCGATTCCTATGAAAACGCTGCGCGAGTATCCGCTCGCGCGTATCGCGTCCGCGAGCGCATCCATCGCCTCGCGCGTGTACATCATCGAGGGCGCGTAGCCCCCCTCGTCGCCGACGTTTCGCGAGCTCAGCCCGTACCTCTCCTGCAGCAGTTTGCCGAGTTCGTGATACACCTCTGTGCCCATCCTGAGCGCCTCGCGGAACGAGGGCGCGCCCGCGGGGATGAGCATGAACTCCTGAATCGTGAGGCTGTTGCCAGCGTGCTTTCCCCCGTTAATCACGTTCATCAGAGGAACTGGAAGAAGGTTCGCGCTCTTATCGAGATACTGGAAAAGCGGGACGCGCGCGGAATCGGCGCCAGCCCTCGCGAGCGCGAGCGAGGTCGCAACGAGCGCGTTCGCGCCCAGGCGGGATTTGTTGCTCGTGCTGTCCATGTCTATCATCAA
>CAZWEI010000044.1:0-9505 GCA_964632135.1 Microcaldota archaeon
TTTTGGTGAGCCTTCGAACAAATTCATTCGACCATCTTCACTAACTACAATGGAACGAAAAAATATAAAAAGCATATTAAGGCAGGTAATCCGTTAGCCTTCTTTTCACGCTCACTACCGCGGCAGGTCCGGGGATGCTGTCGCTCACGACGATTTCCTTCGCGCCGGCGGCGCGTATCTTGTCGAACGCGCAGCTCACTAGAAGCCCGTGCACAGCCGCGCATATTATCCTCTTCGCGCCCCCCTTCTTGCACACCTGCGCTGCGCGAATCATCGTCTCTCCAGCGATTATCATGTCGTCTATAAGAATAACGTCTCTTCCCGTAACATCAAAATCAAGTTTCTCCTCTTTTATCTGCCTGAACGCCACCGGCCCGTGAACATAATCCCCGAGCGTCTTTTCCATGCTCACTCCGCCTACTTTTTTCACCATGTACGCCGAGCCCGCATCAGGCGAGATGAAAGCGGGATTGCTCACTTTGGGTTTCACGTACGCGAGCAGTTCAGGCGCGAGAGAGCGGTTGTCTATGTTCAGCCCCGAATAATTTTTCTTTCCCTCGCCCTCCTGCATGAAGTGGCAGTCGAAAGTGACAAGTTCATCCACGCCCGCGCCCGCGAGCATTTTGCATATCATGCCCGCTGCCTCCATCTCTCCTGGGCGGACGATTTCATCCTGCCGCGCGTAGGGGAGATAGGGGATTATCGCAGTCACGCGCGCAGCAACTGGCCTGACCGCGCCGAGAATCTGAAACAGCTGGAAGAGCCGCGAGTCCTGGTCGGGGTAGCATCTGTGAAGGAGGACGACGTGCTTTCCTTTTAACTTTTCAATTTCCGGAATGTAAACGTAGTTCTCGCAGTCCGGGAATTTTTTAATTTCAAAATTGGGCGCGGCGAGGTCCGCGCAGTTCGGGCTCACTAGAAGGTGTTTTTCCATGGTAATAATTAATCACAAAGATATAAAAAATATTCTCACTAGCGCACACACGCGCGCATCACTTTTCAGACGCGCGTAGGTAGAAGTAAAAGAACAGCAACGTTATGCCTGTTACAAACAACAACGCAGGTAAGGCTCCGAGCGTGAATACGTTGAATCCTAAAATCAGCAACAAATAGGCTAGCTCAAACAACCCGAATAGGGTTAAAAGTCCAAAAGTAAGCCGAACCCATCCCGACGCGATGTGTATGCCCCAGCCCTCCACTGGCGCTTCTGGCTTTGCCTCTCGCTTTTCTTCCGCCGGCCGTTCCCTGAGATTTTTGAGGAACATCCTGTAACTTTTCTCGGAATCAAACTCTATCGGAAAAACGTCCCTGCCGCACTTTTTGCAATTCGATAGGCCGGAAAGCGACGAAACGCCGGTAAAATCAAAAACAGCCCTTCCATTTCCTCCGACCCACTCGAACTCGCGGCCCCCGCAGTTCGGGCACGCCTTTATAGCGAATTTCCTTTCCTCGGTGTTCTCGCTCTTTTTCTGCGGTTTCTTCTTCGCCATATGAAAATATTGGGTGCAAGTAATTTAAGCTTTTATCGGCGCCAACCGCCCCTTGTGTTTTCTCCCGCCCGACACAATAAGTTTAAAGACTGCTTGCGAATTGATGTGCATGGACAAGCACGAGCTCTCGCTTTTTGACTGTGTGATGCTTGGCGTGGGCAGCGCGCTGGGTCCTGAGATATTCCTCCTCTTGGGTCTCGCTGGTTCCCTTGCCGGAATGCAGGCGGTCATATCGATATGCATCGCGTTTGTCATGGCCCTGCTCGTGGGTCTTTGTTACGCCGAGCTCGCGACCGCAATCCCCACGTCCGGCGAGGACTATGTTTTCGCGAGACGGGCATTCAGGGGAATGCTGCCGTTCATCGTCGGCTGGATTGTCTGGTTTGGGAACATAGTCTACGCTGCATTCAACGCCATCGCGGTCGCATACTTCCTCAAGATCATCATACCCGTGCCGGTCGGCCTCACCGCTATTTCGTTCATAGCCTTCGCCGGGATCCTGCTCTACTTAGGGATGAGCACGCTGAAGCGGGTGCAAAACGTGATGGTCGCAGGGCTGATGATCCTGCTTGCAGTGTTCGTTTACTTTACGTTCAGCATCGGAGATTGGTCATACCTTTCAGGACTCATTGGCGGGGATTGGCGCGCCACGTTTTCGACCGCTGCGCTGTTGTTCATCGCGTTCATAGGGTTCGAAGACATAGTTTCAGTTTCTGCTGAAGTTAGAGAACCCAAGAAAACAATCCCGCTTGCGATAGTCTTGAGCCTGCTCGTGCTGGTGGCAATCTACGTCTCAGTCTCGCTCGCGGTGTTTGCAATCCTGCCGCTCTCCGTGGTGGCAGCATCAGAAAACGCCGTCCTCGATGCAGCAAGCATAGCCATGGGCGAAGGCGGCAGGCTGCTTTTCAGCATCGCCGGCCTGCTCGCGATAGCCACATCGCTCAATGCGGCAATGACTGCTGGCACCATGAACGCATTCGCTTTGGGGCGCGACGGGTACCTGCCGCGGAGGCTCACTGCAATCGGTCCGCATGGCACAGCAGCCAGCGCGATTTTGGTCACTGCAGCCATCACAATTGTGTTCGCCGCAACTGAAGCCGTCGCATTCGTCGCGTACCTGACCGACTTCGCATACTTCATAGCAATCGCGATCTCCGCATACGCTCTCATAACGCTAAGAAAAAAGCAGCCCTCCCTGGAGCGGCCTTTCAAGGTCCCGTTCTATCCGTACATCCCTTACGCGGCGATGGCGCTTAGCATCATTGCCCTCTTCGCCATGCACCCGCAATCCCTGCTGATTGGTGCGCTTTGGCTGCTGGTGGGCGTACTCGCATACTACCTCTATGTGATAGGGATGAACCGGGTGAAGATTGCGTTCGGAGGAGTGTTGCTTTTCTTCTCCGCGATATGCTTCACCGCATATTTTATGATAGACGCGGCGTATTTCAGCCTGCCGAAACTGGATTCGTTCAACCTGAATGGTGTGGTCCTGCTAGCGGCTATCGCTTTTTCTGCAGCGGCAGCGTATCTGATCCTGTTCACTAACAAGCCGGGTTTATCCCGCGAGAAGCGCAAAGCCGGCTAGGATATGGATTACGGAAATCAACGCCAGCCCGATCTCAATCACGAGTTCGACATTTTTCGAAAACCCTGTCGAAAAGACGTCGAAAAACAGCAGGAGAAATAGCGTCAAGCTGACCGTGCCAAGCAGCAATAGAATGCCGCCGAACGCCAGCCCGAATCGTTTTAGAATGGACAAGAAATAGATCTTTTCAGCAACACGCTGGACTTCTTTGGCCTGCTCGACGATGTCGTCCACGACTTCATTCTCGGCCTGCGGCGCTTCACCCTTCTGTTTCCCGCGGCCACCCGGCTCCTGCCCGATGTCTGCGCCGTAATTGCGCGCATTCTCCTCTGTATCATCCGCCACGCTTGATTCGCGCGATTTGTTCATGGCTTTCTATACATAACACGTATTTAAAATAATTTAGGCGGTTGTGGTGCGTTAATTGTGGCGCGTTAATTAGGATGACGTATCTCGGGGACGGCGCTCACGACGGCCAATTGCTAAATTAAGTTGCTCAGAAACTAGATCGGGGGCATTCTCAGGGACAGGAGCGGAAAGGCCCTGAGATTTCGGGTTTGTCGGAATAGAGCTGGAAGTAGTCATATGGTCCGTTGCCGTTAATCCAATTGCCGCAGTCAAAACCATATCCCGAAACGCACCCGTAATCGCAGGCGCAGTGGCAGGGGCCTATCCGTAGGTATATCCAATTCCATAGGTCTGACCAAGAACCAGGTACGTCTATGCACATTTCCTTTTCGCCATTTTCCGCGCATTTGTCGTAGCAGTTGTCGTGTACCACGCAGGCATCGTGGACTCCGCACGAAACCACGTTTTCGTACTTGCATTTGTAGAAGCATTTTCCCTTGGTGTCGGGTATACACTTTTCCACGCCTTGCGGAACGTTAATGCACGTTTTTGGGCAATCCGGCCCGCACGCGCCCCGGCATAGCGATCCGCTAGCCACGAAGGAATTGCGCAGCATCGGGATATCCCTGCGAAACGCACCGCCTAACGGGCAGACAGGAGCATCGGCCGCACTGCATTCTTCTGCCGGAGTTTGGTTGAGAACGCACAGAGGCGTGTCTTTGAACTCCTCCAATTCGCAGCATTCAAGGCCGGAGCATTTGCAAGCAGGGGTGCCTTCGTATTCCTCGTATTTGCAGCATTCCGTGCCTTTGCAGCTGCACATTGGGTGAAACTGGAACTCGTCTAATTCGCAGCATTCAAGACCGACGCATTCGCATGATGGGTCGCCGG
This sequence comes from Microcaldota archaeon, assembly GCA_964632135.1. GTDB lineage: Archaea > Micrarchaeota > Micrarchaeia > Burarchaeales > JBFMAP01 > JBFMAP01. The sequence continues at coordinate 4,315 of CAZWEI010000044.1, forward strand.
CGTACTCCTGGTATATGCAACATCCAATGCCAGAGCAGGTGCAGAACGGGAAATCGCTGTACTCGTTGAATTCGCAGCATTCAAGGCCGGAGCAGTCGCAAAGGGGAGTGTTGGTGTACTCTTCGTATATGCAACAGTCGAGGCCTGAGCAGCTGCACATTGGGTTAGATTTGTATTCCGAATATTGGCAGCACTGCATGCCTACGCAGCACGAGACATCTGTGCAGCCGAGGGTGCAGGCGGGGCTGTCTTTGAACGCCTCGTATTGGCAGCATTCAACGCCCGTACAGCAGCCGCCCAGTTCCTTTGGATAATACTCACCGTGGATATTCCATCCTCCGACGCATGTCGGTTCAGGGACTGGCGGGACTGATGGGAATTGCGCGTGGATGACGAGAGCGCTTAGAATCAGGAGCCAAATAACCGAAAGCACAAACGAAGCAGCTTGTGCCGTGTGTGTTCGCTGTCCTGAATTTCTGTTTAATGCCATAATTAACTCCTCACGGCAACCATCTGGCTATACACGGGCGCGTATAAAAATCTTCCCCCAGACAAATTTCGGAGTGGCTAAAATTAGTGGTTAAACATTCGGCTCAGAAGCTACCCCGAGTGAGAAAATATGTGGGCTCAGCACGTTATTTGCGAGACGTTAGCGCAACGTTAGAAGCATGAGCAACGAGACACAGGTCATTTCCGCATCTCCTTTGCCTTCCGGCAAGCGTTAAATACACTGGCTTCACAATGGATTGCATGCTCAACTGGCGAATTGCCTGCCTCGTGCTTTCATTCTCATTTTTACTGCTCGCGTTCGGTTGCTTCGCTCCGAAAGAAGACACAACACCTACTGATCCGCTCACCCTTTGCACTTCCGCGTGCGAAAAAAGTTTTTCCAATACTGTCGGAACCATCAAGAACGGAACCTGTATTTGCCCCTGCGAAAAAGGCTACCGGAGATATAACGGGATTTGCATTACTCTAAAAGAATATGACTCTCTCCGCCCAGCCATCTGCAACTCCGATTGTGTCGCAACCGACCCTCATTCATCAGGCAACGTTAAGAGCGGAAACTGCACTTGCACATGTAACAAAGGCTACATCCAATATAACCGAACCTGCATCACACCCAATGATTTCCAAAATCTCGCGCAGGTTATCTGCCCAAAAGAGTTTCCTGTTCTCAAAATCTACAACTGGTCATACAAGGAAAGGAGCTACTACCTCACCCTCTGCTACGAGAATGAGAGGGGGGCGGACGTTACCGAAGACAGGAGCAAGAGGCGGGATTATTGGAATTTTGTCGACGACCCGTATAGCAACGGTACGGTTTCAATCGTGACAAAGCGGCTTACGAATATCTCAGGGCAGGAAGGCTTCAGCAAATATGAGCAGGTAGAATTTGCGATAGCGTTCGTCCAGAGCCTGCCTTACACGTTCGACAATGTGTCAACCCCATACGACGATTACCCGCGCTTTCCCTCCGAAACAATCTATGCTGATGGTGGAGACTGCGAGGACACATCCATTCTCATGGCGGCGATTCTGAAGAAGATGGGCTACGACGTCGTTCTCTTGGAGCTTCCGCGCCATGTGGCAACCGGAGTATTTTGCAATCCATCTGATTTCGATTACACTGTCGCCGCCTATCCTTACAACGGCCGCGATTATTGCTACCTCGAGACAACCAGCGAGAACAGGAAAATCGGGGAGTTGCCCGAGCAGTTTGCTGGAGCCACCGTTGACGTCATACCCCTTCGCAGCGCGCAGCCCGACATATATCTGGGGTGGGGCCAAGAGAGTGTTTTCCGTTATACCTACTCGTACAACTCGCGCGATACCTACGTAAATGTCACAGGGATACGCGTCGATAACTTCGGAACCGTGCCGGCGAAAAACGTGAAGGTATACGCTGCGCTTGAATCAATTGAAGAAGGAAAAGTGTGGAGCCAGTATACGGTTTCAGTAGGCGACATCCCGGCCAGGGGATACTCCGATGGGAATTACTTTACAAATCTTCATGTGCCAACCGGCAAATCATTCCGCGTAAGCATTACTGTTTACGGGGACGATTTCAAATCAATCGAGTCAAAGACAGACTGGGTTACCTGGCACTAATGAAATCAAAATGGGCCTTTTAAGCGGAAAAATTGTGTCGTGCCGCAGCCCTGACCCAAGATGCCCTGGCGAGGATGTCAACTGCGACGGCAATCTAACCCGTTGAAGTAGACACACTTCGTTGGTGGACTGGAGAATTTACTGCTGCAAGAACGAAATAATTGTTTGGCTCAGAAGCTACTCCTTAGGATCATCGCGCGAGCTACCCCTGGGACGGTGTCGTCATTGCCGCATAACATATGTTCGTTCTATTTTAAAAGTTATTCAAGAAAGGGAGGGGTCAGGAGGACCGTCAAACTGGGGGAACCGTAGGTTCCCGCGGTTCCGTGGGACGGTGTCGTCATTGCCGCATAACATATGTTCGTTCTATTTTAAAAGTTATTCAAGAAAGGGAGGGGTCAGGAGGACCGTCAAACTGGGGGAACCGTAGGTTCCCGCGGTTCCGTGGGACGGTGTCGTCATTGCCGCGTAGTATAATGAAACGGTACAATAAAAAGCTAGCGGGGGTTTGGGCGGTGACGGACTAAGGGGGCAGAGCCCCCTTGGGCTGTCAAACGGTGTCGTCATTGCCGCTTGTAATATGACATGCCGTAGAATAAAAAGGTAGCGTAAGCAAGTCCCTATTATTTCTTTTTGCGGTGGAGCTGCGCGCTCCCGAAAGGATTCAGCGGATAGCGCACGCGGAGTATGCCGACCTCCTCCATCATGTGCGCGAGCCTCTCCACGCTCTGCTCGCTCAGCGAGAGGTTCCTCGCAGCCTCGAAAACAGTGGTTCTCTCGCACGCGCTCACGAGGTTGTAAATCTTATCTATGGGAGTGGTTATCTCCTCGCGCTGACCGTTGCCGTTCGGGCCTCCTATGTACTCGATTTCTTCCAGCGGCTCGAGTGGCGTGGAGAATGAAGAATCAGCCTTCGGACCCTTGATTAAATGTTCTAGGGGGTGTTTTTCCATGATATGCACGTCGGTAGTATATATGCAACGGGGCATTTAAATAGTTTTCGTATCGCGCGCAATACAGGTGGTTACTCATTCTGAGCCGAGAATATCGAGCATTATGTGGAGCGCGTACCCGAGAATGCCGAAAACGCCCACGAAAAATGATGCGCGCAGCACCAGCACGAGAACCGCGCCGAACGCGAGCGCCGCGAGAAACCCGTGGAGGACGCCCCTGTGGAAGGGGATAAGATGGTCGAGTATCGACGTTATCAAAAGCGGCACGGCAATCACGATGAACGCGGAAATCAGGTCGCACCTCGCGCCTCCAATAACCACATCGCAAACGGAATTTATGGGCGCGAAAAGGAGCACCATCACCAAAAGCGACGCGAGAAGCACGAGCGTGATTAAAATTTTTCTCGGGTATGAAAGAGGGTGGTCGACGTCTGGAATGACCGCGCCCACCAGAAATGCGAAACTCCCGAGCGCGAGCGCGCTGATGTCACTCACGCGAAAGTAAATCGAGACGATTATGAGCGCGACGAGCGCGAGCAGGCCCGCTATGAGGTGCTCCTTGAACCCTGTTTGCATAGGTTTATTAACCCCTCCAAAAGAATAAAAATGTAGGCGACTGCTGGAAACTGCTGGATGGGGAGTTTGAATGGTGAAGATGAAGACGAGATGCCCGGGCTGCCAGCACAAGTTCGAGGTAGAGCCGACCATTGGAACAGTTGTGGAATGCGCCTCGTGCGGCATAATGCTCAGAATTCTCGCAATCAACATGGGGAAGGTCTACTTTGAAATAGCGGACGAGAACGCGGGCGCGACCGAGGAAAGCCCGAGCTAGCGAATTAATTTTTCAGTTACTCGTTTTTCTTTTGCTTCTGCCTATCGCTTCGATTGTAATTTTGCTTCTCGAGTACGCGCGCAGCGCCTCAGCGATGCCGAGCGCGGCCTCTATCGTCGTTATGCAGGGCACGTTGCTCTCGAGCGAGGCGCGCCTTATCCTGAAGCCGTCGCTGAACGAGCGCTTTCCCTTCTCGAGCGTGTTTATTACCATCCCAAGCTCGCCTGCGCGGAGTTTTGAAACGATGTTCGGCTCTCCCTCTGAAATTTTCTTGAGAATGTGAATCTTGTGAAGCTGGAGGGGTGCGCTTATGTGCCTCGCCGTTCCCTCTGTGGCGTGAATCTCGAAACCAAGCGAAGCGAATTCGCTCGCGAGCCTTCCTGCGAACTTGTGGTCCTCCTTTTTCAGCGTGATGGCTATCCCTCCTTTCGTCGGGATGTTGAGGTTCGCGCCCAGCAGTGATTTGTAGTACGCGCGACCGAAGTCCGCATCGATTCCCATGCTCTCTCCTGTGCTTTTCATCTCTGGCCCGAGAACGGTGTCTGTTCCGGGCAGTTTCAAGAATGGGAACACGACGCTCTTCACCGCAAAATATGGAAGCGAGGGTACGGCGCGCGGCATTCCCAACTCATCGAGAGTTTTCCCAAGCAAAACTTTTGTCGCAACCTTCACAATCGGGATTCCGGTCGCCTTGCTCAAGTAAGGCATCGTGCGGCTTGCGCGCGGGTTCGCCTCGAGAACGAATACGTTTTCATTCTGAACCGCGTACTGGATATTTATCGCGCCGATGTTGTTGAGCGCGCGCGCAATCCTTTTGGAATAATCAATTATTGTTTTCTGAACTTTTTCATCAAGAGTGATTGGCGGCACGACGCAGCTCGCGTCCCCGGAATGCACGCCGGCGCGCTCGACGTGCTCCATTATTCCTGCGATGAAGAGCCGTTTCTCATCTGAAACCCCATCAATCTCGCACTCGCGCGCATTCTCAACATATTTATCTATGAGAACTGGCCTGCGCTCGGAGACTTCAACTGCAGTGTGGATGTATTTTTTCAACTCCTTGTCATCGTAAATTATTGCCATCGCGCGGCCTGCAATCACGTAACTCGGGCGCATGACTATGGGATAGCCGATGCGCGCGGCAGCAGCGAGCGCCTCCTCCTCATTGCGCGCGGTTCCATTTTTCGGCTGCGGAATTCCCAATTCATGAAGAAGTTTCCTGAACCTCTCGCGGTCCTCTGCAATGTCTATTCCCTCGACCTGCGTGCCGAGAATTTTCACGCCCGCATCGTGG
>CAZWEI010000045.1:0-8971 GCA_964632135.1 Microcaldota archaeon
ATGCTCCTTGACGAAGTGACTAGCGCGAAGGGCTGGGAGGGCTGGCTTGCGCGGACGCACGAGCTTCTCAAGGGGAAACTGAAGCTGATTGTCAGCTCTTCCCGCAGGAGCTTGATAACCCCGAGCAAGCCGCTGCGGGGCCGCATACTCACCTACGAGCTGTTCCCTCTGTCCTTTAAGGAATTCCTGCGCTTTGGGGGGCGGCGGGCGGAAAAAACCACTGCCGGCAGGGGGAAACTGGAGAGGGCGTTTTCCGAATACCTTAAATACGGGGGGTTCCCCGAGGTGGCATTGGCAAAGGAGGAAGTGGACAAGGTGCGGATACTGAACTCCTATTTCAAGGACATTGTCGGGCTCGATGTGGCCGAGGCATCCGGGGAGGACATCGGCGTTGTTGAAACGTTTGGGAGATACGTTGTCCAAAGCCCATATTTTTCAGCTTCGAAATGCCTGAACTTCCTTAAGAGTCTTGGCCACAAAATCGGCAAGGAGAAGATTCTCCGCATGGAGCGTTTTTCGCAGGCAAGCTACCTGTTTTTCTTCGTCCAGATTTTCTCATACAACATCAAGGACAGATCCCAATACCCGAGGAAAGCTTACTGCGGGGATACGGGTTTTTCATTAAGCACGACGGGGAAAATGGATTTTGGCAGGCTGTTTGAGAACGTCGTCTATATCGAGCTAAGGCGGAGGACCGGGGGTCAGAGGGAGATATGCTACTGGAAGAACAGGGAGGGCAGGGAGGCGGACTTTTTGGTAAAGCGGGGCAACGACGTTGAAAGCGTAATCCAGGTCGTTTACGACTTGGAGAACGAGAGGACGTTCAAGCGGGAAATAGATGGCGCCGTGAAATGCGCGCGCGCATTCGGCATGAAAAGCGCAATGATCCTGACGAAAGATGTTTCCAAAACGGAAACGCACGAAGGAATCAGGATTATGTTCGTGCCGCTTATGGAATGGGCGCTAAAGGATTAAGACTCTGGTTTTCGTCTTGCCTCGCTCGCATGACAAATGAGGGTGTGTTATCTTACGCGCCCATCCATCTCAGAAAATCAATTATCCCTGTTATGTTCGTCGTGATAACGTAAAGCAGGAGCCCGAGCGCGATTAATGCCGTGCCGAGGAGCCTGGCATCAAAGAGTATTGAACGAAATTGGTGTGCATCCTATCTTACAATTTCCTCAACCGTCTTCCCCAATCTCTTGTGCGCGTCCTCCAACTTCTTCCTGCGCGCGCCTAGGGCGTTCTTCTTCTCCTCAATCAGCAGCTCGCGCGAAAGCATCATCCTGCGCACGCTCTCGGGCGCGGGGCCTGACGCGCGCGCCTTAACGCTCCCCAAAACATCGCAAGCATTAACTATCTCGCTCTTACTCACGCTCACGCTCTTCTTAGCAATCGCGCGAGCGTGTTTGTTGATGTCGGCGGGCGTGAGTTTGTTTAATGGTTTTTTCTTTTTCGCGCACATTTTCACGAGCGCGCCCACAATTTGGTGCGCGGTGCGGAACGGAATTCCCTTGCGCGCGAGCAGGTCAGCGAGGTCAGTGGCAGTGGAATAGCCTTCCTCTGCCGCTTCCTTCATTTTTTCCTTGTTTATTTTGAGAGTGCTAAGAATGTCCGCGAGGATGGCGAGCGAGCTTTTCGTGGTGTCGAGCGCGCTCATCACCGCGTACTTCGTTTCCTGGGGGTCGGAATTGTACCCGGAAATCAGGTTCTTCAGCAGCGCGAGCACGTGGAACAGGTTCCCGTAGACGCGCGCGGCGCGGCCGCGAATCAATTCCAGCGCCTCGGGGTTCTTCTTCTGGGGCATGATGGACGAGCCTGTGGCATACTCCTCGCTCAGTTCGACGAACCCGAACCCTGGCATGGAGTAGAGAATCAGCTCGTTCGAAAGCCGGCTCGCGTGCGTCATTATGAGCGCGAGATTCGAGATTACCTCTGCCTCGAGCTCCCCGCGCGAACTCACGACGTCAAGCGCGTTCCCGTGAACCTCCTCGAACCCGAGCAGTTCCGCGGTGAACTCCTTGTCGATGTTCCAACTCGTGCCTGCGAGCGCGCCTGCGCCCAGCGGATTGACATTAACGCGCGCGTATGCCTGCTCAAGGCGCTCGACGTCGCGCGCAAACCCCTCGAAATGCGAGGCGCACCAGAACGCGAAAGTGATGGGCTGCGCTATTCTCGTGTGCGTGTAGCCCGGCATCACGGTTTGAAGGTTGTTCTTCTGAAGTTTGAGCAGCGCTGCCTGGAGCGCGAGCAGTTTCCAAATTACCTCATTAATTTCATCGCGCAGGAACATGCGCATATCCACGTTAATTTGGTCGTTGCGCGAGCGCGCGGTGTGCATCTTTCCGCCTGCCTCGCCTGCCTCTGCTCTCACGAAATTCTCGACGGCGGTGTGAACGTCCTCGTCATCCTCGGAAATTGCGAACTTTCCTTTCTTGTGGAGTTCCTTCAATTTCCCCAGCGCGCGCAGTATTTTCTTAGCGTCTTCGCTAGGCAGAATCCCCTGCTTGTGAAGCATCGCCACGTGCGCCTCGCTTCCTAAAATATCATAAAGGATAAGGCGCGCGTCCAGCTTCGCATTTTCAGAGGACGTGAATTCTATTAACTCCTTTTTAGGGCCCTTCTCGAAAGCCCCTCCCCACATCTTTGCCATATTCACCACTCCCTACTCTTACGCGGGGGGTATATAAAAGTCTTAGCATCATTCTCGGACGGGCTGGTGAAGCACCATGCCGTCAGACCGCAGCCTCGAGGTAAAGGTCCAGCGCTCTTTCGACGTCCTTCCCAATCAGCATGGCAAGAGGTCTGAGATCGCCTTTGTCGGCCTTTTCAAGGGCGGAGTAGTAGGAACGGCGCTCCTCCCTTCTGAGTATTGTCGGCGGGAAGCCTGCACGGAGGAGGCGGAGGTTCATCAAAAGCCGCGCTAGTCTTCCATTTCCATCAACAAACGGATGTATCCTCACAGTCTCGTGGTGTATCCTGACCGCAGAATAGATGGCCCGAATTCCCTTCGTTTTGCCGTTGAGTTCGTTATAGACCTCCTTCATCATCTCGGGCACTTTCCGCCAATTCGGAAGCGTCAGTTTAGAACCCTGGATGAAAACCTGCTCGTGACGGTAGAAGCCGGCATTGTGAGGGTCTATCTTGTCCAGGATTGCGGCGTGAAGATTGAGCACGTCTGTTTCCGAGATTTTCCTCTTTCTATCCGCCATTCTCTCCAGCAAGCCAAGCGCCTCAAGGTGATTCGTGGCCTCAAGATGTTCGGTCATCGACTTTCCGCGTATCGTAATCCCTCTCCTAAGTACGAGCCACGTTTCACGCAGGCTGAGCCGGTTTCCCTCAATCGCGTTTGAGTGGTACGTCATGTCGACTTCGAACTTCTCACGCAGCCTCTTCAGGGTCTCGGGCTGAAGCGGCCTGAGGGAATCGAGTTTTTTCAGTTTTTGTTCGAGGCGCTTTCCCAGCGGGTTGTCAATCCATTCGCCATCCGTTTCATCAAAATGAATGCCCTCCTTCTTGGCGTATTCCTCCGCGTCGTTTCTTGTCGGGAAGTACCGGAGCGCTTTCTGCCTCACTTTCCCGTCCACGCGCAGGTTTTCCACCAGCTCGTAATAGTACGTGCTTCCTCTGCTTTTTTTTCTTATGAATGCCATGGTATCTTGTAGTGCCGAATAATATTTAAATTTATCGTTTAAACTTCTCCACTACAAAATGGGCCCCGAATTAGATTTTTGCATGAATATACCATTAAATTTATATACACCATTTTAACATAATATTACCATAACGTTATGGAGGGGGATGCGATGAACATCAGCATGCATTTCGAAGGTTACGTCGAAAAAGTCATAGCGGAGGCGGTACGGACGGGAATCGCCAAGACAAAGGCTGAAGCCCTGCGCCTGGGCGTGCTCGAACTTAACGACAAATACCAGTTGGTGAGGAACAGGATGGAGCAGGAGGAACTTGAAGAGGACCTCAGGGAAATAGCGCGCATTGAGCGGGACATAAAAACAGGCAAGGAAAAAGTTCACCGCGTAAAAAACATCAGCGAGCTTTCCGAGTGATTCTTGGTGATTGCTTGTACGAACTTTTCGCCACGGACACTTTCAAAAAGGACTTCACGAAGTTGGATAAATCCTCGCAGGAGCATCTGCAAAAACTGCTGCCTAAAATTCTGGAAAACCCGAGGCGGTTCAAGCCGCTGAAGGCGCATCCGAACTACTACCGCCTGCGGTTCGAGCGCTACCGCCTGGTCTATCACGTAGAAGACAACCGGATAACGCTGATGTTCGTGAGAAAGCGCGACGAGGCATACCGCGATATTGGATAAATTATGTTGCGCGGTTCATACTGTAGTGCCTAAACACCAACCAGAGATAAGCATGTATCTTTAGGCACTACAAAAACAGACGGTTTGAGAAAAGGTGACTACATCCACTGATGTTGCGATCATTTTTGTAGTCACCTAATTTTCCCGGAAACACAGTCTCATTTGGAGGCCAGGCGAAGCGTAGTCCTCAGACGCCTATTTCTTATGAAGCAAAACAGCCCAGCTCTTCACAAGCCCATCCTCCTTCGTTTCTTCTATTTTCCTCAGCGTCTTCGGAAACAGTTCCATTATCTGCTCCTTTGTGAAATACGGTGATTCTACAGGAGCAGGGCTTTCCGGGTTAAGCGCAAGATGCCTGATAAGCCATTCCTTGTATTCACCGAAGCTCTTAACGTAAAAGTCAACTATCGCAATCACTCCCCCCTCAATTCAAGCAAATGCCGGTATTGCCAATCCCGTTCTTTGGCTATGGCGGCATCGACATCAGAGGAGTTGGCGGCTCTATGAATGGCCTGCAAGGAATAATTTGCAGCACCAACGGAATGAGCGGGAACATGCGCAGTTGCCACCGCTTGACCTGCGGCACGGGCAGCAGAGCGGGCGGCGTTATCCTCTCCCACCCCGCGGGCAGCCGCATGAGCGTCAAGCGCGGCTTTGCGTACATCCGCCATCCTGAATATCCCGGTGCGTATCCATTTTCGGAGCGCTTCAATGGCTTTTCTGGGGCGGTGGTCTTCCGGATATTTTTCCTCAAAGTATGGCATGACACGCTCGACGCAATCAACTGCCCAGACGGCCAATGTTTTATGATCGGTTTTTCCCACAAGCTCTGCAATTGACTCGTCTTTGCGCGCAAGCGAAAATTTGGATTTTTCTTTCATATTTTCACCCCTTTATAGGGCGATTTTTTAGCAAAGCCGTTCCGCCCTCCGAAACCCGAGGATTTTCTGGTTTGCCAGCCGGCTCACAGCCCGAGCCATTTCTCGTATTCCTTGTGGTCGCCGACGAAATATACAACTTTAATTTTCTTTTTCTCGTCAATTGTGTAGCATACGCGGTGCTGGCCTATCTCGGAAACGTAAAAAGGCAGCCCCTTTTTCAGGTGCCGCGCGTAAGTGGTGGTTTTCAACTGCTGGATTTTTCTCCAAACCCGCTCCTGCATGCTTCTGTCGAGTTTCTCGAAATAGTCCCCCCATCCCTTGGCGAATTCAAGCCTGTACTCGCCCATGCTACAACCCGTATTTTCTTCTTACTTCTTCTTCAGTGAAGGTTCTTCTCTTCCCGGACTTGAGTTCCTCCTCCATCCTCTGCATCTTCGCGACAGCGAGTTCGTCCATCAGCTCCTCGCGCGTTTTCACCACCATATACTCCCTGCCGAGTTCGAGTATGCCAGCGCGCACCGCCTCCGCCTTCGTCTTGAAAAAGCCTGTCTCCACGAGCCGCTTCAGAGTTTCCTCCACAGAGCCGTCCAAACGCACCAAAATATTTGTCATATCTCCACCCCGTTCACAGTATTATGCTTTATATCAAATAGATATATAATGATATCATTTTGATATGGCAGCGTCGAGGCTGCCTTACTCGCGTGCCCCCTAAAAACCATGTGGACCCTAATTCACCGGCTGGATGAGGCGTGGGAGCCGCCCATAACAAGAACTTTCTGTATTGCCTCGCGGATCATCGCCCTTGGAATATAACGGTACTTCTTCCCGCGGTATGTGTACGCCCGGCACTCGCAGGGGCTTTTTGAGAGCGTGCCGCATCCGCGGCACGGGGTGAACCGCGAGCCCATTTCTCCCTTCACAAGCGCTTCAACATCAATTTCATTTATGAGCACGGAGTTCGACTCGCCGAGCCTGCTCGCAGGGAGCTTCGTGGTTTTGAGTTTTACTTCGACGCGAGCTTCACCGAGCGCCCCGCGCAACTCCAGCAGCGTTCTCGCCACGTTCTTGTCCGTGATTCTGCACCTGCTGCACGCGCTCCGGTCAAAATACCTGAACTCCACGCGCAATTGCTTTGCCGTCTGCTTTGCCATCATCACCGCCCCTGAGCGTATTTCTCCCAGCTGAAAAATCTTTTTTTCATTCCAAGCGACACGTTCACGAGGCTTATCATCACAGGCACCTCTATTAGCGGGCCTATCACTGCCGCGAACGCCGCGCCGGAGTTTATGCCGAAAACCGCCACCGCCACAGCGATTGCGAGTTCGAAGTTGTTGCTCGCGGCAGTGAAGGAAAGGGTCGCGCTCTTTTCGTAGCCCGCGCCCAGCCTCATGCCCATGAAGAAACTGATGAAGAACATCAGCACGAAATAGAGCAGGAGCGGGATTGCTATGCGCGCGACGTCCAGAGGGATTTGGAGGATGACGCTCCCCTTCAGGCCGAACATCACCACTATGGTGAAAAGAAGCGCGAGCAGCGTGAGCGGGCTTATTTTAGGTATAAACTGCCCGTGGTACCATTCCTCGCCCTTTCGCTTCACGAGGAAGTGGTGCGTCAGCGCGCCTGCAATGAACGGTATCCCGAGGTAGACGAACACGCTCTGCGCGACCTGCCAGATGCTCACGTTCACGATGCTCCCGCCCACTCCTACTAATGGCGGGAGAAGGGTGATGAAGAACCAGGCATACACGCTGTAAAATATGACTTGGAATATGCTGTTGACTGCGACGAGGCCTGCGGCGTAATCCGTGTGGCCTTTTGCGAGTTCGTTCCACACGAGCACCATCGCTATGCAGCGCGCAAGCCCAATCATTATCAACCCGACCATATATTCCGGGTAGTCGCGCAGGAAAATTACCGCGAGCGCGAACATGAGCACAGGGCCTATCACCCAGTTCTGAACCAACGACAACGCGAGTATTTTCCTGTCCGCGAACACGCTCCAGAGCTTCTCGTACCTCACCTTCGCGAGCGGGGGATACATCATCACGATAAGGCCGAGAGCGATTGGAATGGAGGTTGTGCCGATTTGCAGGCCGGCGACGAACTCCGAGAAGCCGGGTGCGAACGCGCCCAGCAGGACGCCCAGCGCCATCGCCGCGAATATCCAAATAGTCAGATATCTATCAAGAAACGAAAGTTGTTTATTCTCAGAAGCAGCCGCGCCTTCGCCCATTCAATCAACTCAGCAGCCCCGTGTGCTGCTCCTTCTTTTGCGCATGCCGAGGATTTTCATTATTTGAATCGCATTCTTGCTCTTCAATTTGTACCAGATGTTTACTCCTTCCCTTCTCTGCTCCAAAACCCCTGCCTCGAGTAGGATTTTGAGGTGGCTGGAAACCGTCGGCTGCGCTTTCCCTGCAAACGGGACGATGGAGCAGGCGCATTTCTCCCCGTCCAGCAGGTGCTGCACGATTTTCAGCCTGACCTCGTCGCCCAGCGCCTTAAGCAGTTTGGACTTGTTTTTCATAATTAAATATTGATATATGTGAATATATAAATAGATAACCCGCCGGCTCAGCAGCCAGGGCACGTAAGAAGGTGCAGGTTCTCCCTTGGGCGCGGGCTCTCCGCCACGTCCGTGCCGTAAATATTTCCCTGCCCGTCTGTCCAGTAGTATTTCGAGCCGCTATCAACCACGAGGTGCTCTCCTGTCGCAGGGTCGTAAACGTCCTCGACCCCGAGTATGTAGTTGTCCCACTTCTGGTTTAGTTCGTCCATTGTCTTGCTGCGCATCTCGAAAGTGGAGGAGATGATTTCGCTTATTTCATTTTGGCTCTGCGCGATGATGCCCAGCCGTCTGTTCACCTCAACCTGCTCGCGCGCAGCCCACGCGCCGTCTATTTTGAATGATTTCTGCATGCGAAGCACGAGCAGTTCCGTTTCATTGAAGAGATTTTCAGGCGCGTAGTAGTCCATAACCGACGCGGACCACACGCCTGTTCCTGACATCTCAATCAGCGAAGTCCTCGCAAGTATTACCGCTTTCATCCTTCTTCCACTCTCGGCGTACTCGAACGAAAGCTCTGCCGCGGTCTGTTTCGTGATTAGCGGACTCCCGCTCTGGAGAAGGTCAGGCCTTTCAACAACGTTGATGTTGCTCGCGACAATCCCTGTTGTATTAAGTAACGCTCGCGCGAAGTCAGATGCTTCAATATAATGCATCACAATCATTGGATTGGAAACCCCGCCCGAGGGGTCGTACTTCGAGCCCTCTGTGAAGCCCGCGTATTCAAGCACCTGGTTCGGCGTAACATAAACGTACCCGTACGGATCCTGGAAGAAGAACCCCTGTCCTGCAGGCGACTTCGCCTCGAACGCCATGCCGGCGTCTATGTAAGGCCTTATCAACCCCGAGCCGTTCGTTACCACCCAACCGACGGGGATCTCGAGGCCGAACGCCTTCTCGCGCGGGTCGGTGAAGTTGTAGAATGCGAGCGCGCTCGCGGTGTAACTTTTGTATGCTATCTGCGTGTTATTCACAGGAACTACTACCGTCGCGTTCGCGGGCGGTTCAACGCCTGTTTTATTCCCCGCGGTCTCGTTTCCCTGCAACGGGGATTCCGCGCACCCTGCGGCGAGAATGAGCGCGAGGCACAGAACATACACGGAATAAGCAGAATAAGCGGGTGGGTTGCGTTTGTTCATGATTCAATCTGCAACCCAAGGAATAAAAAACTTTGCGGACGGTCGGACC
>CAZWEI010000046.1:0-8741 GCA_964632135.1 Microcaldota archaeon
TCGCCAAACCGAGAATTAGCCGGGGCTACTATTCAAGGATTTCTACAGAGCCGATTTTCCGATAGGTTTAAATACTTGCGTTCCCACAATATTCCCACAATGGGAAATACGTGTAAATGGTGGAAATGATGGTTGGTGTGTTGCTTCACATCGGACAGTGTTGATGCAAGGGCTTCTTCTTACGTGAGGGTTTTTCGAATCTCCGGAATGAACGCGCGCAAAAAAGAGAGAATTATGAGGCGCGCGGAATTCGATATTGAGGTCGTAGCGGAGCGAGCGAAGGGAATAGTTGGGGAGGTGAGGAGGCGCGGGGACGGGGCGCTTCTTGAATACACGGAAAAGTTTGACGGGGTGAGGCTGAGCGCGAGCGAGTTGGGGGTGAGTGCGCGCGAGATTGAGCAGGCTTATTCTCGAATCGACAAAAATTTGCTGCGCGCGCTGAAGAGGACCGCGCGGAACGTAAGGAAATTCCACCAGAGGCAGGTTCCGCGCGAGTATCGGGTCGAGATTGAAAAAGGGATAGTTGCGGGAAGGCGCGCGATTCCTGTTGATGTCGCTGGCCTTTATGTGCCGGGAGGGAAAGCGAGGTATCCGTCCGTGATGCTTATGCTTGCTATTCCTGCGAAAATCGCTGGAGTGAAAAAAATAATCGCGTGCACGCCGCCGCGCGAAAATGGGGGAATTGATGGGGCGACGCTCGTTGCGGCGGACATTGCAGGCGTGGATGAAATTTACAAGGCGGGAGGAGCGCAGGCGATTGCGGCGATGGCGTACGGGACTGAAACGATTCCGCGCGCAGACGTGATCGCAGGACCCGGGAATCCCTACGTGTGCGCGGCGCAGAGAATGTTGCGGGATGTCGCGCGCATCGATTTCCCGCCAGGGCCGAGCGAGGGGATGGTTCTCGCGGACAGGAGCGCGAACCCCCTCTTTGTTGCAGCGGATGTTCTCTCGGAGGCGGAGCACGGACCGGATTCCGCTGGAATTCTGGTGACGAATTCGGAGGAACTCGCGCGCAATGTTGGGAAGCGGTTGGAGGAGATGATTAGCGAATTGCCCGAGCCGCGCGGAAAATACGTGAAAGAAAATATGCGAACTTACGGCGCGCTGCTGGTTGCGGATAGTTTTCAGGAGGCGGTTGATTTCGTCAATGAGTACGCGCCTGAGCATCTTGTGCTTAATGTGAGGAGGCCGCGCGCGGTTCTGAGAAAAATAAGGAGCGCGGGAACAGTGTGCCTGGGCGCGTATTCGCCAATCACGCTCGGGAATTTCATCGCAGGACCGAACGCGATACTTCCCACAGGGGGTTTCGCGCGCAGGTTTTCGGGCGTGAGCGTGGATACGTTTTTGAAGAAGCAGACTGTTGAGTGCGCGAGCAAGAAAGGATTGCGGAATGTTGCGCACGATGTTGTTGAGTTGTGCGGGTTCGAGGGGTTTCCCGCGCACGCGCGCTCTGTTGAGGTGAGGTTTGCGGGGGATTGAGATGGAAAAACTTGGAGTGAGAATTGTTGCAGCGAGCGAGAAGAAAGCGCTCGTCGAGAGAAGGACGAGCGAGAACGAGGCGAGAGTTGAGGTTGAGTTTGGGAAGAGAAAAAAGTGCGAGATAAAAACTCCGGTGGAATTCCTCAGCCACATGCTCCAAACTATCGCGTGGAACTGCGGGTTCAATTTGAAACTGCGCTACAAGGCGAAGAATTACAAACTCACGCACGTGGTTTTCGAGGATGTGGGAATTGTTTTGGGAAGGGCGTTGCGCGAGGTGATGATTAGGAGAATTGATGGAAGGGGTGCGAATGCGCGAGGTGCGAACGTCACATACCCACGCCTAAAGGCGTGGGCTTGCTGTAATTTGGAGGAAGCGGAAGCATCTGCGCCTTTACCCGCGGCTAAAGCCGCGGGCTTCGGGCGTGAGTATGTGAGGGGTTTGGTTGCGGATTTGGGCGTCATTGATGAGGCGGGCGCGCTCGTGGGAGTGAGTTTCGAGGGGAGGCCTGAGCTGAATATTGTAAGTTTGAACCGAGAGATGCGCGTTAGAGAAATGTTGGCTGGAAATGTTGAGGATGCGCGCGCCTGCGATTTGGATGATTTTTTGAAGGGGTTCGCGCTCGGGATGGGCGCGACATTGAACGTGTATCTGCTTTCAGGGGAGGACCCGCACCACATTTGGGAAAGCGTTTTCAGGGGGTTGGGGTGCGCGCTTGCGCAGGCGTTCGAGCGGAATGAATTCAGAAAGGGCGCGTGCGCGGGCGTGAAGGAGACAACGGGGTGACTCGATGATAAGATTTGCAATTCCGAACAAGGGAAGGATGTGCGAGCCGGCAATAAGGATGCTGGAAGAGGCAGGAATAAAATTGTTGAACGGCGAAGGGGGCGAGCGGAAGCTGTTCGCAAGAACCTCGAATCCAAACGTGCAGGTCATTTTCGTGCGCGCGCAGGACATTCCGGAGTATGTCGAGGCAGGCGCGGCGGATGCGGGAATAACGGGCTATGATTTGGTTGTGGAAACAGGCGCGCGCGTTGAGTTGATTGAGAAGTTGAATTTCGGCGGGTGCAGTGTCGCGCTCGCGGTTCCTGAGAATTCGGGCGCGAAGAGCGTGCGCGCGCTAAGGGGGAAGAGGATTGCGACGAGTTTGCCTGGAATAACGCGCGCATTTTTCAGGAAGGAAAAAATTCCCGTGAAAATCGTGCGAATATCCGGCGCGGCCGAAATAACGCCGTATCTCGGGATAGCGGAGGCGATTGTGGACAATGTGAGCACTGGAACCACGCTCGCGCTAAACAATCTACGCGTTCTCGAAACCCTGCTCGAATCGAGCGCGTGCTTCATCGCGAACAAAAAAATCGCGCGGGAAAAGCGGGAGGTGGTTGGGGAGATCGCGCTCTCGTTTCGCGGGATGATGAACGCTGGGGGGAAGAAATACGTGATGGCGAACGTGGGAAGCGATGAGGCGCTGGAAAAAGTCGTCCGCGTGATGCCCTGCATGGAGAGCCCCACCGTTCTTCGGCTCGCGAAAAAAGAGGAGTACGCGGTGCACGCCGTCGTGGAGGAGAGCGAGCTTGCGCGCGCGATAATGAGGATGAAGGAGGCCGGCGCGAAGGACATTTTGGTGCTCGCGATGGAGAGGGTTGTTCCATGAGAAACAGGAGGGTTGTCGTGGCGGTCGTGGATGCGGGCGCGGGAAACTTGGAGAGCGTGAGGAAGGCGCTCGAAGCGTGCGGGGCAGAGGCGAAGATTGTGCGGAGCGTGCGCGGGATGGAAGAGGCGGACGCGCTCGTGCTTCCGGGTGTTGGTTCGTTCTCCTGCGTAAATAAAATCGGAAGTTTGCGAGAGGCGATAATCGAATGCGCGCGCGAGAAGCCGCTCCTTGGGATATGCCTTGGGATGCAGTTTCTGTTCGAGGGAAGCGAGGAGGCAGAAGGCGAGGGGTTGGGAATTTTCAAGGGGCGTGTGAGAAAAATTGGAGGAGGGGTGAAGCTGCCGCAGATTGGGTGGAATGGAATAGAGAAAATGAAAGAATGCGAACTGCTCGGGGGAATTCCTGATGAGAGTTATTTTTACTTCGCGAACTCGTACGCCGTGAGGCCCGAGGACGAGGGGGTTGTCGCGGCGGTCACAAATTATGGGGAGGTGTTTCCTTCAGTAATCGCGCGCGGGAATGTTTTCGGGGTGCAGTTCCACCCTGAAAAAAGCGGAGAGGTTGGGCTGAGGGTGTTGAAAAATTTCATTGAGGTTGTTGAGGAGCGCGGGCGCGACTGGGGGTTAGAGGTATTTCCTTAGGAGTTTCGCGGCCTTCTTCGGCTTGTCGACCTTGAGCGAGATGAGCACCTTGCCCTCCTTCCTTCCCCTTCCGCCCTCGCGCGTGAGCCACTGCGCGTGGATGATGTTCACGTGGTTGTCCGCGAGTTTGCGCGAGACGTCCGCGAGCTCGCCAATCCTGTCATGGAGTTTGACAACGAGCGTGTCAGAATCGAGGACTTCGAACCCCGCGTTCTCGAGAACCCTGACCGCGCGCTTGTCCGAGGAGGTAACGAGGTGTATGGCAGCCTTGTCCGCGATCGCGTGCGCCGAGATGTACTTCAGGTTTATCCTGTTGTTCGCGAGCAGGACGGAAATGTCCGCGAGGAGCCCGACCCTGTCCTCGCTGAGAACGGTTATTTCCTTCATTGGACCACCAGGGTTATATTTAAATGCAAAGATAAATAAACGTGCGCAAAATAAAATGAATGAGAGATAAATCGGAGGGCGACCATGGTTCTTGAGCATCTCATATCAACGAAGAGGATTGAGCGGACGCCCGCGCTCACGCTCGTGCTCGCGTTCGTGTTCGTGTCAGTCGCGGTTCTTATCACGCATTATTTCTACCCCGCGGGCTCGTCGCTGTTCATAATAGAGCTCATTGTGATGCCCGCGATACCGTTCTTTCTTAAGTTCATACTGCATGAGGAGAAGGAGCATGAGATCGAGGCGCACCACAAGCACAACCTGTGGAAAATATACAAGCCGATCATCGAGCTGTACGGGGTCTTCTTCATAGGTGTGGCGCTCAGTTTCGCGTTCTGGGCGGCGGCGCTCCCGCAGGACGTGTCCGCGAGGATGTTCGCCGACCAGCGCGCGGAGCTCGGGCTTCTCACTGGAGCCGGCACCGGGAGCGGGCAGTTCACGTACAACAAGTATGCGGAGTTCAGCATGGTGTTCTCGCACAACCTCGGGGTCCTCTCGCTCATGCTGATATTCTCGTTCCTTTACAGCATAGGCGCGGTGTTCCTTCTCGTGTGGAACGCCTCGCTGCTCGGGATATTTCTCGAGACGTACATCCGCGGGCTGATTCCTGTCTTCTCGCATCTGGGCGCGATCGCGTTCCCTGCCGCGTTCAGCCTCGGGTGCGTGAAGGGCCTGCTCGCCGTACTGCCCCACGGGATGTTCGAGATTCCCGCGTTCTTCGTCGCGAGCCTTGCCGGCGGGATAATGTCGGTCGCTCTCGAGCACAGGATGTACCGCAAGCGCGAGTTCATCAATATGATGGAGGACGTCGGGAAACTCGTGATACTCTCCGTCCTACTGCTCGCGGTCGCGGCGTTCATAGAGTCGCTTTACATTTAATCTGAGTGGAGGGTGTTGCATGATAGTCATTCCGGCAGTCGACATACTGGGAAAAAAATGCGTGAGGCTGAGGAGGGGAGATTTCGCCAGTGCGACCGTTTTCTCGCGCGAGCCTGTGCGCGTTGTTAGGGAATTTGTTGGCGAGGGCGCCGAGCTCGTGCATGTCGTGGATTTGGACGGAGCGCGCGCAGGAAAAATGAAAAACTTCGGGACGATTGAAAAAATAATCAAAAATTCGGACGCGCGCGTTCAGGTCGGCGGCGGGGTGAGGGACAGGGAGACCGCGAGGAGAATACTCGAGTTAGGGGCGAACGTGGTGCTGGGCACCGCTGCGATAAAGCGCGAGAAGTTCGTACGCGAGATTGTTGAGGAGTTTGGTGGGGCGCGCGTCGTGGTTGCGCTCGATGCGAGGGGAGATAAAGTTGCCGTGGAGGGGTGGCGGAAAAGCGCGCGCGCGGATGTTTTTGAGGCTGCGAGAAAATTCGAGAGGATTGGGGTTGGCGGAATTCTTTTCACGAGCGTTGAGAGGGACGGAATGCTTGAGGGGCCTGATATTCGCGCCGTGGAGAAAATGGCGCGCGCGGTTGATGTTCCTGTAATCGCATCTGGCGGAGTCTCGTCGCTTGATGATTTGAAACTGCTGAAACGCGCAGGCGCGTGGGGCGCGGTAGTGGGAAGGGCGCTTTACGAAAAGAAGTTTGAATTGAAAGAGGCGATATCGTGCTTGCAAAAAGGATAATCCCCTGCCTTGATGTCAAGAATGGGAAAGTTGTGAAGGGAAAACGATTCGTCAACCTGCGGTATGCAGGCGACCCGGTGAAACTGGCGAAAAGATATTACGAGGAGGGCGCGGACGAGATTGTGTTTCTGGATATAACGGCGACACGGGAAAAAAGAAAAACGATAGTTGGGGTGGTAAGGCGGACAGCGAATGAGATTTTCATACCGCTCACTGTCGGCGGGGGGATAAGAACGCTCGGCGACATGCGCGCGCTCCTGAACGCGGGCGCGGACAAGATTTCCATAAACACCGCTGCAGTGGAGAATCCGGGGATTATACGGGAGGCTGCGAAGAGATTCGGGAGCCAGTGCGTCGTGGTTGCGATAGATGCCGCGCGCGAGCGGGGAAGCAGAGGGAAAAAATGGAGTGTTTACACGCGCGCAGGAACTGAAAAAACGGGGTTGGATGCGGTGGAGTGGGCGAGAAAGGCGGCAGAACTCGGCGCTGGCGAGATTCTGCTCACGAGCATGGACGCGGATGGAAGGGGGAGGGGTTATGATTTGGAACTCACGCGACGCGTTTCAGAAGCAGTTCGGATTCCGGTCATTGCTTCGGGGGGCGCGGGAAGCCTGAAGGATATACGCGACGCGTTTGAAATTGGAAAGGCTGACGCCGCGCTCATTGCGAGCGTCGTGCATTATAATAAATACGATATAAGAAAGATAAAGGAATATTTGCGCAGAAGAGGAGTTGCCGTGAGATTATGAAAATGAACAAAAGGCGCGCGGAAAAGCTCGCGGGCGGGGTTGATTTTGAAAAATGCGGGGGGCTCGTACCGGCGATAGCGCAGGCAGTGGACGGCGAGGTGCTGATGCTCGCGTTCATGAACAGGGAGGCGCTCGTGCGCACGCTTACCACTGGAAAGATGTATTACTATAGCAGAAGCAGGAAGAAATTGTGGAGAAAGGGGGAAACGTCAGGCAACGGGCAGTTGGTGGAAAATTTTTACATCGATTGCGACAACGACGCGCTCCTCTTCAAGGTTAGGCAGATTGGGAGCGCGTGCCACACCGGAAAGAGCAACTGCTTCGGGGCGCCAAAAACAAAAAAATTCACGCTCGAGGAATTGTTCCGCGTGATTGAGGGGAGGAAGAGAAATCCGCAAAAAAATTCGTACACGAACGCGCTCCTCAAAAATGAGAAGAAAATTTACGAGAAAATATACGAAGAGAGCGAAGAGTTGGTAGAGGCTGCGCGCAGAGGCAAAAAAAGCGAAATTGTGTGGGAGGCCGGGGACGTTCTCTATCACCTGCTGGTCCTGCTCGCGAAAAAAAACGTCGGGTTTGGCGAGGTGCTGGCCGAGCTTGAGATGAGGAGGAACAGAAAGAAAGCGAAAAAAGGATAGTTTTTAAAACATCCGCGCGCAAAGGTATAACCCGGTTTGAACAATCAAAACCAATGGAGAAGTGATAGGATGACTGTGAAGGGAAACGACATAATAATGGCTTGCCCGTTATGTTTTTCTGAAGAGGGGATTTCGGTCAGGCTCGAGCCGAGCAGCGAGAGCAACGTGCACGTGTGCCCGAGGAACCAGAGCCACAAATTTACTGTTGAGAACGGGATGCTGAAGAGGTTGAAATAGGGGCGGGATGATGAAATCAGTCGAGCAGGTCACGCGCGAGGCAGTCGAGAGCGGGGGGGTTCTCGCACTCCTTTATTTCGACGTTCACGGGAACTCGAAGGAGGTAGTGCAGAACTTGATGGTCGAGTTCGTCTCCCGCATCACGAAGGAAAGGGGCGTCATATACGCAGTCGGCGAGATTGAGGAGATAATCGAATTCAATGAGATGTTTTCCACCTCCGCGGAAGTGAAGGTTCTCGCGAAGGATTTCGCCTCCCTCGTGGGGCTCGCGGTCCTTTACAGCCCCATCGGCGTGGAGGTTCTGGAGCCGCACTCAATAAGGCTCTCGATTCCGGAGGCGCAGAACATAATTTTGAACGCGGCGCAGACGAGCCAGGAGTTCGCCACGTTCGTGCTCGACAGGATAATGAAGCCCGACGAGCTCGCGGAGTTCAAGAGGAAGATGGCTGGCAAGGCGGAGCTCGGGAAGAGGCTGATGGAGAGGAAAAAGGACGGGAAGTGAAGCATTTCCATTTAAATTCTTTTCTGTGCATAATAAACCCACACAGCACTGTTTTTCCCGCGGAACTGCACGCGGTCCAATTTTTGCCTCGGGGCAAAAATGGACCATTCGAGCTTGGGCTCGAATTGGTTGCGCGCGCAGGAGGGAACGGTGAATAAATGAAACGCGAACAAATACTCGCAGCGGTGAATGCCGCGCTCGCTGACAAGGGGAAGAGGAAATTCACGCAGAGCGTGGAGCTTGCGCTCAATTTCAAGGGGATAGATTTCAACAAGCAGGATAACAGGATTAACATAGAGGTCGCGCTGCCCAAGGGAAAGGGGCGCGAGGTTAAGGTGGCCGTTTTCGCGGACGGGCAGCTCGCGCTCGATGCAAAAAATGCGGGCGCTGAGCTCGTTGTAAGCGGCGCGGAGATACCAAAGCTCGCGGGGGACAGACCGAGGCTGAAATCCCTTATGGAATACGAGTTTCTCGCGCAGCCGCAGTTGATGTCGGTTATAGGAAAAAATCTGGGGCAGGTGCTGGGCACGAGAGACAAACTTCCGAAGCCGGTTCTGGGCGGCGCGCTTGGCGCGCTGATTGAGCGCGCGAAGAAAAGCATAAAGCTGAAAACAAAAGGAAAATACCTGCCGACACTGCACTGCCTTGTGGGAACGGAAACAATGACGGCAGAGGACATCGCGGACAACATAGAGGCGGTTTACGAGGCCGTAAAAGGCAAGACGCAGGAGCAGAGCTTAAAGTCCGCGTACGTGAAACTCACGATGGGAAAGCC
>CAZWEI010000047.1:0-8691 GCA_964632135.1 Microcaldota archaeon
TTTCTTTTGGGACATCGAAAGACCTTTTCTTTCGCAAAGAAAAGGGATTTCGTTTGAACCCCTGACCTACTGTTTACGAGATTCGACCGGCGTTCCTTACGCCGTCAGTCGCTCTACCAGGCTGAGCTACTGGGGCTTGTGAATAGTTTGCGCGCGTAGTCTATAATAAGTTTATCGTTTTTTGCGCGCCGTAAGAAGAAGCGCCGGGGTAGGGATTTGTAGGCGACGATTTTCTTCCTTTTTGTTCTTTCTTTTTAGTTGAGTTTTTTCTTTCTTACAAGAAAGAAAAAAGTCAGAACCCTAACTCCGCGTGAGCGGAACCAGATCTCGAATCTGGCGCGTTCGGCGGCCCTTTACTGCTGGGCCTTTGCCGGATTCCGCCACCCCGGCTTGAAACAATGGCACGCGCTTATTATGAACGAGGCGATGCTCCACGTCTGGAAGCGCGGGCAGAGCGTTTCATCGCCGCTGCCCTCGAACACCTCGTTCAGCCCGCCACTGTTTGCAAGTACATTTTCCATCAGGGGTTTTAAATAGATTGCGTGCGCGATGTCGGAATTCCCGCGCGCAGCCTCCCTTTTTACCGCGAGAAAATTCAGCCAGGGCCACTGCGCGCCGTCGTGGTAACTTTCGTCTCCGGCGTTTTCAGCGAAATAACCCTTCTCGTTCGGCGCGAGCGAGCGTATTCCGATGTCCGCGAGCTTGAGTTTTGCGAGGTCGAGAACGTCGTTTTCGGTCTCGGAATCAACGACGCCGCACTCAAGGGCGATGAGCGCGTTGGGGCGGAATTCGCGTGCGATACTGCCGTCGAGCGAGATACAATCAGCGAGAACTTTTCGTTTTTTCCTGTTGATGACGCGCGCAATCTTGAACTTCTCGAACGCGCGCAGGGATTCATTTGCAAGAGATGCGAGCTCGTCGTTTTTCAGGAGCGCGGAGTAGAGTTGGCAGTTCTTTATGAAAAGCGCCTGAATCTCCACGGGATAGCCCTCGCGCGCAGTGAATCTCGTGTCCATCCAACTCTCGCCGCCCGCGCTCCTCACCAGCCCGTTGTTCAAATAATATTTCTTGAGCCCCTCGAACGCGCGAAAAACGATTTCGTTTTTCTCCTCGAGAAATTTTTCGTCGCCGGTCAGATTCACATATTCGGCGAGCCTGCGAAGAGCCCAAAGCGTCCCGTCGCTGGAATTGTACATCCTCCCGTTGTTCGGAAGCCTGCCGTCCTCGCGCTGCCTCTTCTGGTCGAAAATGAAATTGAGGAGTTTGCGCGCAGTATTGAAGAGCCCCAATTCAAAAAAAGCCTCCAAACTTATTGCGGTGTCGCGCGTCCAGCCCTCATCGCCTGCGAACCACCTGTCGCCAGACGCGGGAAGAACGTCGTCGTGCTGAATGGTGAGAAGTTGGAAAACTGCAAGAGAAAATGCACGCTGCAAATCTTCGGGCGCGCCTGCGAGCGTGTACGCATCAAGCGAGTCAACAACTTTTTTCCTTTCGTTTTTCAGTTTCTCGAAATTCTTCGTGATGTTGTCGAGGTTCCAGAGCGCCTCCCCGCGGCTCGAGCCGAACCCGAGCGCGAGCGAATTCCCGCTCAGGGTGAAGGGCGCGAAAACCCACCTCTCGCAGAAGTCCTCGCGCGCGAAATCCTGCGGGTACCATTTGTACAGGTGCCTGTCAATCTGTTTCAATTTTTCGCCGATGTTAAAAACTGCAAAGTGTCCGTCAGCACCGATGAATGCGATGTTGTCGCGCATATCGATGGTGTATTTCGTCTCGGTGCTTGCAAACCTGTCGCGGAAATCGAATTCAGGCGTGATGAAAACAGGCGTTGAATAGTTTACGAGGAGCGCGTCCCGCGCGGCGAAAACCTCCTCGCGCACGCTCACGTTCGTGATGTTGTAAGTTTTTGCCGCGGTCACGAGGTCGCTCTCGAAACCCGTTTGATTTTCCGGCGAAAGGGGGATTCCGTTTATGTCTGCGTGCCATCCCTCGAGGAACTTCCTCTCGCGCGTGTAGAACCCGTGCCATTTCGAGGGGTTCTCAATCTCGCGCTCCTGATGCCTCTCGTTCCTCGTCTGCTTCGTGGGAAGGAGTAAGAACGAGCCTTCCGAGGACAGAAGGAAATCCCTTTTCTCGTCGGGCGTGAGTGTTACGCGCGCAGGCATATACATTTATTAAACATATTTAAAGATAAACGTGTGTATTGGAGAGAAGGAAAAGGGGGTTTTTACATGGCCGTGATCGTCCTCAATTTGAAAGCATACAAGGAATCCACCGGAGCCGAGGGGATGAAACTCTGCAAAATAGCGGAGAGCGTGGCAAAGGGGACGGATGTGGGAATCATCGTCGCGCCCCAGACAGCGGATTTGATGGCGATAGCAGGCGAGGTCAGCATACCCGTGTTCGCGCAGGCAGTTGACGCGAGCGACCAGGGCGCTTTCACAGGTGCGGTAACTCTTGAATCGATAAAATCAGCGGGATGCATGGGAACGCTCATCAACCACTCCGAGAGAAGGATGAAACTTTTCGACATAAACAAACTTATCGAGAAGGCGAAGGCGCTCGGACTCGAGTCACTCGTGTGCACTGCCACAACAGCAGAATCGCGCGCAGTCGCGGCACTCGAACCTACGTATGTCGCGATAGAGCCGCCTGAACTCATCGGCTCTGGAATCTCGGTCTCGAGCGCGCAGCCGGAGATAGTCGAGAATTCAGTCGCCGAAGTGAAGAAAATCGCGGATGTCAGCGTTCTTTGCGGCGCGGGAATTTCCAACGGCCGCGACGTGAGCAAGGCGATAGAATTGGGCGCTGATGGAGTGCTGCTCGCTAGCGCGTTCGTGAAGGCAAAGGACCCGCGCGCTGTGCTTGAAGATATGGTGAAGGGCGCTGAAAAGGCGAAGAAGAAATAGAATTAGTCTTCTCCGTCCAAATAATCCACGACGATAGTCCCATCTTTATCCGGATAGCAATTTTCAGGTAACTTTTTTTGATTGGTATTCTTTAAAAATTCTTTAACTTTATACGGGCTTTTCAAAACAACATATCTCTGTCCGTTCTTTGTCTTATACTCCAATCTACTGCTATGAATCAATCTTATTTTCCCAACCTGCGTTACGACGGCATAGTGTGGGCTTATCAAACCAGATAGTTTAGAAAGTTCCTTCAAAATGTCTATTCCTTTTTGAGCAGATGGCCTAAGATATCGAATTCCCTTCAAAGGCATGCAGTGGAATAAATAATAAGGAACTACGTTGTTGGCTACTAAGGTTTCAAAAAGTTTTCTCAGTGTCTGAAAGTTATCATTCACGCCTTTTAGGAGAACGGTTTGGTTTCTTAATACGATCCCACGACCTGTAAATCTTTGAAATGCCTTTACTGCTTCTGGGGTAATCTCGTCAGGATGATTGAAATGAGTCACAACACACAGCGTTTTGCTTCGCTCAGGATTGTCAGGATTTAACAGGACAAACTTAGACAATCTACGCGCAATTTGTGTTGTCAGCTTTTCAGGTTGGTATAGAAAACTCCTCGTTCCTATTCTAATGAGCATCAGATGGTCAATCTTGCTTAATTTTTCAACTAGATACAACAACTTCTCCGGACATATGAATGGGTCGCCGCCGGTGATTAAAACGCCTCGAATATCTTTTTCTTTTTGTATGAATTTCACTGCCTTATCAATATCGCCATATGTCATCGAAGCCCGTGTCCTTAAAACCCGACTTTTTCGAAAACAAAATCTGCAATAAGCAGGGCAGTTGAAGTTTATAGTAACGATTGCCCTATCAGTGTATAACCTCTCTAATCCATAAATTTTGGAGGCGTGCAAACCCTCTTCAAAAGGCGCTTCTGTTCCATACGTCTCCAATTCCAGTTCATCTGGTAAAAATTGTTTTGATACCTTCTTGGATTTCCTCATCAATCTAACCAAATGTTTCGTAAGTTTAACCGGGTATTTTTCAAGAACTTCCTGAAGCTTCTTTTTTTTATTTTCCGGAATTTTTATACCTACGAGTCTTTCCAACTCTCTAACTGTTTTAATCTGTTTTTCGTCCATAACACACACTTTACTGAGCTAAAACAGCCCAAGCAATTTCGAGACCGCGAGCACCAGCAGCCCGCCGAACGCGAGCGGCGGGAGCGCGGGCAGGAAAACCCTGTTTTTATACACGTAATAAAGCACGTAAGCGAGCGCGAGGCTCGAGCCAATAATTACGGAGAACGAGGACACGAGCCCGCCCACCTTGTACGCGGAGACCGCGAGCATCAGGGGCACTGCCATATCCCCTGTCCCCAATTCGAGCGTGGTTATCTTATCTTCTTTCGGCATCGCCTTCAATCTCGAGGGCGGCGCGCGGTAAGCCTTGTAACTTTTTCCTGTCGCGCTCACCGAAAACGAGAGTTCGCGCTTTCCCAGTTCGCGCGCCATCGTTATCATGTGCTTGGTCCAGAAAACCGAGAGAAAATCATACAGGCACAGGCCGAAAATGAACAGTATCGCGGGAACGATGTCAAGCGAGAACCCGAAGATGGCGCCCACGCCTGCGCTTGCAATCACCGCGGTCGCGTTCCTTATTTTCGGGAAAATGAATTTCAATACCGCGAGCCCGAGCGCGGACAGCAGCGAAAGTTCCTCAAAATTCGGGACGCGCAGCGTTATGAACGCGACGAAGAAAACGATGAACGACGCGACGAATATTATCATCGTTTCCATGAGTTTGAACAGAATCATGCCCTTGTACAGTTTCAAAACAATGAGTATGACCGCGGCGCCTGCGAGAATGTAAAGAAGGAAGAAAAGCGAGTTCGAAACGTCCCCGGACTGCCCGCCAGGCGCGACGTTGAGTTGGGAGATTTCAGGCATCACGGTCTGCAGGTTTATGAGCATCGCGCCCACGTACAGGCCAAGAAGCTGCGCGAGCAGGAACATAAGGAATATCATGACCACTTGTTTCATGTCCAGAAATTGACTCTCGCGGGTTTAAATCACTTTCGCGCTACTCGAACTTCCTCACGATTTTAATGTGCCCGTGGTGCGGCTCGAAGAGTTCGCCCTTGCGCAGGAGGTCCTCGATGAACCTGCGCGCGTTCACCTCGTCGATGTCGTACTTCCTTGCCTCCTCGACCACCTGCGAGATTTCGACCTCATCTACTTTTTTCTGCAGCTCGCGCACGATGTCAAGAATATTATTGAACTTGTCAACGCGCGATTTGGGCATTCCAGTCGCGCCGATGTCAATATCTATGCGTTTCATCTCGCGGTCCATGTAGACCTCGCGGAGCACGAAATTCGTGAGTTTTATTGCGCGCTCAGCATCCGCAATCTCAACCTTCTCGCTCAGGCGCGATTTCGCGCTCGCCTCTGCCAGCCTTATGAGCCCCTCGACCTGCCGGGGAGTAATCGGGACCGCGCCCTGCGCAGCGCCCATTTTCCTCAACTCCACGTAGAAGTCCTTTATTTTCTCGGTCGCCTCGTCCGTGAGAGTTGGGTGGATGCTCTTGCGCGCGTACGCGATGTACGTCTTCAGCATTTCCTTCTTTATCGGCGTCGTCTCCACAACCTCCGCCTTTCCCTTCGCCGCGCGCTCGCTTGCCTTCATCCCCGCGAGTTTGTGCGAGGAAAGCATGTGCTCCGCCAGTTTCCTGTCCTTCTCCTCGTCCATCACGTCGCGAATCGGGAATATCAAATCAAACCTTGAAAGAAGGGTTGGAGGAATGTCGAACTGGTCCGCGGCAAACTTGTTCGGGTCGAACCTTCCGAACTTCGGGTTCGCGGCTGCGAGGATGGACGTTCTCGCGCGGAACTTCGCGACGATGCCCGCCTTCGCCACGCTGACACTTTGTGATTCCATCACTTCATGCATAGCACCGCGTTCAACTGCATCAATCTTGTCGAACTCGTCCACGGCAGCGAGGCCTCCGCTCGCGAGCACGAGCGCGCCTGCCTTGAGCGTCCAGCCCCCATCCCCGAGTTCGTCCTTCTCCGCCGAAGCGGTGAGTCCGGTTCCTGTTACGGATTTTCCGCTCACGTAAATGCTCTTGGGCGCTAGGTCCGAGATGTACTGCAGGAATCTCGTTTTAGCAGCTCCCGGGTCCCCAATGAGAAGCAGATGAATATCGCTTCTTATTTTTCCTCCGTCAGGAAGCTCCTTGTTGGGCGCGCCTCCGAAAAGCTGGAGCGCGAGAGCCTCCTTCACCTCGTCGTGCCCATAGATGGCGGGCGCGATTGATAAAACGATTTTCTGGAAAATGAGCGGGTCTTCAGAAAGTTTCCTTATTCTCGCCTCGTCCTCTTTCGTTATTTC
This sequence comes from Microcaldota archaeon, assembly GCA_964632135.1. Taxonomy (GTDB): domain Archaea; phylum Micrarchaeota; class Micrarchaeia; order Burarchaeales; family JBFMAP01; genus JBFMAP01. Next base: position 6,303 of record CAZWEI010000047.1, read on the forward strand.
AATTTCCTCGAACTCGCGCTGAACCTTGTGAACGTGGACGACCTCAACGAATTTCGAATACTGCGAAAAGTGCGGCCCCTTTCCCTTCATCGGCGGCCTTATCCGAAGTATCCCGGTTATCTGAACAGTATCCCCAGGAATTACCGAATTTACGATATCATCCTCAAACCACAACTCGAGATGGCTCGCCGGCGCGCCTCCCTGGAGTTTCTCGAGAAGTTCCTGCATCTCCGCGCGCTGCAAATCAACGAAATACGATTCCTCATCAATTTGTTTCATCCCGCGGCGCTTGCAACTCTGGCACACCTCGGGAACGAACTCGCCCTTGTCCATCGGAATTTTATAAATCGCGTCGCAGTGCACGCACCTGAACACGGCAATCTTGACTTTCGGCCTCACTTCAGCGCGCTTCGTGACGATTCCGCTCACTCCAATAAGTTTTCCTATCTGTCCAGCGCCCACGTCCTGAATCAGCAAATTATAATCCGGCAAATCATAGATTCGCACGTGGGGCTCGAACTTCACGCCAGGCTCCTTTGTCACGGGAATGCGAGAAATCGCGGCGTGCGCGCCATCCAAATAATCCTCAGGATGCTCAACCAGCTCGTCCGCGAGTTCTGGGTCGAATTTCTCTATGTCATGATAATCAACAAGAAGGCTTCTCCTCTCCGGATACCGGCCCGCGAGCTCCTCAATCTTGCGCGCGTACCTCTCCTCGAAAAACTCCTCGAACTTCTCGACGATTGGGGATAAGTCTTTCTCTTTCGCCATAATTCCCCTCAGCATTCTGAGATTACATCAGATAGCAATCAAATAATTTCAAACCGCTTAAATACGCGCCGGAGCAGTGTAAGTTTCCAGAGACAAATTATAAATAGGTTTCGCGGGCGCTCGAGATGTTAACGCGGTTGGTTTTCTGCCTCGTATCTCTCTCCGGCTTTTGGTTCTGCCCACTCCACGTTGACAACCTTATCCTTGCTATCAAAAATAAATCTGCGAATGCTTGTGTCTATATTTGGTGCAAAAACTTTTCTATTCGTGAGAATGCCCATCATGCCCATGAGGTTCCCCAGATCTTTATAGACTTGCCCGCCTTTTCCAGTCGAGCATGATTCGAGCACAACCTTCGCATCCTTGTTCAAATATTTCTCAAGCCCGCCAGCTCCCCCATACTGTTCAAAATCTGAAATGTCTATACCCGCCTCTTCATTTCCCTCTTTCCCTAAATTCAAATCGCTTATTGTTCCATGCCCGCCTATCAGAAGAAGATCTAATTTTCCATATGTTTTGGCTACTGATTTCAGTCTTTCCAAGGCTTCCGTATCATCATCAACTTCAACAATTACCATTCTGTATCCCTTAAGAAGACTTCCATATAAGTCAGGACGTTCAAATGCTCTCTTAGAATCATTTTTGTTGAGTATTACCAACACCGTAGGTTTTTTTCGCTGGTAATTGGGCGATAACGCAATTCGGTACAAATAGTCTATCGTCTTGTCGTCATATCGCTCAAAAAATTCTATTCCAAATTTTTTGTTCAGCGTATCCAATTTTTTCATCACACTACCTGCAAAAATTGAAGGAAAAACTTTTGACAAAAACGTTGGAAACAACGAATAAGAGTAATATCTGGAATAACAAAACCTGAAATAAAATTTTGCTCTCTCATCGTTTTCTAGAAAATTTACTTTCCTAAGATCCGACGTGAACCTATCATAATCCTCATCAAAATAAAGGCCTGAGAGACCATTAATTCCACGCTCGAGTCCATAAACTGCATAAGAAACCAAGTCTGGGTGGGTCTCGAACATCTTTGCGCACCTCTCATTTTCGAGGATTCGTCCAACGTCTTCCCCTCCACTCCGGACAAGCTCTCCAAATTTTTTGAAAAGATGCGGATGTTCTAAAACAATTTTAACCAATTTTTTATGTTTTTCAAGAAGATCAATCGCAGTCCACGTTGCTTCTCTGGCTCCTTCAGCCATCTCGGCAAATTCCTTTGGATTTTCTGCAAATACGCGGTCTATATCCTTATTATCTGAGAGGGAACACAAAGCCATAACCGCGTCTCCCTCAGATGCCTTTACAATCCTCCCGAGCGCCTCGATTATTACAGTTGGCCGCTCAACAAACGCTTTGTTCGTGTATTCATTTCCAAGCACTTCCAAGGCATAATTTGCGCTTATTTTCGTTACTTTCGCTACCTCGATAATCTCGTCCGGATACTTCTCAAATAGTTGACGAACACGCTCGTTTTGCTCGAGGGGATAAAAAATACTTCCGGCCAATGTCCTGTCAGTTGCTTCAGCAAGCCTAACAAAATCATTCGGACGCTTCAAAAAAAGCCTATTCACATGTTCATTCAAAAGTGCAAAGAAAAATGGGTATG
>CAZWEI010000048.1:0-8588 GCA_964632135.1 Microcaldota archaeon
CAGTTCCACCCGTACACCGGTGAGCCGCTGTCCGTCTCGCCCTCGATGCTGAGGCAGGCGATGTACGCTCTTGCAGTCATAAAATATTTAGAGAAATTCGGAGGACTGAAGGCGTGCGAGAAATGCGGCTCGCGCGCCGCCGCAGGCGTATAGAATGGCGACAGACCCTGTTTGCGGAATGAAAGTCGACGAGAGGAAGGCGGAAAAGGCGGGACTCGTTTCCGTTAGGGGAGGCAAGAAATACTATTTCTGTTCCCTCGCGTGCAGGAAAAAATTCGACTCGCAACCAGAAGAAAAAAATACCAGACAAACAAAAACAGAACAAATCCCGCCAGAAAAAACTACCAAAGAAACTGTCTCGATTCAGGGCATGCACTGCGCCACGTGCGCGGTGAACATAGAGGGCGCGCTCAAGAACCTGCCCGGCGTGAGGAGCGCGAACGTTAATTACGCGACAGAGCGCGCGACCGTGGAGTACGACGAGTCGCTTCTCTCGCATCACGACATAGACAAGGCTGTGAGGGATGCGGGCTACAAGGCAATACGCGCGGAGGAAGGAGCGGAGGGCGGAGGCGCAGGCGCGGTAGCGCAATTTGCGCGAAGCGCAAATGCGCATTTTTGCGAAGCAAAAATTGCGCTCGAGGACCATGAGGCGCACATGCGGCGCGAGGAAATAAGCGCGCTGAAACTCAGGCTATACGCTGGCGCAATACTGAGCGTGCTCGTGTTTCTGGGGAGCAACAGGGAACTTCTTCCGTTCATTCCTTCTCTGCTTGCTGATTTGCGCGTTCTTTTCGTGCTGGCTATTCCTGTGCAGTTCTGGGTTGGCTGGAGGTTTTACGAGGGCTCCATCGCGTCGCTGAAGAGGAGGAGCGCGGGCATGGACACGCTGATTGCGGTCGGCACCTCAGCGGCGTTCATCTACAGCGCGCTCGCGACCTTCTACCCGCGGCTTTTCAGCGCAGGCGGGCTCCAGCCCGCGGTCTACTACGACACGTCCGCGCTCATCATCACGCTCGTCATTTTGGGGAGATACATCGAGGCGGGCGCGAAAGGAAAAACTTCCGAGGCGATAAGAAAACTCATGGAACTGGCGCCGAAAACCGCGCTCGTGCTCCGCGAGGGGAACGAGGTCGAGATTCCGCTAAGCGAGGTGGTTGTTGGCGACATTGTTGCCGTGCGCCCGGGCGCGAGGATACCCGTTGACGGGGTCGTCATCGAGGGCAGTTCCAGCGTCGACGAGTCGATGCTCACGGGCGAGAGCATGCCCGTGGACAAAAAGAAGGGCGACGAGGTCATCGGAGGCACTGTGAACCGGATGGGCGCGCTCAAATTCAAGGCGACGAAAATCGGCGGGGACACGGCTCTCGCGCAGATAGTGCAACTCGTTGAGGAGGCGCAGGGCTCCAAGGCGCCGATACAGAAATTCGCGGACAGGATTGCCGGCGTGTTCGTTACGGCCGTCATCATTTTCGCGCTCGCGACATTCGTGGCGTGGTTTGCCTATTCTCCGAAAACCCCGACGCTCGCGCTCCTGAACGCAATCAGCGTTCTCGTCATCGCGTGCCCGTGCGCGCTCGGCCTCGCGACTCCCACTGCGATAATGGTCGGCACCGGAAAGGGCGCGGAGAACGGCGTGCTCGTGAGGGACGCGGAGAGTTTGGAGACCGCGCAAAAAATAACCACCATGGTGTTCGACAAGACCGGCACGCTCACGAAGGGCGAGCCCGAGGTCACCGACATTGCGGTTGCGCGCGGGTTCGAGCGCGGGGACGTCCTGTTCCACGCGGCGTGCGCCGAGAAAAATTCCGAGCACCCGGTCGGGGAGGCGGTTGCGCGCGCCGCAAAATTAGAGAAAATACAACTGCGCGACCCTGACAATTTCGAGGCTCTTCCTGGTTTCGGAATCTCCGCGGGCGTGAATAGGAAAAAAATTCTCATAGGAAACGATAAACTTATGCGCGAGAAGCGAATTGATGTGCGCGCGCTCGGTGGCGACGCTGAAAAATTCTCCGGCGAGGGAAAGACGAGCGTTTTTGTTGCTGTTGACGGAAAAGCCGCGGGCGTGCTTGCGGTTGCGGACACCCTGAAGCCGAGTGCGCGCGAGGCGGTCTCCGAGTTAAAGAAAATGGGAATAGAAGTGGTGATGCTCACCGGCGACAACAAAAAAACCGCAGAGGCGATTGCGCGCGGTGCGGGTATTGAGCGCGTGCTCGCCGAGGTGCTTCCAGAGGACAAAGAGGAGGAGATAGAGAAACTGCAGGGCGAGGGAAAAATTGTCGGCATGGTCGGGGACGGGATAAACGACGCGCCCGCGCTCGCGCAGGCTGATGTGGGAATCGCGCTCGGCACAGGAACGGACATAGCAATCGAGGCGTCGGACATAACGCTCATGTCAGGCGACCCGCGCGGGGTCGTCGTCGCGGTTCAGTTAAGCAGGAAAACGATGGGCATAGTGAGGCAGAACCTTTTCTGGGCGTTTATATACAATATAATAGGGATACCGATCGCGGCGGGCATGCTCTACTTCGTCGCGTTCCCGCTCCCCGCGGTGCGCGCGCTCGAGCCAATACTGGGTGAGAAACTTCTTCTCAGCCCAATCATCGCGTCGGCTGCGATGGCGTTCAGTTCCGTCTCGGTTGTCTTCAACTCGCTCAGGCTCAGGGGTTTCAGGCCGACCATAACGCTCGGATAGATTTTTATGTTTTCACGATAATAACCCTAACGTGATATTACGACCAAACTCAAAAAAAAGCAGACACCAATTGTTTCGGAGACAACACCTAAAAATAAAATAAAAAAAGAACCGACAGCAGATTCTATCACAAAAAACCAACCTTACTCGCAAGAAGAAGCACTAAAAGAGATATTATCCAAGATGAATACGAAAAAAGGCAGAGCAGAGTTTAATAGACTGGTTAAAAAGGCAGCAAAGGAATTTCCTGAAGGAGTTTCAATAGACAACATAGTGGCAGACATACTTGGTGATCCAACTAAAAGGATTAATTTGACACGGCTCCCTCAAAGTATGCGAGAGGCCGTCGAGACTGCTTTAGAGGATTTGAAGAGATAATCAAGCGAAGTTAAGCGAGTCCATCGCGCGTATTTAAACTTTTATTAATCTTACTTGTCTAAATGTGTGTAAATTTTGTGGTTGAATGAAACTCGACCTTCCAAACGTGTACGCAGGGGATTACAGGCGGCTCGCGGTTGTTCCGCTCGCAATGATACTCCTTTCCCTATACCTGATTTTCTTCGTGGGACTGCCGCGTGGCATAGATTTGAAGGGGGGCACGCTGATTTCGCTCACGACGAACTCCACTTTTGATGAGGGCGCGCTCAAGGACGCGCTCGGGAAGGAACTGAAGGCGCGCGAGGTCGCGGTGAACTCCTATACGGTCGCGTCAGGCACGGGCTTGGAGATCGAGCTAGAGCAGGACGAGCACCTCGCGCTCGCTGAAAGGAACCTCGTCCCGTTCCATTCGAAGGTCACGGACGCGAATACGTACGAGGTCGACATACTCAGCATTGAGACAAGGCTTAAGAACGCGACCCCTGACCTTGCCCCTGGACTCGAAAAGCAGCTTGCGGATTACACCGGCAGGCTTGCATCCACGCGCGCAGATGCGAACACGTACGCTGATGCGGTGATAGCAAACACCGAGTTCGTGCTCGGCAGAAAACTGGAGAAATCCCAGGACCTCAACGCGCTCGAGGCGCTCCTCAGCAACTACACGAGCGAGGCGCGCTCGGTCTACAAGGCGCGGATTTTCAGCGTGATCGCGGGCCAGGGGATAGAATTCGACGCATCCTCTGCCTCATTCAAATATGTAAGCCCATCACTGAGCGAGTTGTTCCTGCAGAAAGCAGTTAATGTAGTTATGATTTCAGCAGTTCTCACAATCATAGTGGTGTTCATCGTTTTCAGGACGCTCGTTCCCTCGCTCGCGGTCCTTTCCGGCGCGGTCAGCGACGTGATTATTGCGATGGGAGGGATGGTGGTTTTCAACATCCCGCTCACGCTTCCCTCCTTTGCCGCGCTCCTCATGCTCATCGGTTTCTCGCTTGACACTGACATGCTTCTCACGATCCGCACGCTGAAGAGGACCGAGGGGACTGCTCGGGAGCGCGCGTACGAGACGATGAAGACGGGTATGACGATGAGCATGGCCGCGATTCTCGCGTTCAGTGCGCTTTTCATACTCGCGATGGTCACGCACATCTCGACATACTACCAAATAGCCGCGGTTGCAATATGCGGGCTCGTTGGCGACATTGCAGCGACATGGGGGATAAACGCGGTGATAGTCCTCTGGTACATCGAGCACAGGAGGCACGGGCACGGCCACGAGCATATGCACGAGCATGGCGGATAAGGGATGGAAATGGAAAAATGGTACAACGACAGGAGGATTCAGATTCTCGTGCTTATAGTAGCGGGCGCGCTGCTCCTCGCGGCAGTGCGAGGAATCCGCTTCGGAATCGAGTTCGAGGGCGGAACCAGGATACCAATCACGTTCGAGAAGCCGGTCGACACCGCCACGATGAACGACATAATAACAACGATAAAGACGCGCGTCACGAAGTTCGGCCTCACGCAGGTCGTCGTCAAGGGAATCGGCGACAGGGAGATATACGTGGAGGTCGCGAAGGGCGACTCGCGCCTTGTCGATGACATCGAGCGAATCGTCCGCGAGCAGGGGAGGTTCGAGGGGGTTGTCGACGGGAGAATCGTGCTTAACGACCAGGCAATCCTGCCCGGCAGCATCCAGCCGAGCGAGCCCATCACAATAGGCGAGGAGGTCCAGTGGAGGGTCTCGTTCGCAATCAACCTCGACGCCGCGAAGAGGTTCGCGAGTCTCGTGAAAGGGAAGGAGGATTATCCTGTTTACATGTTTCTCGACAGGCCTGAAAACGCGATCATCATTCTCACGCCCGAGGAGCTCAGCGGGGGGAAGGAGATAACGGAGACAGAGGCGCTCAGCACGCTTCAGGACCTGCTAAGGCGCGAGAATGAGACCACGCCGATATTCATTCTGAAAAACTGGGACGACCTCAAATCCCAACTTACCGCGAAGAACTACACGAACAAGAAAGTGATAATATCCGACAATACGAGCGCGGACATCCTGCGCGAGCTCAACGAGACGTTCAACCTAACGGTGATCACGAAGAGCGAGGATGACATCAAGCCCTCGATTCAGGCGCGCGACGAAAAGATTTCGGTGAACAGGTGGAACGCGGTCGGGCTGCGCTCTGCGCCCGTGCTCACGCGCGGCGTCACTGAGGGGCAGGTCCTCCAGTCATTCGAGATAAGCGGGCCTGCCCAGGGCCCGACCTACTACGACAGAATCAACTACGCGCAGAACGAGACGCGCGAGCTCAAGAGCATACTCAGCGGAGGCGCGCTTCCCGTCCGCGTGGTTGTCGGCAGCACGACCACTATTCCCGCGCCGCTCGGGGCTGAATTCCTGAGATACAGCGTGATCGGCGCGCTCGCGGCGCTGTTCGCGATCGTCCTCCTCGTCTCTGTGCGCTACCGCACTCCAAAAGTCATCATCCCGATCGTTCTCATCTCGCTCGCGGAGATGATAATTCTAGTTGCTGTTGTCGGCTCATTCACCATCGACCTCTCCGCGATGGCGGGCATAATCGCCGCGCTCGGAATAAGCGTTGACGCGCAGATAATCGTCACCGATGAGCTGCTCAAGCACGACACTGCCGTCGCAGGCGAGGGGGGCGCGAAAAGAAAACTGGAGAAGGCGTTCTTCATCATCGTCACGAACGCGATAGTCGCGACCGTCGCGCTCATACCCCTTCTTTTCTCTGGCCTCGTGGAAATCATAGGCTTCGCGACATCAACGATTCTCGGCGTCGTGCTCGGCGTCCTCATCACGCGGCCCGCTTACGGCGCCATCATAGAGAGGCTTTTTGAAAAGGAGGAGCGCGCGAGCAACTGAAGCAACCAAAATCAGTGCTTCCCCCTCATCTTGTTTTATTCTAGCTACTTACTCGGATACTCGTGGAGGGCTAATAATATTTAATACTTAACAATAGAAAGTTTTGGGAGAACCGATTCGGATGTGAGATGATGATAGACAATGATAAATATCGCAAGAATGCAGAACTTTCAAAAGCAATTGTAAAAAAATTTTTCGAACTGAGGATACTGGACGAACGCTACCATTCAAACTTTCCAAAAAGAACAGAGACGTTAAGCGAAAGGGGTATAAGAATTGTACTGAACTACCTTAGAGAGAACATTGACAGCTTAATGATGTTGTATGGTAGTTTTCCATTAATGGCTCAGTTACATCCAAAATACAACAGAGTACCCGGAGATATTGACATACAGTTAAAAGTTGGGAAAAGAGACGCTGAAATTTTCTCGGATAAACTGTTTCAGTTATTGAGAGAAAGCGGTGAAAACATTAGAAAGAATCCAAATAATCCGATAATAATCGATTCTTTTGTAGACGGAGAATGGAAACGGGCGGTAGATATTCATCACACGGAAGAAGAACCGGAAGACTCGCTTTCTCCTTTGTATCCAGTTGAACACGCCCTTAATAATCCGTTCAGAGATCGGAAGAAAGTTCTAAATGATGTAATCGACACGTATTGTATAATGTCGACAGCCGTAGAGATCGGAAAAACCAGTGATGTTGATGAAGAAAAAATCAAGAAGGCCGAAGAACTTATTCGAAAATGGAAGAAGCTTTATGGGGAATGGGTAGATTTTGATAAACGAGTGGTAATAAAACTTGAGTGATGATTTATGAAAGACACTGTTAAACTTAACCAAATGAGGTCAGATTCTAGTTTTCCTCTTGCCTCGCTCCTCGCCAAAAGGCATGATCTGTTGACCAAAAGCATTAAATACTAGTATTGTATAAGTTTATACAAGTGAATGAAATGAGACAAACGCAGCAAGTGCTCCACTATCCAAGACTGGATACCGTGCTCATGGTAGAGGACGCCATAAAAAAGGCCCGCGAATACCCCACCCGCGCGCAGCTCTGGCGTTCGTTGCCTAAGGGAGTGCAATACCAGACCCTCCAGCTCATCTTGGCCTACTTGCAGGAATCAAACAAAATCTTCGTCACGAAGGAAGGCAGGATAATGTGGGTGCTCGCGGAAAACCCGGCAGCCAAAAAGCTGCTGAAGGAAGGCGTCAGGTATGCACGAGGTTAGCCTCAGCTCCGAATTCAACAAGGAGTTCATCGAGCTCAGAGCGAAAGCGGGGAGAGGGAACGGCGAAGCCCGTTATCTGCTCGAAATTGTTGAAAAGGGGCTTGCCAAGCTTATGGCGTCTCCGGAAGCGGGCAAGCACGTTCCAAAACGTCTCATCCCTAAAGAATACGTAGCAAAGTACGGCGTCACCAACCTCTGGAAGCTCAATCTCGACTCCTACTGGCGCTTGATTTACACGCTGGAAGGCGACCGTGTCAAGCTCTACGCCATAGTCCTTGAAGTTCTCGACCATAAGAAATACGACCGCAAATTCGGATATCGTTCCTAACGAAGTCGGGTGCTAGTTTATACCTCTCTTGCTCCTAATGCAGCACTACAACCGGCACTTTCGCGTTCTTTATGACCTGGTCGCCCACGCTGCCGACTATGAACTTCTCCCACGTCCTTCGCGCCTCGCCGCCTATCAAAATCAGGTCCGCTTTCTCCTTCTCCGCGAACGAAAGAATTTCCATGGATGGGATTCCCTCGAGGAGATGCGTCTCCACTTTCGCGCCCCGCGATGAGAACTCGCCCTCTGCCTCGCGCAGGCATTCGGCGTATTCCCTCCTAATATCCTCCCCTGCAATCGAGGACTGCGCGAGCGTCGAGGCCGCGCTGAAAACGGTCGGGAAAACGCTCACCACGAACACGTGGCATCTCGAAGCGTCCCCGCACACCGTTTCAATAAATTTGGTTGCGAGCTTCGTCACGTGAACCGATGTCGTTGCGAGAAGTATCTTCACCAAACCACCAACAAGCATAAGCAATCAAGCGCAGCGCGCTCACGGGCTCAGAGGCCTCATCTCAACCTTGAGCGCGTTCTTTGCCTTCGCTAAAATATCCATGAGTTTTTCGCGCGGGAGTTTCGCCGTTCCCATATCCACCACGAAAATCAGGCTCGCGTTCTTCCCGCTCGGCATCTGCGTCACGCTCTCTATGTTCGCGTTCGCGTTTCCAAGGAGGTTGCAGAACGCCCCGAGCGAGCCGGGCACGTCCCTCATCTCCACCTTTATCTCGTACAGCATCTTGTCGGGGTCGTTTATCGCGTGCAGCACTATCTCGCCGTACTGCGGGTTCTCGGTTATCACGAAATAACTGCCTTCCCTCGCGCCCACGCTCTCGAGCACGGGTTTCGGAATCCTCAGGCTCCCGTCGCGGGCAAGCCTCGCGACCTCAATGTTCCTCGCAGCCATAATCTCACCGACTTATACTCTCCTTCTTGTATTAAATATATTTCCTCAACTCACTTTCTCTGGAGTTTCATTTTTACGTACTCCAAAAGGCGCGCGAGCGTGTAAAGCAGCGCGCCCTTCCTTACCAAAATCAGCACGAGCACGATGAGCGCGGAAACCGGT
>CAZWEI010000049.1:0-8045 GCA_964632135.1 Microcaldota archaeon
AAGTGAGGTCGGTTCCAAACGACCTCCTTGAAAATATCGATTACTTCTCCGCCTCTACATACGGCAACAGAATATATGTTTACAAAAAAAGCCCGAGCGGTGCAGTCTATTACAGTACTCTTCTCACGAACTGCACCTCGAACTGCAACTACATAAATGCTTCCTGCAACTACTCCGCGAGCGGGTTGAAAAAGCTCGATGCGACGCTGATTGGCTCTGCGAGCTGCAACTGCCCCTCCATCCCAGTAAACGTTGAAGGCGGGAACTGCAGGCTTTCGGCGACCCCTGTGCTCCTCACGCCAGGGTATTCAACGATAAACGTCACATACTCCAACCTTGACGACCAGCCCTCAACAGCCACTGTTGACTGCGGGCAGGGGACGACAAACTCAACCTCATCTCCCTCCTGCACCGGCACATCCGGCTGGTGCTCGCTGTCGTGCTACTACTCATCCTCAGGAAACTACATAATAACCGGAAATCTGACCGGCACTTACGGCGAGATTGGATGCACGCCCACCATCGTCCCTGCGGGCTGCGAGCCGTGGATTTAGCGCTCTCTCTCCAACAATTAATAAACTATTTCGTCTATCTATAACCATGGAACTGACGAAAATTTCAGAGCTCCGCGCTGGTGCGTCCGCCGCTGTGAGAGGCGAGATATTCCGCATTTCGGAGGCGCGCGGCTCGTTCGTTTATTTCATCCGCGATGAAACCGGCGGAGTGGAAATAATAAGCGACGGCGAATTCGCTCCACATGAAGTGATAATTGCTATCGGCAAGGTGCGCGACCAATTTGTCCCAAGGGACAAATGGTCCATTTGCGCGAAGCGCAAATTGGAGCAATCCGGCGCGCTTCAAATTCTCGCATCCAAAATAAAATCAGTCGACAAGGCGCAGGCAGCGCGCGTTTCCGATGAAATTAAAAAATCAATTGATGCGCGCGCCCAGCCTCTTGAAACGAAATTTATGATCGAGGATGCGGTAACTAAAAAAATTGAATCCGAGTTGCGCGAGGCTGCGCGCGTTGTTCGCGGGGCGGTTCTCACCGCGCGCCCGATTCTGCTCCGCCACCACGGGGATGCGGACGGCATCGCGGGCGCGCTCGCGCTCAGCGAGAGCATAGGCGCGCTATTTCGCGGGGAGAACTTCAGCGCTGATACGAGGTATTCGCTTTTCCGCGCGCAGCAGAATTCATCCGCGGTTTACGAGAAGGAGGACGCGCTCAAGGACATAAACACGATGAGAATTGTGGGGGGAAAGCCGCTCGTGATTCTCGTGGATTTCGGCGCGAACGAGGAGAGCAGGGGCGCGCTGGAAACTTTGAAGAGCGCGGAGTTCGAGACGATTATAATCGACCATCACCCCACAAAACTGGACGCGGGCAAATTCGTCTCGCGCTGTATCTCGCCCTGGAATTTTGAAGGCGGCTCGTCGGATTACGCGGCGGGTTTTCTCGCGTGCGAACTAGCGAAAAAAATAGGAAATGTTGATGCACGGGAAATCGAATTGTTGGAAAAGGCGTCGCTCATCGGGGATAAGAGCAGGCTGATAAGCGATAAGGAGGCGGGCGACAAGGAAAAAAAATGCGCGCTGGTTCTGGATTTCGCAGGCGCGCATAAAACATTCCAGCATACGCTCGAATTCTACGGAAAAGTGCTTGGAAGCGAGAGGCTTTTCAATCTTTTGTACTCGCAGGCGACCGAGCGCATCGAGAGCACGAACAAGCTCGCGAAGGAGAACGTGAAAATCACGGACACCGCGGGCGGAATAAGGGTGTGCCTGGTGCGCCTTGACGCAACTGCGAAAAAGGGCGAGTTCCCGAGCAGGGGAAAAATCTGCGGGAAAATCCACGATGATGTCAGCGAGGAGACGGGCGCGCCGCTCGTGACAATCGGCTACGGAAGAAGGAACATTTCAATACGCGCGAACCAACTCGCGATTGAGCGCGGGTTCAGCGCGAACCGCCTCATCGCGCACATAAAGGAGGAACTGACGAACGCGCTCGAGAGCGGGGGCGGGCACGACGGAGCGGCGAGCATGAAACTCAACGAGGGATTCGGGAAAATCGTGCGCGACGAGGTGCTGAAATACATAGGGGAAATTAAAAAATAGACGGCACACAGCAAAACATTTAAACACCCTTTGACAATCTACTTCTGATGCTCATGCCCCCAGTTGCACGTTTCAAGGCGCAGGCCGCGACCGAATACCTGATGATGATAGGCGTTCTTCTCATGCTCGCGATTCCGCTGTGGCTTTACATGAACAGCGCGATGGCTTCCATGGGCGTGGAACTGCGCAGCACGTACGCCGAGAACTCCGTCTCGGAGATTGCGCGCGCGGCGGACATGGTTTACGTGCAGGGCACGCCTGCGAAAACAACGGTCTACGTGAAGTTTCCGGAGAACGTGGAGAGCATCACGATATCAGGAAAGACAGTTCTCATGGTGCTAAGTTCTGGCACAGGGACAACGGACGTTTACGAAACCTCGCTCGCAGACCTGACCGGAACGCTTTCAACGCACGCGGGCGTGCACAAGATTTCTGTTACCGCGGTGGACAGCCTCGTGAACATAACCGAGGGATGAGCAGAGGGATTGGTTGCCATACGGAAAAGCGCAGAGCGCCCTGGAAATCGCCGCGATCATCGGGACGATGATGGTCGTGCTCGCGCTCTTTACTGTTCTCGCGTTCTATCGCGAGGCTTCGCTGGACTTTGAGCGGCGGCAGACCGAGGGCAACAGCCTTTGCGAGTCCATCGCATCGCAGATAAACCTGGCGGTTTTCACGGGCGACGGGTATGCGCGCGAATTTTATCTGAAAGAAACGTTCTCCTGGGGCGCGGGATACGCCGTGACCACCGGGGAATACCACGTTTATCTGGACTGGGACGGCGAGAGCGCCGAGTGCTCGATGCTCGCGCGCAACGTCACGGGCGCCATAGCCGGCGGGCGTAACGTCATCAGAAACTCTGGGGGAGTGATAAGCGTTGGCTAAAAACACATCCCGCGCACGCGCGCACGCGCGCAAGGGGCAGCTCTTCACGATCGATTTCATCCTGGGGCTGTCCGTTTTCATATTCATACTTCTCGCGCTACTTGCGCTTCAGGCCCAGCTCGAGTCCCAGGTTGAGAGCGGAAAGGCGAGGACTGAAATGCAGCTCATTGCGCTCAGGGTTTCAGACCTGCTCGTGCGAACTAGCGGCAATCCCGCGGACTGGAACGCGAGCAACGTAATCAGCATAGGATTGTGCGACAAGACGCGCGTGCTCAACGCGACGAAATTCCTCAGGCTCAAGCAGCTCACGAACGAGACCGCGCGCGCGATTCTCGGCGCTGGCCCATACAGCCTCCACCTCTCGGTCACCGACGCCAACGGAAGCACGCTCACGAGCGGCGTCGCGCGCAGCACTGTCGCCTATTACTCGGTTGACAGGCAGGAACTCGTGCCCATGCTGAACAACTCGGGTCTTGCGTGGGATTTCTATCTTGGGCGCGAGTCAGGAAGCCCTCCTGCCACCGGGGACGCGCGCTTCTTCTACAGCGGCCCGCGCGCGGAGATGTTCGACAACATGACGGCAAACCAGACCAACTACAACACGATAATAATAGAGGAGCCGGGCCTCGCGGATTCCGGAGTCAACATCACGCGGCTGAAAAATTTTCTGGACGAGGGCGGGACGCTGATTTACGAGGGCGACGGCAAGCTTCTCGAGAATTTCAGCATGCTCTGGCAGAACGCGAGCGCGGGCAGGAACGGAACAGTCAACTCCACCGGAAATTTCTTCAGCGCCAGCGTGGGCGCGAACATCACGTTCAACGGCGCCACTGGCGCGTTCTACGCCAACACCTCGGTCTCAGGCGCGACCGCGAACCTCCGCATCTACGTTTCCGACAGGGGCAACTCGAGCCTCTGCCTCGCGTGCATGTGGCACTACTCGAACGGGTTCGTGTATTACGCGAGCGACATCAACGGGACATTTGATGCTACCGGTCTGCCGTTTTCTGGCGCGCTCAACCTCGCGGGCTCGAGGCTCGAGTACGGAAGCGACACTGCCGGCGTTTCCGGCGCCGACGACGTGATTTTCGTGAAGCGCGTCTGCGTCCTCGCCGGCGACAGGAGCCAGCCGGTCAACCTTAACGTGCTTTTATGGAGATGAAACCATGCAGATGACAGGTTTGTTCTTTTCAATGATGACGATTGCGCTCGTATCCCTTCTGCTCATCTACGCGTACAATTATCTCGACGCGCTCGCCGAGCAGGGGAGGCAGAGCGCCATAACGGTGCGCGCCATCGAGTTGGGGAACTTCGCGGACTCGATTGGGTTGGATTTCCCGCGCGTGCTCGAGATAAGCGCGAAGAGGTCGCTGTACGCGGCGGTCGACTACATAGACACCAACGGAGTTGCGCTCGACGACGCGCATCTGCGGCTCGTCGAGCTTATCAAGAACGGGACAATCTACGGGAGCCAGCCGAACCTCACCTCCTCGAGCGCGTTTCCCGCGTGGATAAGCACTGTGGAAAGTCTGGGGAACAAGTATGGTTTCGGGACGAACATCTCGTTCGATTACCTGAACATCTCGCAGAAAGACCCCTTCACGCTCGCGTTTTCCGGGCGTCTCTCTGTGAACATCACAGACAAGAGCGGGATGAACATCACGCGCGCGTACAACGAAACGATATACGTTTCGCTTGTGGACTTCGAAGATCCGGTCTACCCGCTGAACACGAACGGTTTCGTGAGGAGGCAGATAGCCCCAGCGCCCACCAACATATACGGAGGCAGTTCCCTGGACGAGGGCGTCGCAAACGGATACTACAGCCCAACAACGGACGGCGCCGGGTATCTTGACAGGATGGAGGGACGACTCACCCCGAGCGGGAAATACGGGAGCAATGGGATGGAGAGTTTCGTCTATCTCCCGAGCCTCGCGGTCGTGGGCCTGATTGTGAAGCAGAACACCTCGGTTGTCGACCACTACTACTTCGACTCGATAACATACGCGGGCTGGGACGTGACGGGATCCGCTTACACGTGGCTGCAACTCGACTGCGTGCACGCGGCGTGGTATGGAGTTACCTTGGCAGGTTCCCCCTGTTAAAAGGGAAAGGTTTTAAACCGCGATATTGAAATTCAATTGAAGGTGGATATTTGGCGAAGATAAAAAAACCGCTCCGCGCGCTCATCCCCAGGAAGCCAAGCGCAGCAAAGCCAAAGCCAACTCCATCAGAGGCGAAGGAACGGGAGGAGCGCGAGAGAAAGGAGCTCGAGGCGATGGAGAGGGGGGAGCGGGGGAGGAGGGAGGCAAGGGCGCGCGAGGAAAGGGAGCGGGAGGAGAGAGCGCGAGAGGTTAAAGAGCGAGATGCGAAGGAAAGAGAAGAGCGGGAGAAACGGGAGCGAGAGAGAAAGGAACGAGAGGCTAGGGAGCGAGAGGAAAAAATTCGGGAAGAGAAGGAATTGGAAAAAAAGAAACGAGAAGAGAAACCCAAGCCGAGCGAAAAATTGGAGCGCGCGGAGAAGAAAGATGAAAAGGAGGAGGATTCGCGACTTCGTCGCGAAAATTTGGAAACTACGTTTCCAAAGGAAGAGGAGGAGGCTGGCGAACTAGAGGAGGCCGAGGTTTCTGGGGAAAACATCGAGACGATTATTGACCGGGTCGTGGAATACGTGAAGTCAAAGGAGCGCGCGAACATACACGAGGTCGCGAAGGCCCTTGCCATCAAGCCAGAGCAGATAGAGCGCCTCCTGAACGTTCTCGAGGAGAGCGGGCTCGTGTCAGTCCGCTATAGCATCACCGGGACAGCCGACCTCGTGGCAAAGAAGTCCGTGGTCGAGCGCATAGAGCTCGTGAAGGCGAAGAAGGAGTGCGAGCTCATGCGCGAGGCGATAAAGCACGCTGAGATGGAGGTGAAGGATTCCGAGGAGACGCTGGAGTTCATGGAGAAGGAGATATCCCGCCGCCTTGGCATCGCTGAAAAACTTCTCGACACCGTTAAGTCGCAGGAGAGCGGCGCGTCGGGCGAGGACCTGCGGTACCTGATGAAGGAGGCGCACGAGCTCGAGATGACGCTCGAGAAGTTCAACATCGGGATGAAGACGATGCGCGGCAGGGTTTTCAATTTCGCGCACAAGGTGAGGGAGTTCGAGAGCGCGACGGAAGCCGTAAAGCCAACCGGCGCCGCGCCCCTGCACCCCTCGCTAATCAATACGCTTTTAAGCCCGTTCGGACGAATTAAGAGATTGTTCGCGAGGCGATCATCATGAAAATTTTTGACAAATACACCGTGATAAGCGAGGGCGTTCCTGCCGAGGTCACGATAAGCGAGAAGGACGAGGAGTACATAAACACGTACGACGTGAAGCAGACGAAAATCCAGAAGTCGACCGAGAAGGTTTTGGGCTATCTCAAGGAGCGCATCATCGACAGCGTGAGCATAAAAACATCCGAGATTCTCGACCCGCGCGAAATCGAGACCGTCAGGAAAAAATTCATAGACAAGGCGCAGGAGCTCGTTACGCAGGAGCTCATCGGCACGACCGAAGAGGAGAAAAAAATTCTCGTCAGCAGGCTTGCGCACGAGCTCATAGGCTTGGGCGACATAGAACTCCTTCTCGCGGACGACCAGCTTGAGGAGATAGTCGTCAACTCCTCGCGCGAGCCGATTTACATCTACCACAAAAAATACGGATGGCTGAAGACAAACATATGGGTCGAGAGCGAGGAGCAGATCCAGAACTACGCCTCAATCATCGGCAGAAAGGTCGGCAGGCAGATAACAAACCTCTCCCCGCTCCTGGACGCGCACCTCACGAGCGGCGACCGCGTCAACGCCACGCTGTTCCCAATTTCCAGCAAGGGAAACAGCATCACTATAAGAAAGTTCGCGAAGACCCCCTGGACTATCGTAAGCCTTCTCGACCCGCAGTACAAGACGCTGAATTACGATATTGCAGCGCTGCTGTGGCTCTGCCTGCAGTACGAGTTGAACATCATCGTCGGCGGCGGCACCGCTTCTGGAAAAACCTCAATACTCAACGCGCTTCTCGTTTTCACGCCACCGAACCAGCGCGTCATCTCAATCGAGGATACGCGCGAGCTTTATCTCCCAGAATACCTCCACTGGACTCCGCTCGTCACGCGCCAGCCGAACCCAGAGGGAAAAGGTGAAATAACGATGCTCGACCTCATGGTGAACTCCCTGCGTATGCGACCTGACCGAATCGTTCTCGGCGAGGTCCGCCGCCAGCGCGAGGCGGAAGTGTTATTCGAGGCTATGCATACCGGGCACGCCGTTTATGCGACCGTTCACGCTGATGACGCGGACCAGGTCAAGAACCGTCTCACGTCCCCGCCAATCAGCCTTCCTGAAAATATGCTGGGCGCGCTCCATCTGACAATCGTTCAGTACAGGCAGAGGAGGACGGGCATCCGCAGGACATTCGAGGTTGCGGAGTTCGTCTCGCGCGGGGAGATGGTCATAGTAAACAAGATTTACAAGTGGAACCCGCGCCAGGACACGCTGGACAAGGTGGGCGAGCACATCAGGCTCATGAACGACCTGCTCATGTTCAGCGGTCTGACGTCAGAAGAGATGCTGCAGGACCTTGAGGAGAAAAAAAGAGTTCTGAACTACATGGTCGCCCACAAAATCTATAATGTTGAGGACGTTGGAAGAGTTGTCGCGCTCTACTATCGGCACAAGGACAGGCTGAACCAGATCGTCGCCGACAACGGGGACCCGCGCGAGATTCTCAGGCCAGGCGCTCTCGCAGAGCCCGTGAAGGAGCAGGAAAAGGAGCAGAAGCCAGAGTCGGCACCAGAGAAGAAACCCGCGCCAGTGCCAGCGACTCCGAAAGCAAAGACGCCGAAAAAATAAATTGCATATGCGCGTAGGTGCGTTGCTAATGAAAATACCATTCAGCATACTTCCGCCAAAAATGCTGATGTCGGCTTCCAAACATTTCTTCGGGATAGGAAATTTCATAACCCCGTTCTTCCCGTTTCTCCGCGCAGAGCTTCTTCAGGCAGGCGTGGAGCTCA
>CAZWEI010000050.1:0-7967 GCA_964632135.1 Microcaldota archaeon
TCGCGAGAAGAAATAAACGGGATGCTAAAAAAATACGACAAGAAAAAAATAGCCATAGCCACGCTCTGCTCGCACTCCTCGTTGCAGATTTTCCACGGCGCGAAAGAAGAAGGATTCCGCACGATCGGGATTGTCGAGCGCGAGAACAGGGGCACTTACGATGCGTTTCCTCTTGCGCGTCCTGATGAATACCTCACGCTTGAAAAATTCTCGGAACTCCCGAAACTCTGCGAGAAACTCGCCTCAGAGAACGCCATCCTCATCCCGCACGGCTCGCTCGTGGAATATCTCGGTGCTTCCCTTCTTGATTTGGCGATTCCTATTTTCGGGAACAGGAGATGTTTGGAATGGGAGCGCGACCGCGCGAAGATGCTCGAGTGGATGAGGCAGTCAGGGATGAGGCTTCCGCGCACTCTAACTCCTGAAAAAATAGACTGCGTGTGCATCGTGAAGTTCCCAGGCGCGCGCGGGGGAAAGGGCTACCTTCTCGTGCAGGACGAGAAGGATTTCCACAAAAAAATCAACGGGGCACTGAAGGCTTGCGCAATCACGGAGGACGACGTGAGGCGCGCGATAATCCAGGAATACGTAATCGGCGTCCGCTTCTATCCGCATTACTTCTACTCTCCGCTTAGCGCCGACGGCTTCAAGGCAGGCGATGGAAGGCTCGAGCTCATGAGCATTGACAAGAGGTTCGAGACAAACATCGACGAAATCTACAGGCCGATGGCGTCAGGCATCACCCCGCGCCCATCCTTCACAGTTGCGGGCAACCTCCCGCTCGTCCTCCGCGAGTCCCTTCTCCACGACGTTTTCAAAATGGGGAAAAGCGCGGTGGAAACTTCAATAAAATTATTCGGGGGAATTCCAGGCCCGTTCTGCATAGAAACGGTTTGCGACGAGAACCTCAAATTCACGGCGTTCGAGATTTCCGCGCGCATAGTCGCGGGCACGAACCTCTACCCGCTCGGCTCGCAGTACTCACCCTACATGTTCGAGGCGCCCATGAGCACGGGAAGAAGAATCGCGGTCGAGTTGAAGAGCGCGCTGAAAACTGACAGAATGGAGAAGGTTGTTTACTAGCGCCTCGCGCGCTATCCGCTTTTCTTTGCGTGTTTCCAAACCATATCAAACTGTTTTCTGTAAGTCTCTGCTAACCTCTTACTCCTAATCACGATTCCATACATCGGCTCTGTAAAAAGGATGATTGCGACTTTATCCCCGTAAATAAATGTCGGCTGCGGATTGAAAAATTCTTTTGGAAGAAATCGATAAGTTGTGGTTGCTTTCTCGGCAGGCAGATACTCCTCCCCCTCTTTCACGAGCACGCGCTCCTTAAGTTTGTGCCTTTTCATGGTTTCAAAAAACTGCCTCATAATCACCTCATCCGTTTGCATGAACTTCCTTTCATCAACCCCCCAAATGAGGTTTTCTCCTCGTTTTTCCAAAAGCGTTTTCAGAATGTCTTTTTCAATTATCCTCACAACTCTCCTTCCTTGGAACACCTGCACCTCTGCTTCCTCTTTTGCTGCCTCGGAAAGTGCCTGCAAGCTCGGCAACGCGTTCTCTAAAATTTCCTGCTTTCTATCCAGCAGATTCTTGAGCTCGATAGGCTTCGCTGCGGAGTAGTACTTCATCCCTTCTTTTTTCACATAGCTCGCAAGCCCCTTTTCCAACAGCCTCTTCAGCGTGTCATAAACATAAGGCCTGTACATCCCCGAGTGCTCTGCAATTGAGCTAACTGGGCTCGCGCCTACCCTGAGCAGCGTGAGATAAACTGTCGCCTCATTCTTCGTCAAGCCAAGCTCCCCAAGTGCTTCCTCCTCCTTCGTGCTCATGATTGGCTTACTCGCCCTCTCCTTATAATCCTTTCTATTGTTGTCGTAAACTATACGACAATTATAGAAAAACAAAAAACGCGCCAATTAGTAGCGAGGTGGTTTGGATGGCTGATAAATCAAAACTAGCATTTGCAGCAGCTTTGGTGGTAATCGTTATCGTAGCAGTCTTTTTTTATCAGTCTGCTTCTAGCACAGGTGGAAAACAACCTCTTCGAGTGATTCATCAGACCTGGGTTGGTGATGCTCCGCTATATCTCGCTAAAGAAAAAGGCTTTTTCGCTAAGAGGGGTTTGGAGGTGGAGATAACCCGCGTTGAGCATGCCTCAGAGCGCAGGGCCCTGCTCGCTACTGGAAAGGCTGATGTTACTCTTGAAACAATAGACATGGCAATAGTGGATGTTGGAAGCGGAGTTCCACTACAGTTTTTCCTTCAGCTCGATGAGTCTGCGGGAGCAGACGGCGTGATTGCTTCTCAGGAGATCACTTCTCTTCAGGATTTGAAAGGAAAGCGCGTGGGCGCGCAGAAGGGCGAAGTTCCGTACATGCTTCTTCGCTATCTAATGAAAAAAGAGAACATCTCCCGCGATTCCGTGGAGTTCGTTGATTTATTTCCAGATGATGCGGGAGCCGCCTTTGTTAGTGGAAGTATTGATGCAGCAGGCACTTGGGAGCCCTGGCTTTCAAAGGCAAAACAGCGCGCAGGAGGGCACGTGTTGGTGTCTTCCAAAGATGCCCCAGGAGTGATAGTTGATGTAGCCGCTGCCCCAAAAAGCGTTGTCTCCTCGCGCTCTGCCGACCTCAAAGCGTTTTCCTGCGCGTGGCTCGAGGCAATCGAATACATCCGCGCTCATCCGCAGGAATCCTACACGATTATGGCGAAATACTACGATCTTACTCCTGAGGAGTTTGCGGATATGATTTCTGGGCTTGAGTGGAACAATGCGTCTGAGCATTCTGAATTTTTCAGCAGCGGGCAGGCGCTGGAAACAACAAAAATGCTCTCGGAAATCGCTTCCGAGGACGGACTAACGCCGAGCCAGGTTGATGCCTCCGCTATGGTAAATTCAAAACTGGCTCTGGAAATTGGTGGTGGGTGTGCGAGTTGATTTCCAACTCATCTCCCTTCGCTTGTTTGGGCTGTCGTTCATTTTCCTACTATGGGCTTTAATTTCATCTCTCAGAGCAGTGAACCCCCTTTTCCTGCCGTCTCCGCCGGATACTCTCTCAGCTCTTTCAACCCTGCTGTTTGAGAAGGGCATTCTATCCGATTTCTTAATTTCACTCTCGCGCGTGCTTGCCGGTTTCTTGCTTGCAGTAATTCTAGGAATACCGTTTGGCTTTGCCTTATCGCTTTTTCCGATGTTCGGAAAAACTTTCGGTGGCTCTGTTGATCTGCTCAGATACGTTCCTGCAGTCGCGTACATCCCTCTATCAATTGTCTGGCTCGGGATTGGAGATGCGCAGAAAGTTTTCATCATTCTCGCTGGCACGATTCCGTTCATAGTGCTGTATACTGCGCGCGCAGTAGCCTCGGTTGAGAAAAAACATTTGGATACGGCGCACGCCCTTGGTTTGAGCAAATTGCAGACAGTTTCTAGGGTGGTTTTTCCGTCAGTCTCCCCTGAATTATTTGACATCTGCCGCATTGAGTTGGGGGGTGCGTGGGCGCTCGTGATAGTAGCGGAACTCGTTGCCGCGACCTCGGGAATCGGGCACCGTCTCGTGCTCTCCCAGAGGTTCCTGCAGACGGAATTCCTTTTCGCTGAGATTCTGCTAATCGCGCTCATTGGTTTTTGCTTTGACTTTGGTCTGCGCGCGTGGTTCGCTCACCTGTTTCCATGGACTGACAAAGCGCGGAGGGGTCTAGGTGGCACAGCTTGAGGTTCAGCGCATAACCCATGTGTTCGAATCCCCCACCCTAGAGGCACTGAGGGACGTGAGCCTCAGCGTGCGAAAAGGCGAGTTCGCCTGCCTGGTGGGACCGAGCGGATGCGGCAAGACAACCCTCGTGCGCATAATAGCCGGCCTGCTCCCCCCGACCTCCGGAGAGGTCCTTCTCAAAGGAAAGAAGGCGAGCGTCGTTTTTCAGGAGGACTCGCTGTTTCCGTGGCTTTCTCTTCGGCAGAATGTCGAGTTCGTGCTCCAGGACCGCCCAGAGAAAGAGAGGGAGCAGGAAGCCCTCTCGCTGTTGCAGCTTGTGGGATTACGCGAGTTCGCCTCTTTCTACCCCCGGGACGTTTCTCTTGGTATGAAACAACGAGCATCACTCGCTCGTGCGCTTGCCTCAGAGCCCTCTGTCCTGCTGCTTGATGAACCTTTCGCCTCTCTGGACGCGAAGACGCGCGAGGACTCGCAGGTCCTTCTGCAGCGCGTTCTCGAGGAGAAAAACTGCACCGCCCTGCTCGTCACGCACAATTTGGAGGAGGCTGTTTTCCTGAGCGATTGTATTTATGTGCTCTCCCGCTCGCCCGGCTCTGTGAAGAAAAAATTCTCGAATTCCATTCCGCGGCCACGCCTGCCCCATCTAAAGAAATCAAAGGATTTCCTCGCGCTCGAGCTCGGGCTTCTCCGCCATTTGAAAGAGGTTTGAGACCATGGACATTCTGATAAAAAACGGCTTGATTGTCACAATGGACAAAGCGCGCCGCGTTTTTCGCGGCGATGTTGGCGTAGAAAACGGAAGGATTGCCTATGTCGGCAGGTCAAAACTATTTCCCGCATCTGAAAAAATCGACGCCTCTGGAAAAATAATTCTGCCCGGCTTCATCAACGTTCATTCCCATGGTCTGCATATCCTATGGCGCGGGCGGAAATACGAAAGGCTCTCGCTTTACCCCTGGCTTTTCAAACGTCTTTTTCCGCTTCAAAATAAACTTCGTGTGCCGCAGGCGCGCGAGGGAATCCGGCTTTTCGCTGAGAACTGCCTGCGCGCTGGAATAACGACCGTGCTGGATTCCACTGACGCGGGCCGCCGCTCCGGGATTGTCCGCGCTTGCCTGGAGGAATTTTCTAAAACTCATATGCGCGTTCTTTACGGTCGCTCTTTCTTCGATACTGTCCCGAACAAGAGATTTTTTACTGAGCGTGGTCTCGAACCAAACTTCCGAGCCTCGTTTGAGGGTGCTGTCGAGGACACTCATAAGGCTCTTTCTTCCACGCGCTCATTGATGAAGCGCTTCAATACGCCCGGCTCGCGCGTTTCGGTTATTCCATTCCCCGCTGAGCCAAACCTCGTTTCTCCCAAAGGTCTTAAAGGCGCGTTTGCTCTAGCCCAAGAATTTAATACGATAGTTTCCACACATTGTTCCGAGGTCTTGCAGGACTCGCGCATTAACGGTCTGCCGACAATCGAATACCTAAACTTGCTTGGCTTTCTTTCCACACGCACCCTGCTCGCCCACTGCACGCACATCTCAAGGAAAGAAATTTCACTCATATCCGAGCGAGGCGCGAAGGTCGCGCACAACTTCTCCACAAATTTGTTTTTAAGAGATGGAATTGCGCCGATTCCAGAACTCATCAGGACTGGCGTCTCTGTTGGTTTGGGTACGGATGACGCGAACGCAAATTCTCACGTGAGCATTCTCACCGACCTCAAGCCGCTTGTTCTTGTGCACGGTTTGCGCTCAGATGTAATCACTCCACAAAAAGCTCTCGAAATGGCAACGATAGATGGCGCGCGCGCACTCGGGCTCGAGAAAGAAATCGGCTCAATCGAAGTTGGAAAGAAAGCGGATCTGGTGCTTGTTGATGCAACACAACCACACATGAAACCAATGGTTGACGTGTACTCCGCGCTGGTTTTTCAGGGAATCGACTGCGGTATAAACGTAGTTTCAAACGGTCGGATGATCTAGCATCGAAATTACATCGCCCAACTTTTTCACAACCCTGTCCCCGAATTTCGCGAGCTGTTTCCTCGTGTGGATTCCTGTCGCGACCCCGATGAATTTCATCCTCGCGCCGCGCGCAGCCTGCGCGTCTAGAGGAGTATCGCCAATGTAAACACATTCACTGACACACGCGCGCATATCCCGCGCGCCCTCACGAGCCCCGCGCATATCCCGCGCGCAATATCTTCTCGCAGCCTCAAATAACACGTCAGGCGCGGGCTTCCCCTTCTTCACGTCGTTCCCGCCCACGATGAAATCAAAATACCCGTTCATTTTGAACATGCGCATAATCTTCCTAACGGTGCGCGAGTTGGCAGATGAGGCGATGCCGAGCCTGAAGCCTTTTTTGCGGAGCGCGGAAAGCGTCCTCCTCGTGTCAGGAAAAAGTTTCACTTTTTTAACGTCGCGCTCGAACATTTTCTTCTTCTTTTTCACCACGTAGCCTATCTTATCGTGATATTCTGGCGGAAGCATGGACGCGGCTATCTCGCGCAGCCTCATCCCGTACCTCGATGCGAAATCCTTTTTCCTCACGCGCACCCCGAACTCCTCTAGTATTCTCCTGTACGACCTGAAATGAACCTCGAAACTGTCAATCAGCGTGTTGTCAAGGTCGAATATCACGCACTTTGTCACGCTTCTTTTCATCGAATCACTCGCCCATTCCACAATTTATTTTCTGAAAACGACGCTTGCGTATCCCACTACCTGCGCGTAGTCGTGCGTGATGTCCCCTGAATTAGCGTACTTTTCCACGCTCGCCTTTTTCGCGCCCATCTCCTTCGCGTACACGATTGCAGCGCCTATGGGCGCGTAGCCGCACGCCGAGATTCTCTCGCGCCCAACAGTCTCAAGAAAAGCGCGAACATCCATTTTCTCAATCGCCGCGAGGGCAAGTTTATCTTTCTTGTTCGCTGACGCCGCGCTTTCATAATGAGTGAAATCAGAACTCGCAATCAACACAACATCACGTTTGAGTTCGCGCGCAGCCTTCGCGACCGCGCGCCCCACATCCTCTGCAGTCTCGGCATCCTGCATCATCATGCAAATCGGCACGAAATTGAAATTCTTGTATGTGCGCTGGAGAAAAGGCAGTTGTACCTCGACGCTGTGCTCATGGAGATGCGCAGTCTCGTCGAAATCAATTAAATTTGAATTTTTCTGTATTGCGCGCGCCAGCTCCTTATCATTTCTAACCTCGCCGAGCGGCGTGACCCAGTCCTGAAGAGAAAGCGCAATGCCAGAGCCCTCGCCGGTGTGGTTCGGTCCCACGAGCACGAACGTGGGCGGGCTCGCGTACTCCTCTGCGATGCGCGCGTAAGTGAAGCCCGCGACCCAGCCGGAATACATATAGCCCGCGTGTGGCGCGACACCCGCGACAATTCCGCGCGCATCCTTCCTCGCGCCCATTTTCGCGCCCTTCAAATATCCATCGAGCTCGCGCTCAAGCGAAGTCTTATCCGAAGTGTAGAACGCCCCAGCGACAACAGGATAACGCACAAACTCACCATTCAAACGCAATCTCACAACGAATAAAAACTCGCCTGATAAATATAAATACATGATTATTGTTCTCACAGGTGTTCCGGGCACGGGAAAGAGCGCGCTCGCCGCCGCGCTCGCGAGAAAATTAAAATGTCAGTTAATCGCGGCGAACGATATTGTGAATGAAAAAAAATTGTGGAAAGGAAAAGATAAGTTTGGGACGAAAATTGTTAAAATGAAAGAGTTGAAGCGCGAGCTCGGGCGGGTTATCCGTTCGGCGCGCGCGAGCGGGCGTGATTTTATTTTGGAGGGTCATTTGCTGTGCGAATTCCCTCTCGCGTGCGATTTCATCATCATCACGCGCGCGCACCCTGAAATTCTAGAGCGAAGATTGAAGGCGCGCGGCTATCCCAATGAAAAAATAAATGAAAACGTGCTGGCAGAGGCGCTCGATTATGCTACGCAGGTCGCGCCCAAAAACAACAGAAAAGCGAAAATTTACGAGGTGGATGCGGGCAAACCCATCAAACGCACGCTCGCGGAAATTCTGAAAATACTCTCAGGAAAAAACGAGAAACTGCGCGCCGGATGGGCGAATTGGAGCGATTTTCTGTATGCGCGCGCCGGCTAGGCTGATGAAATATTTAAATAGGGTGGACGCGATACTAACACACTGCGGGTAATGTTTATCACGAGAGGTGGTTGGATGAGGGATCATCGCGGTCAGGCTGCAATGGAATACCTTATG
>CAZWEI010000051.1:0-7739 GCA_964632135.1 Microcaldota archaeon
GATTCCAAGCATAACCGAGATGAAAGAGGTTATTATTGACATTATGAATATCGCTATCTCTTGCATGTGGGATACGTGCGCAAAACCGCCTTATAATCTTTTGCGTGGGTTTTTCGCTGTTCGCCGCTTGATGGAAAGTTTTATCTATTTAAAGAGGTAAATTAACGTTTGATACCTATGCAGGAATTAACAACCTCCGAAATAAAGGATTCCTACGACATCGTGATAGTGGGCGCGGGGCCCTCTGGCTGCTTCACCGCGCGCCACCTTTCCAGCGAGTACGAGGTGCTCGTGCTGGACCGCGCGGAATTCCCGCGCACAAAGCCCTGCGGGGGCATGCTCGTCGAGGAGACGAGGCGCATAATCGAGAAGATGGACCCGCCAGCGTTCATATTTACGACCCCGAAGGAGCTTGACTTGAGGTACGTGGACTGGGACAACCACGAGGTCGTGGAAACGAAGCGAAAGTTCCTCAACGTGTCGCGCGAGAGGTTCGACGCGTGGATGTTCGACCTCATGAAGCAGAGCCGCGTGGATTTCATATCGGAAACGAGGCTGCTGGATTTTCGGAAGGAGAAAGAGGGTTTGGAGATAACGGTCAAGGGCGACGAGAAGAAAACGATTAGGGCGAAATTCCTTGTGGGCGCGGACGGGCCCACGGCGTTCGTGAGGAGAAAACTTAATCCGTTCCTTGGGTTGAGCCAATACCTTGCGATTCAGGAGCGCGCGGAGGTCGAGAGGCAGGACCAATATGCCTCGTTCATATTGGATAATTCGATTACTGATTTCTATTCGTGGATAATACCGAAGCGTTCGTCAACGATAGTCGGCTCTGCAATCGAAATCCAGAATGCCGAGAAAAAGTTTGAAATGTTCAAGAAGAAAGTGAGGGAGAAGACGGGCATAGAAACCGCGAAAAGGGTCGAGGCGTCGCTCATTCTCAGGCCCAGGCACGAGAGCGAGATTCTGCTTGGGAGGGAGGATATTCTGCTGGTGGGTGAATCAGCAGGGCTCATAAGCCCGAGCACTGGCGAGGGCATAAGTTTCGCGCTCCGCAGCGGGCTGAACGCCGCAACTGTTCTGAACGAGAGCTTCGAGAATCCCTACCCGAAATACTGCGCGCTCTGCAAGCCGCTCATTGAGGAGATAAAGGAAAAACTCGAGAAGTCGAAGATGCTTTCCTCACCCGCGCTCCGAAAGAAATACCTCTCCTCGCTAGTGGGAGGCGGGAAGTGAGGGGCGAAACAATTTTAAACCTTGGAAGGAAGAACAATAGCGTGGGGGATATGGAAAACGCGAAGGCAGAACAAACAAGAATGAAAACCCGCGAAGTTGATGAATTAATATTAGCCATAGCAAATGGTTTTTCCCCGCTTCAGTGGTACTTCGACCATGAAGAGGAGATATCCGATAGCGTTATGGATAAATTAGAGGGGAAGCTGAAAACTAAGGGATGAAGTCTTTCGGATTCGTGACAAAAGGCGTGCTGAGCTTTTTCTTCGAGTTTAATTCTTTTATAATCGAGATTACCTGCGCGTTGTCGAGATGTTCAAAATTCCAGGTTAGAAGAACATCCAGACTATTCAGCGAGGACAGAGCCAAGAGGGCGGCATCGGCTCTTGGAAGTTTTACGTCCGTTCTTTCAAAAACCTCGCGCATATATTCTTTCGATACGTTTATAGCGCTGGCGTGTGAGGGATAAGTACGACGGACGTATCGCTCGTAGATAGGTTTTAGACGAGCCGCAAAACGCGGGTTATAACCCAGCTCGTATTGCACTACGTCTGCCGAAACTATGACGTAGGTGGGGTTGCGCGATATCTCGTCTAGTCGCAGGGCCGTAATTGGGCTTCTCCAGTCGGACTCCAGAAGCGAGATTAGAATGGACGTATCGAGACATACCTGCTTTTGCATGATTAGAGTTTTACCTGAAGTTTTAAAATATTGTGTTAAACGCTCGTGGTGGGCGGGAAATAGAAACTTTTCGGAGGGAAGACGCCGAAAACTTTGTATTATCATGTTATAACAAGGCATGGGCTTAGTCGCAGCGCCCGAATTAACGAGAAGGGGAACGCGATAATGACCATTTCCAGACCGGCTGGACCTTTATCCTTTTGCCGGCTTCTTTCAGCTCGTCCTCCTGATCGTAAGTCAGTATTAATCCCTTCCCAAGACTAAATCTCTCCAACGCCTCGACCAGCCCGCCGACCTCCCTCGCTCGGTTGTCCTCGTTCAGCTCGTAGCACACCTGGATTGCCTCCGTTATCCTGCTCTTCTGCCTGACCACGAAATCGCATTCCCCCCTGTCCCTGAAGTAGTAGGTCTCCTTTCCTTTCCTCATGAGGTCCAGAAACACCTGGTTCTCAAGCGCCCTCCCCCTGTCCGAGGAAAATGAAACCGAATTTGCAGCCGACAGGCCGTTGTCCACGGAGTAAGCCTTTTTCCGGTTAACCGACTGCTTTTTCAGCGAGTAATCGAATTTCGGAACCGTGAAAAGGAGATAGCTGTCCTCCAGGTAGGAGACGAAGGAAACCGCGCTGTTGGTCGAGCCAAGACCGAAGGTTTTTGCCAGGCCGTTGTAGGAGAACTCATTGCCGGTATTCGTAATGAGGTAGAGCGCCATCTCCTTTATTGTTTTCGCGCTCCGCAACTTATGCCTGACGACAATGTCCCTTGTTATTATGTCGTTGAAAAGCTCTTGCAGAATCTCGCTTCTTCCGTACCTGAGGTATTCCGGGAACCCTCCCTTCCGCAGATATTCCCCAAAGGATTCCGCCCCTGCTTTCTTTGAG
Source organism: Microcaldota archaeon (assembly GCA_964632135.1). GTDB lineage: Archaea > Micrarchaeota > Micrarchaeia > Burarchaeales > JBFMAP01 > JBFMAP01. The sequence continues at coordinate 2,793 of CAZWEI010000051.1, forward strand.
GTAAAGCTCAGGAACTCACTATAGGAAAACGGGAAAAGCTCGTGCCTCAGGTGCCTTCCAGTAAGCCGGGTCCCCAGCTCCTTGCTAAGGAGCGAAGCGTTCGAGCCGGTTATCAGAAAATGCTTCTTCTTGTCGAGCATTGCCCTGACGAAAAGCTCCCATCCCTCAACGTTTTGAATTTCGTCGAAGAAATAGAAATCGCTTCTTCCTTTTTCTTCCCTGAAAATCTCGTCCAGCTTCTGGAAATCGCCAACTTCGAAGCCAGTCGCCCGCGGGTCCTCAAAATTGAAGTAATAGGGGTTGCCTGTCTTCCTCATTATTTGGCGCAATAAAGTGCTTTTGCCGCATCTTCTTATGCCGGATATGACTATCGCAAACGGAAGCGTCAGGTCCATCTCATTTATCATCTCGCGCTCCGTGCCGTATTCGGACGCGGCAAGCTCTTCAGTCTGCGTTTTGACTACGCTTCTCAGCGTCTCTTTCAGCATCATGACTTTAGACTGTGCATTACTAATATATAAATCTTTGCATTAGTAATGCATACTTCACAGGGGGCGAGCATCATTTTTATCACTTGAACATATTGTTCAAATGACATATGAATGGCTTTCGGTAGCAAAATACCTCGCCTCCAATTTTTCGCGGAAGCGAAAAATGGACCATTCGCAGCTTCCAATTCGCGCTCCGCGCGAATGGACCATTTGTCCTTTGAGACAAATTGGTCGCTGCGAATATTTCGCAGGTTCGAACTTGCGAATCCATTTGCGCCTAAGCGCAAATTGGTCGCTCGTTGGGGGCGGAAAGTAATTTCTGTTTTCTATTCCTGCGAAATCCAAACATTTTTATATGAATGCACTAATAGTCTAGAGATGATGAGACGAGGTATTGTTGACGCCTTCGCGAGAGGGCGTATGAAATTAAGAGGGTAAGCTGAACTTTAATAAAAGCGTGATAGTGATGGCGAAGCAGGGGGTAAAACTGGTTCTGCTGCTCGCGGGCGCGCTGGTTGTGCTAGTGGTGCTCGCGCTCGCGTATTTCCTCATTTTCGGCTGGGGAGGCGGGGGCGCGAAGCCGCCAGTGAAGCCGCCGGTTTTTCCTAACGTGACGAACCAGACCGACGGGACGCCGGTTGTCGGCGGATGCGAGGCGCTTGAGGGGCTCGCGCGGGATTTGTGCTATTTGGATGAGAGCGCGAACAAGAGCGTGGCCGCGTGCGAGAAAATCGTCAACGCGAGCGTGAAGGACAGGTGCATTTACAATTTCGCGATGGGCGACCCGTTCCTGTGCGAGAGCATGAGCGAGGCCGCGTATAAGGACGCGTGCTATTTTGATGCGGCGAAAAAGAAAAATTCATCCCTTTTGTGCGGTGGCATATTGAATGAAAGTTTGAAGGCAGAGTGCAGGGAGTTCTTCAGGGTGAAGACCCCGTGCGACGAGATAACCGAAAAGTATAACCAAACGGTGTGCCTCGCGCTCCTCAACAATAACGCGAGCCTGTGCGCTGACAGCGGAAATGTTGACGAGTGCTATTTCGCGTACGCGGAGAACAAGACGAGCAGGGGCGCGTGCGAGAGCATACTCTCTGAAAGCCATAGGTACGCGTGCTACGCGGTCGTGAGGAACTGGGTGCACGAGTGCGACCCGATACCGGTGGAGTACAACGCGACGAGGGACGCGTGCTACCTGAAGTTCGCGCAGGAGATGAACGACCCCACGGCGTGCGTCTACGCGGTGAACGCGCTGTACATAAACGAGTGCTACCAGCGCCTCGCCGTCGCGCTCAACCAGCCTTCCCTGTGCGCCCAGTGCGTGAACGAGTTCGACAGGGACGCGTGCTATGCCCTGGTCGCGCTCAGCAACACGAACGTGCTCGCGTGCGCAAACATAGTGGCGACCGAGAAGCGGGACGTGTGCAGGATAGATTTGGCGAAGGCGAGGAGCAACCCGCTGTTCTGCAGTTACGTGGAGAGCGATTACCTGAGGAGCGACTTCTGCTACAAGAAGATAATACTCTCAGGCGAGTACGAGTTCTATCCGATAGTGTGCGAGAACATAGTCGAGCAGTACTGGAAGGACAGGTGCTACAACACCGTCGCCATAGCGCAGAAGAAGCCTGAACTGTGCGACAGCATAAGCGAGGATTCGATAAAGAACACGTGCATACAGAAGGCTAGCGGCGGTTAGGTTAGCGGTGTTGGCGGTCTCGGGGTCAGGCAGGCGCAGGCGGCTCTGGAGCGTCCGGCGCGCCAGAATCCGCATCCTCTTTCTCATTTTTCTCGCGCGCAATGCCCTCGCCAACTGTTTTTGGGGCAGGCTCGCCAGGCGCAGCAGGCGCCGTTTCCTCTCCCTCGGAGCCTTCGGCTCCCTCGCCAGGCTCTGCCGTCATCTCCTCGAACTCCTCGAGCGGTATCTTGAACTCCTCGTTGCTCGCGATGAGCCCGCGCGCCTTCATGGTTTCGCGCGTGAGGAGGTAGAATATGAGCGCTAGCGATTTCTTTCCCTTGTTGTTGCACGGGATTATCCAGTCGACGAATTTTGTGGAGTTGTCGGTGTCGCAGAGCGCGATTACGGGAACGCCCACGTGGGACGCCTCGCGGATCGCCTGCCTCTCGCCCTTCGGGTCGCAAACGAAAATGAGTTTCGGCTCCGTGAAGTCGGGGCGGGCCGGGTTCGTGAAAACCCCGGGGATGAAGCGCCCGACGATAATCTTGCAGCCGACGAGGCTCGCGAACTTGCTCGCGGCGTTCGCCGCGTATGCGCGCGAGGCGACAACGAGAATTGTTGATGGATCGTAGCGCGAGATGAGTTTCGCGGCGAACCTCAGCCTATCATCGACCTTCTTGAGGTCGAGGACGTACAACTTGTCCTGGCGCGCCTTGTAGATGAACGTGTTCATGTCAGGCGTCTTTATCTTCGTGCCTATGTGAATGCCTGCTTCAAGATACTTTTCCTGCTGCACAAGCAAATCCGTCATTGTTTTACCTCCTGTTTGTCTCCCCGTTTGCGAGCATGCAATATATGGGGCCGCCGAGAGCGGAACCGCCTTCCAGTTTTTCCCCCGGACGTGCCGGCTTTGAATTCCCAATTGTTGCTATTTATTTCTTTCTTATTTTCTTTCTTTTTTCATTGAAGTTTTTTCTTTCTTTTCCAAAGAAAGAAAAAAGTTCACTCGGGTCGCCGGCATTTCATCTCTCACGCGCTCGCGCGCGCGAAAGACCCCAAGCCGGAAGCATACCAAGCTAGCACACGGCCCCGCAATATGATTTTTTCTAAATTTCCAAGTTCTAAAACTTCCCGTATTTTATTATGTCTTCAACGATATCCACGTGGCTCAGGAACATCCTCCTGCAGCAGTATCTTTTCACGCCGAGTTTGTCGAGCGCGTCCGCGGGCGAGAGGCCTTTTTTCAGCATCTCCGCGTATTCCTCAGACTTGTCGGCGACGACCGCGCCGCACGTGAAACATCTTACGGGCATCATTTTCAATCACCATTTCCAATCCAACCGCCAAATTTAACGGTATGATTTCTGGTATCGCGCGCGCGCCTTCGGCCCCTTGTACTTCTTGGGCTCAACCCTGCGCGAGTCCTCAACTATCATGTGCCTGTCGCGCTCAATCATGAGTTTCTTCAATTCCTCGTTGTGCATGAATTCCACGAGCCCGCGCGCAATCGCCGTTCGGACTGCCTGCGCCTGCCCCATCGTCCCCCCGCCGAAAACGCTCACGTCGATGTCGAGCGTCTTCGCGGCATCGCCTGCGAGGGCGAGAGGCTCGGTTATTATCTCGCGGATGTACGGCTGGTCGATGGATTCAATGCTGCGGTCGTTTATGTAAAGCCTGCCCGTGCCCTGCTTTACGGATGCGCGCGCAACGCTCTCCTTCCTCTTGCCCCTTGTCTCTACTACGCGCGGTCTCTCCTTCTTCTTCGTGGGCGCGTGCGGCTTTTTCTCGCCGTGCGCATGCGAAGGCACGTGAGCCTGCTCTTTTTTCGGTTTTCTTGCACCTGCCATAAACGACACCTTCTTCTATAAATTTATCCTCGGTACCTCTCGTGCACCGCGTATCCCAGCCTCTCGCACAGTTCGCCGATGAGCGTGTAGCGCGTGTTGAGCGCGTCCGCGCTCTTTATCCCGAGGTCGGCCTTCTGCGCGTTCGCGAACTCCGCCGGAATACCCATATAAACCCTGAGGTTTTTAAACGCTTTTCTCCCGTGCGAGCTGTCGAACGGAAGCATCCCCCTGATGACGCGCTTCACGAGAAGGTCGGGCCTTCGCGGCCAGTGGGGCGAGTGCTCTGGGTTCGCCTTGTTGACCGCCCATCGCCTCTTCTGGTATCTTTCCTCGATGTATTTCTTGTCCCCTGAAATCGCGAGGTACTCCGCGTTCAGCACCACTACCTGCTCGCCTGCGAGAAGTTTCTTCGCTACGATCGCGCCCAGCCTCCCGAGTATGAGGTTCTTGCCGTCGATCACAACCGTGTTTTGAGCCTGAGCCATAAAATCACAACCCCAACGATATTAAACCATGATGCGGACGTTCGTGCCCTTTGGCGCGAGCCCCACGAGTTCCTGAAGCGAGACCGCCTTTCCTCCCGCATTTTTTATTTTCGCGAGCGCGCTTGAGGAGAAGTACGCCGCGCCTATCGTGATTGCGCGCGTAATTTCACCTGAGCCGAGCACCTTCCCAGGAACGAGAACCATCTCGCCCTCCTTCGCGTGCCTGTTTATCTTGCTCAGGTTGACCGCAGGCCGCGCCCGCCTCGGCTTGCCCAGCCTCGAGGCTACCGCTTTCCATATGGGCGCGCCGCTTCTCTTCGCGCTCTTCTCCATGAACACGACGAGGCTTCTCGTCTCCTCGCTTTCCGGGCCTCTTTTCATCTTTCCACCATTTTCAACATATTTCAAAGGGAAGTGCGGGGGATGGGATCCGACCCGCAGGGGGGCTCCGC
>CAZWEI010000052.1:0-7719 GCA_964632135.1 Microcaldota archaeon
TGTTGCTGTTTGCGTGCGTTGGAAACAAGCCATCCGCGCCAGCGAATAAAATTTCAAGAATAATCCTTCCGGACGGCGTGCCGGTTTCCGTTGAGATCGCCGACACGGACGAGGCGCGCGCGCTGGGCCTTATGAACCGCTCGAGCCTGTGCTACGAGTGCGGCATGTTGTTCATCTTCGGGCGCGAGGGCGCGTACCCCTTCTGGATGGAGAACATGCGCTTCCCCATCGACATAATCTTCCTGGACTCGAACTTCCGCGTGGTCGACATCTTCGCGGGCGCGCCCCCGTGCGTCGGCGAATGCTCCGTCTACACCCCGAGACAGAGCGCGAGGTACGTTCTCGAGATAAACGCGAACGAAACCGTCGCGCACAAAATCGTCATCGGCTCGGAGTTGAGGGCGGAATAGGCCGGGCAGCGCCAGGGGTAGCACATTTAATAAACACTTTTTCTAAATAATTCGGTGCGAGAATGGCCAATGCGAAACTGCCCGCCACGTTTGCGTTTGTTTTTTTGCTTCTTGTTTCCGTCGCGGGCGCGGAGTGGTACGAGGACGTGAAGGTTTTTGTCGTCGACCCAGCTGGCAGGCCGGTCTATCACGCGACCGTGACCATAAGCTACCAGCAGTTCGACTACCACCTGTTCGACGGCTCCGTCTCGAAACTTACCGACGAGAACGGCGCGATTGCGGCCAGACTGCTCGACCAGGTGATGAGCGCGCAGTACATCAAAAATTATTACACGGTCAGCGCTTCCTACCTGGGCGCGACCGCCTCGGCCAACGTCTACTGCGCGCAGGCGGGCTCCCAATGCTCGGACGACCAGCCCCACGCCGTTCGTTTGGTGCTTCCGCTTGCCGACCTGAACGTCCGCGTGGTTGACCCCTACGGGCGCCCGATAACGAACGCCCACGCCGAGGCCACGAGCGGCTGGATACTCATTTCAAAAAACACGGACAGCAACGGCACCGCAGTTTTCCCGCTGCCCAAAAACCTGAAATATAACGTCAGGGTCTCGTTTGGAGAGCTCACGCGCGACTTCAGCAACACCGCTGTGCCGAAATCAATAGAGGCCGCGCTTCCAGTCTACTCGCTCTCAGTGCGGGTCATCGACGACGAGGGCTCGCCGCTCGTCGCAGACGTGCTGGTGAGCAACAGCACCTTCAAAACGAACGAGCAGGGCGAGTTGTTTTTCGGGCACGTCTCCGCGCCTGTGGTTACGCTTGAGGTCAGATACGGGGTGAAGAAGAAGGAGAAGACGATAAGCATGGAGTACGACATTTCCGAGACTTTTGTTTTCGACTCCGCGCCGCCGCGGATACAATACGCCTACACCGACCCGGTGATACCGAAAAAGGACGATCTCGTCAAGGTATACGCGAGCGCGTCCGACCCGAACATTTATGCGTCGGGCCTATCAACAGTTCAGCTTCTGTATTCGGTTGACGGTGAGAAATGGGCGTCGGTCTCGATGGGATTGAGCAACAAGTCAATCTTCACGGCGACCATACCGAAATATCAAACCGGCGCGGTCGTTTTTTACACCATTCGCGCGGTTGACGTTGATGGAAACGCAGCCGCCTACAAAGGAAACTACACTGTCGGCGGGGTTGCGCCGGTTCCCCAGCCGCCTCGCGAAGGTGGCAATGCCACCGGAACGGACTGGCTTGGCTGGCTGCCCAAAATAAGCATCAACCTTGGGCCCGTGGACTGGTCCTGGCTCGTCTACGTTCCGGCCATAATAATAATCGCGCTGGGCATTCTTTACGCTTATCTCAGGATAAAGGAGGGATAACGCGGGTTGGAAAGCATGAGCGAAAAAACCACGCCAGCACACGCCACATCCGCAACGCCGGATTCAAATGAAAAAACCAGGCGCAGCATGCGCTTCTCCATACTAGACGGCACGTTTTACTCGCTGATGACCGGCTTTGCAGAGGCCTACATCACGCCTTTCGCGCTCAGCCTGCGCGCCACCAATTTCCAGATAGGCCTCCTCAACTCCGCGCCGGCGCTCGCGAACTCGGTGGGCCAGCCCTCAGGCGCGCGCCTCTCAGAAAAACTCAAGAACAGGCGCGCGGTCCTCCTCCCGTTCGCGCTCCTCCACCGCCTGATGTGGGTGCCAATCCTCCTGGTGCCGCTGCTGTTCGGGGCAAGGGTCGAACTGGTGATTTTCTTCTTCCTCCTTTACCAACTATTCCTCGCGCTGTCCGTTCCCGCGTGGGCGAGCACGATGAGCGACATCGTCCCGCCGGAGGAGCGCGGCAGGTATTTCGGCGCGCGCAACAAGATCACCGGATTCGCGGCGTTCATCGCCACGCTGCTCGGCGGGGCTTTGCTCGTTTTCTACGGTGCCAGCACAGGTTTTGTTCTTCTCTTCGCGATCGCAGCCATTTTCGGTTTGGTTTCTCTCATCTACCTCGCGCGCGTGCACGACCCGCCCTACCATGTCACGCACGACAGGCGCGGGATGCTTGATTTCCTTTTCTCGCTGCGCGGGAACGGGTTCGGCTATTTCGCAGCCTACATCTGCGCGGTCTCTTTCGCGGTCACGTTTTCCAGCGGCTACTTCACGGCGTACATGCTGCGCGACCTGCGCATGGATTACGCCGCGTACGCGCTCATAAGCGGGATAATGACGCTCACAACTTTCATCTCGCAGCCATACTGGGGGAAGATTTCAGACAGGTTCGGCACGCGAGCCACTCTCGTCGCCTCGGGCTTGCTGATACCTATAGTTCCGTTCCTCTGGCTTTTCTCGCAGAACTTCGCTTACATCGGGCTGATTCAGGTGCTGGCAGGCTTCTCCTGGGCTGGCTACAACCTCTCGGTGTTCAACTATATCCTCGACTCCGCGCCCTCGGCGAACAAGACCCGCCACATCGCGAACTTCAACAGCCTCAACAACACGTTCGCGTTCATGGGTGCGGCATCAGGCGCGCTCGTTGCAACCGCTGTCGCGGACACGCACTTCATAGGCCTCTACGGGCTCCAACTAATTTTCCTCATCACAGGAATAATCCGCATTCTCGCGGTTCCGCTTCTCGTGAGAGTGAGGGAGGTCCGCCTGCATGACGTTTCCGCGCGACACCTTTTATGGAACATCGTTGCAATTTACCCGACAACCGGAATTGCCAACCAGCTTCTGAACGGATGGCACGAGGTAAGGAGGATAGAGAACGGGATAGAACACAGCGTGGTCAGGCGCTCGCTCGCGGCGACCGGCGACGTCACGAAAAGGGTCGCAAAAACGATGGCGAAAAAACTTCTGAGGAAGAAACAGTAAAGGAAACTGCGTGGTTTAAAAGCCGGAAAAGGCATAATATAACACTATGAGCATATTCAGATTTAGAGGAAAGAAGAACCAAGATAACCTCACTACCGAACCGCCCGAGGGTTCGCCTGTCGTATTTTTCAAAAAACATAAAATACGCGGTCTTTTTCAGAAAAAAAAGAAGGAAACAGAGTCAAGCCTCTCGCCGCTTATCTCCGGCGGGGAACAAACGGATACCGCGCCCTCAACATTTCGGGTGCTCCTCGGTCTGCTTAACCCCAGAAACCTCAAACAAATCCCTGGTAAACTCAAAGAAAAACTCAAACAAGTCAGAGAGGCATATGCAAAAAGAAACGAGGAGGGCAAGGGCAGCGAAAAAGTCAAGTACCCCGCGGCCCTGTTTGTTGCATCTGTTGGTTCATACCTTGGCACTGCGCCGGGTGTATTGCTTGTATCTCTTCTGCATGGGCTCAGCGAGCCGGTTAAGGCAACGGCTGGAGCCATACTAGGCAGCTACACCGGAAGCTTGCTTTCATTTTCCTCGGCTTGGTACGTGTTTAACAAGAAAAGATTTGGGAAAGAAGGACTCAACTCATTTCTAAGGAGTGTGGGGGAGGTCGTGGTACTAAATCTATGCGGGGTTGCAGTCGAGCTTAACAAAAAATTGAATAAGGAATCAGAAGAGAAGATGTCGGTATCAAAACGATTGGCCCATTTCGCTAAACGGATAGCATACACGATTGGCGGCCTTGCTTTAAGCCCAATGCCCCTCTCCTATGAAATATCCGGCCCGCTAATAGCGCTTTTCACCTCTTTGGGAGTGGACAAGGTTGCAGCAGCTTCTGCAGGCTGGTTTACCTCCTCCTTAGTCTTTATAGCCTATTCAACATGGATGCGCTTGAAAACGCTCTCAAAAGCAAAAGACGAGCCGTAGCAACTGTTTTAATTCTGCGCGTTTGAATTCTTCAAAATCCAGCGAGGTGTATCCCATGGCTTCGAGAAAAAGTTTGATGCGCGGTCCGCCGGAACCTTTCAAGATTAAGGTTGTCGAGCCTGTAAATATGCCCTCTCCTGAGAGGAGGAGGCAGGCGATCCGCGAGGCCGGCTTCAACACATTTCTACTTCGCTCGGAAGACGTTTACATCGACCTCCTCACGGACTCCGGAACCGCCGCGATGTCGGACAACCAATGGGCCGGGATGATGCTCGGGGACGAGGCATACGCGGGCAGCAGGAATTTCTACAACCTCGAGAAATCCGTTCAGGACGTTTTGGGATTTCCTTATATGGTTCCAACTCACCAGGGAAGGGGCGCGGAGCACCTCATGTCCCGCGCGCTCATCAAGAAGCCAGGCCTTATCGTGCCGCGCAACATGTACTTCACCACTTCCCGCGAGCACGTGGAACTGCAGGGCGCGACTATGGTCGATGTTATTTTCGACGTCGCGCACGACCCTGACGCTGAGCATCCCTTCAAGGGGAACATCGACCCCTCAAAACTCAGGCGAGTTATTGAGGAGAACGGACCCGAGAAGATTGCGTTCGTTTATTTGGAGATGAACTGCAACATGGCGGGTGGGCAGCCCGTCTCGCTCGCGAACGCGTGCGAAGTCTCAAAAATATGCAAGGAGCACGGGCTTAAACTGGTTTTCGACGCCACGCGCTCAAGCGAGAATGCGTTCTTCATAAAGGAGCGCGAACCGGGCTGCGCGAACAAGAGCATCGTTGAAATCCTGCGCGAACTCATGGGTTGCGCCGACGCGTGCATTTACAGCGCGAAGAAGGACGCGCTCGTGAACATCGGCGGCTTCATCGCCACGCGCGACAAGCAGATTTTCGAGGACACGCGCGCAATGGTAGTCACCTACGAGGGCCTCCACACGTACGGTGGAATGGCTGGGAGAGATATGGAGGCTGTTGCGCGAGGACTGCGCGAGGGCGCGGAATACGAATACCTGAAATACCGCATCGGCCAAACGCACTATTTGGGAAAAATGCTTATGGATGCAGGCGTCCCAATCGTGCGGCCTGTGGGCAGCCACGCGGTCTTCCTTAACGCGCTCAAAATCGTGCCGCACATCCAGCGCGAGCAGTGGCCTGCGCAGGCGCTCTCTGCTGCGATTTACGAGGATTCGGCCGTGCGGGCGATGGAAAGGGGCGCGGTCTCAAAGGGGCGCGACCGCAAAACAGGAGAGAATATTTTCCCGAAACTCGAACTCGTCAGGCTTACCATCCCGCGCCGCGTCTACACGAACACCCACATGGAATACGTCGCGGAGTCGGTAATTCATCTCTACGAGCACAGAAATGATATCCGCGGGCTGAAGATGGTGCACGAGCCGCCCTCGCTCCGCTTCTTCCAGGCGAGGTTTGAGCAGGTTTAGCCGCTTGTAAAACTTTATAACTTTTCGCGCCAGAATCTCCTTCCATGGTAAGTTTGAACATCGTCGTGCTTGGCGAAAATCCCGAGGCGCGCTCAGGTTTCGCGCACCTTATCGGAAAGACCGGGAGCGCGGACGACCTCGGCTTCTATCACACGGTATTCCAGGGCAAGATAGTTACTGCAGTAGACCCCGTATCCTACCCCTCAAAACTTTCGTGCATGCTGCAGGCGCTGCGCCTTGCCGACCACGCCGTAGTTATTGCGGATGCGCCGACGCCAACGCTTGGCGAGCTCGTGGTCTCCCTTGACTTGCTCGGTATGGACACTGTTTTCCTGAGCCCGCTTGACCTCGCCCCAATACTCACCTCCACCTCCTTGAAAAATTCCAGGATTTTCGACAGCCCGCAGGAGGCAAAGAATCACTTTCTCGGGCTCGAGAGCGCGAAAGTAGCAGGAAGCCCGCTCGTGCTCGTTGACCACTGCTTCGAGGTGCGGGGCGTGGGCACTGTTGCCCTTGGTATTGTTGCGCGCGGAAGCATACACGTGCACGACACTCTCGAGGCAATGCCGCTCGGCAGGGAAGTCGAAATCAAAAGCATCCAAACGAACGACGTCGACGTGAAGGAGGCGTTCGGCGGGGACCGCGTCGGCCTGTGCCTGAAGGGGTTGAAAGCCAGCGAGGTTGGAAGGGGAACCGTTTTTGCATCTGCCGGAAGCATTCAGGCTTCAAAAGATTTCGAGTGTCTTGTTTCCCCCGTCAAATTCTCCAAAACCCCCCTCGCCTCGGGCGCGTACCACGTCAGTGCCGGCCTGCAATTCGAGCCCTGCAGGCTGGAGTGCGCAACCCCGATAACGCCAGGTGAGCAGGCAACAGTGGAAATACACTGCGAAAAGCCGATCGCGTTCGAGCCAGGAGAGAAAACGCTCTTGTGCAACCTCAACGCCAACGGCTTGCGAGTCCTCGCTTCGGTAAAAATAGCCAAGACCGTGCAGAACAAAATTTTATAAGCTATACGCTTCAAAAGCAATACGAAATGAGGGTGATCTAATGAAAGGAAAAGTAAAGATGTTTAACCCCACGCGGGGGTTTGGATTTATCACGGGCGACGACGGCAAGGACGTGTATGTGCACACCTCGGCGATTGAAGGCGGTGCCGCGCTCGCGGTCGGCGACGTTGTGGAATACGACGTTGAATCCGGCGAAAAAGGGCCGCGTGCAAAGAACGTAAAAAAAGTCTAAACGCGTTTCCGAAATCGCAGAATGCCGTTTCTGACTTTCATCCCTAGCCTCGCGCAGAAAAGCTAGTAAAATATGATATGGGAGCGCAAGGGGGGGAGGGAAGCTAGAGTCTGCGAATATCCCTAAGTTAAGGGCTGTTTTTCAGACTGTCTGGAGGCTGATTTTCCTCTCAACAATCCACAAATTTCCATTCGACATGGTTATGGCATATTCGTTTCCGGCATATTTCTCATAGAAGCGATAGTTTTCCGGAACCCTGATCCACCTCCGGAGCCTTCCCTCGCCTCCGGCGCCCATGGACACAAGAATCTCAGCCATATCTTTTTCCTCCATCGAATAGGCTCTCGCGACTTGTTTGACGGTGAGTTGCTTGCCCAATTCCAATTGGCGAAGCTCCAAAATGAACGGGATTAAGTCAGAATAACGGTCTAGACGGCGTTGTTCTCGGAATTGATTCTTAGCCAGCAAGTTTGAAGCCTCTTTCCGCAAATATTCCTTTAGCTTTCCTTTAGCGTACTTCAAGGCCTGCGTGAAGAGGACTTGGTAAGGGAGGTCAGCAGAGCTTAAGTCACGCGCAATATCGATAATAAAGCAAGAGTTGTGTGATGTATAATCCCAATTCGGAGCCAAGGCTTGGACGTCGACATCGAGAACTATGCCCTTGCGGCCTTTATCCTCGAAAAACATCATGCAATCGTACGAGAGCCTTAAACCCGTGTTTGCGATTCGAGTTATTTGCTCCATGATATCTCTCTTGACTTCTGGGCTCAAAGAAGTATTACACGAACGAATATCGTTTAAGGACCCGTAGAACTTCGTTTT
>CAZWEI010000053.1:0-7631 GCA_964632135.1 Microcaldota archaeon
CCGCTAGACGACGGGGCTATCGCATAGTTTAGTGTGCTTGCCTCTTTAAATTCTTTCGCAAGCCTGAAGCTTGCGAAATTTTTGCGGCAAAGCCGCATCCTTTTACAAGCTGAATTCGATGTCGCGCGCAGAACTTCTCTGAAACAATACATTTTTATATATCATGTCTATATAATTTATATGTTAAACATATATCCCTCGAGGTGATCATGGATGCAGATTCTGGTAAATCTTGAAGGAACTGTCGCGAGAATATTGAATCGACTTGTTAAAGACAAATATTACAGCAACAAATCCGAAGCCGTCCGGGCCGGGATTCTCGAGCTTGGGCAGAAATGGAGCGTCAACCCAAGAGAAGAAGCCGACCTTGTTGTAAGGCGGGTTCAGAAGATGGAAACCGAGGTAAAATCTGGCAAGAAGAAAGTCATCCCTCTCAGTGCAGTTGCGCGCGAGGCGGGCGTTGAGATATGAACTATTCTGTCGGCTTTCAGGAAGACGCAAAAAAGCAACTGCTTGTGATGGATTTTTCAATCCGTGAAATGCTTATCAAGAGAATCGCGCGCATGCAGGACGAGCCGTCAGGCCGGCATTTGAAATCTGGTTTGCCCTATTTTGTCGAACGCGCCGGCCAGTATCGCATAGTCTACACCTGCGATGAAAAGAAGAAAGAGAAAATAATCTATTTCGTGGGCGACCACAAGGAATACGAAAAGTGGTATGGGGAACTCTAATACTGCCTCGCGATATAAACGACTTCCTTCGCGTCGCGGCCGCAGAAGATGCATTTTGCTCCAGAGGCAGGGCGCTCGTTCTTCTCGAAAAGAATTCCCCTCACGTCCCCACCGTATTCCTCTTTCGCGAGGCGCGCGCATTCCTCGCCATCTTTGTCAATCGAACAGAAATCAACTCGCACGAACCCGCCCTTCTTCAAACTTTCCTTCAGTTCCGCGCCGGTGCCAGCGGAATGTATTTGCTTCCCGAACCACTCGTCCGCCCTCTTTCTCAAATTTTCCAAAATTTCTTTTCTTAGCGCGAATATCCTCTCGATGAGTTTCTCCTCGCGCACCTTCTCGCGAATTCCAGTGTCCCTGCGCGCGAGCGTGAGTTCCTTCCTCTCAATTTCCTGCTCGCCAATTTCAATGCGAATCGGCACGCCCTTCATCTCCCAGTGGTTGAACTTGAAGCCCGGAGTATTTTCGCTTGCATCAACTTCCGCGCGGATTCCCTCATCGCGCAGCACTTCCGCGAGCTCGCTGCACTTCCGCTCGAGTTTTTCCTCTTTCCCTTTTTTCGAAATTGGAATGAGAATAACCTGAATTGGCGCGAGGTCGAAGGGAAGAACGAGCCCCTTCTCGTCGCCGTGAATCGAGACGAGAGAGGCGTATATGCGCGAGAGGCACGGCCCGTAGCACGTCTGCCACACGTGCTCGCGCGCCCCCTTCTCGTTCGCGTACGTGATGTTGAAGGCGCGCGCGAAGTTCTGCCCCAGAAGATGTGTTGCGGGCTGCTGAATCACCTTCCCGTCAGGCATGAGCGTATCCGCCGCGTAAGTGTTGTCAGCGCCCGGGAACTTGTCCCACTGCGGACGCTCGAAAAATAAAAATGGAATCCCGAACTGCCAGTGCATTACCTCTTCAGCCATCTCCGCGTCCTCGCGAACCTGCCCCATCGCGCCCTCGCGCGTGGCGAACGCGTCGTGCGCTTCAATCCAGTAAAACTCGCGCGAGCGTATGAACGGCCGGGTGGCTTTCGTCTCGTGCCTCCAAACTTGGCAGCTCTGGTAAATCTTCAGTGGTAAATCCTTGAGCCCCTGAATCCAGAGCGAATAGATTGGATACATCGCGCTCTCGCTCGTGGGACGGAGCGCGAGCCTCTCCTCGAACTTCTCATCACCCGCGCCTGTAACCCAGAAAACTTCTGGAATGAAGCCCTGCACGTGCTCTGCCTCTTTTTTCAAATTCGCCTCTGGAATCAGCGCCGGAAACCAGACGGGGCGGTGCCCTCGCGACTCCAGCGCGCGCTCGTACGCGTCGTACATTTTCTTAATGCTGCTCACAGCCCAGGGCATGAAAACGATGAATCCCTTGACATTGTACCGAAGGTCGCACAGCTCCGCTTCCTTGAGAATTTCCGTGTACCATTCGGAGAAGTTTTTTTCCTTTTGAATTTTCATATTCTCACTTTATTAGATAATTACACTTGGCATTAATAATAGTTTACACTTGGCATTTTTAATCTACATTAGATAAAAAAGGCACGTTTTTATACTTTTAAAACCATAATAATAACGCTCTGGGGGGGTAGATTTTCTTGAATGCAACATCACCTAAGGCAGTTGAGGTAATCAAAAACTCAAGAATAGAACGAATACTCGAGTGTCCTCAGCTGAAGGAAGCCGAGTGGGATAGCTCGGGCGGGCGCGTATTCAAAGTTTACAAGGATAAGGGCGAAGCAAACCTCACATTGCGCATACTTACCATGAGAGATAAGGTGAGGGTTGAAGAGGCGCGAAATCTCCTGGCAGAAAGAATAAGCGATAATGATGTTGAGTCCTCGCCATCAATGCTCAAACTTCTTTCTGATTCAGAGCAAAATACATTCGCAGGAGGAAGCGCGAAATACAATCTCGTTGCGCTTTATTCAAAGGATGACAAAATAATCGGAGCTGCAAATTCAATTTCTTGGAAAGCAATTAATGTTGCCATGTATGTCATGATTGCGGTAGATGAAAAACAAGAAGGAATAGGGCTTGGAAGGTTGTTAAACTCCGAAAGCACAATCCTTTGTTTTGAGCAACTGGAAAAGCCAAAACAAGTAAGATATGTTTTCGGGGAGATGGAACCGAAAAGCGATACACTGCCAAAAATAGTCAGGTGGTTCGGAGGAGAAAACGCCTACAGACTTTATCTCCCGTATCCCCTGCCGCCTCTTCGCAAAGGCGCCAGAGTTTCGTCTCTCATCCCGGCTTTCTTTGCGGTAGGCAGAGAAACAAACCCGGAAATGGGTATGAGCGATAATGAAACAAAAAGTATTCTCCTTTACATTCAGCAAGAATTTTATCGAACAACGAGCTATCTCGAAAAAGTTCTTACGAAGTTTAGGGACAGGGTAATGGATAATCGGATACAGCTAAAACCTATGGCCACTAGGAAACAGCAAGAAGAAGCTGTAGGGTATGCGAGTGATATTCAAAAATTATTTGATAATCCAAACTTCTGGTCAGAGAAATAACTAATCAGCATAATATTTCTTTTCCTTCCCGCCCCATTTCTCCAGCGCGCGCGCCAGCTCCTTGTGAGTTCTTGCGTACTCGCGGATATTTATTCCTTTCACCGCCGCCTCGACAGCCTGCCTCATCGCCCGCGCGCCAGCCCTCGTGCCGTCAGGGTGCCCGTGTACGCCCCCGCCCGCTTGAATGATTACGTTTTTTCCCATCGCGCGTATAACGTTTGCAATCTCGAGAGGAGAAAGCCCGCCTGACGCGACGGAGAAAACAGGCCTCATTCCAAACCACTCGCGCTCGACTGCATCCTTAATTTCGAGGACCTCACTCGCATTGCCGTGCATCTTCCCGAAAATCGCGCCAATATGAAGTTGGTCAACGCCTGCGAGTCGTGCTAGTTTCCCGAGCGCGAGCATGCTGATTCCCATCCTCTCGTCGCGCGCAAGCGCCGCGTACATCGCGCGGTGCGCGTGAATCGCCATCCCGAATTCCGCCTCGCGCACGCTCTGCAATCCCGCGAACCCCGCTGTGATAATATCAACCATTATGCAGTTTCCTCCGTGCTCTCCAACAAATTCCGCGCGCCTTAGCATTTCATTCGTCTCGGCGGTAATGTTCGCGGCGTACATCTTCTTCTCGCCTGTCTCGTTCTGCGCCCTGTCGCGCGCCTCAAGCACTCGAATTACTCGCTCCTCAAAAGGGCAGAATTTCTGGCTCGTCAGATTCTCGTCATCCTTTACGAAATCAATCCCGCCAACCCACGCCTCGTAGGCGACATCAGCAGTCTCCTGCGGATTGAGCCCGACTTTCGGCTTAACAATGGTCCCAACGTGCGGGCGCCTGCTCCTTTCGGTTCCGATTATTTTTCGCACTCCTTCAATTCCGAACGCGGGACCTTTGAAACTTTTCACGTATGCGCGCGGGAGTTCAAAATCAAGGAGTTTCAATTTCTGAATCTCGCTCATCCCGAAAATGTTCCCCGCGATGTCCGATAGAAGTTGCGGAATGTTATTCTCCTCGAAGAGTTCGAGCGGGTACGCGACCTTTATAATTTTCTTTTTCTTGTCGATGCGGAAAACTTTCGCGCCCAGTTTCCCGATTCTGGGTTTCATCGTGTGCACTTTCGTCCACGTGCCCACGCTGCTCTCCGCGGCGAGGTGGCCGCTCGCGCTCACCACGTCTTTCGCCTCAATCCTATGCGTAACAACGACGTCGGAATCAGGGTCGGGAGAATATCGCAGATTAATGTACGGCTCCATGAGGAGATATTTAAATGGGAGTATTTAAAATAAATTGGTGGAAGCATGGCTGGGGCCGAGAAGGAGGCGGGCAAGAGAGGGGGCATAAAGCGCGCGGACGTCGGGCGCGCGATTGACGAGTTCATCGCGAGGCTTGCGCGCGAGTCCGAAAGCGACGGGGATTTCGCCGACGACCTATCGGACTTCGTCGTTTTTCTAGAGGGGAAGTTAAAGCGCGCGCAGGAGAGGCTCGCGGACCTCGAGCACAGAAAGTATGGCGAGCCCGATATTGAACTCATTGAGCAGTTCGACTCGAAGAATTTCTCGTCGCTCGTGCTGCGCGCGGACTGCATAACAAACAAGGATTACGAGAAATTGAAGGAGATTTTCATGGAGTTCAGGAAAAAATTGCGCGAGCGGACGCTACGCGAGCCCGACAAATGATGAGCGCGTGTCATACGGTCCCATTTTTTCGATTTCGACTTCAAAATCATACCTGCACCATACGCTCCCGCCGAAAATTATTGGCTCGAATCTCAGTTCGACTTTCACTTCCTTATCTTTCCTGCCCGCGAGCACCTTCAGCCGAACGACGCGCTCCTCGCCCGCATCAATTTTCGCTACGCCCACCTCGTCCGTTCCGCTCGCGACGCTCATTTTTCTTATCGTCTGCGAGGAAACGTTCACGAATGAAAGCGTTATCGCGCTGTCCTCGGCAATCAAATTGTCGACAACTTTCACCTCGAAAATCGGCTTCAGCGAGATTATTTTCCGCGCAGCGGCAGGCGCCTTCCCGCGCGCAAGCCCCCTCTCGTGCGCCGCGCCCAGTTCCGTGAGCGCGCGCCTTCTTCCAAGTTTCGCGGCGGGATATTTTCCTCGCATGTGGAAATGATAAACCACGTAAAGGAGCACGGAAATCGCTCCTGCGACGAGCGGGAAGAGCCACCAGCTTGTGGGAAGACTGAAGTGCGAGAACGGGTCGAGCGATATAGGAATCTGCGTGTTCGGGTTGTATGGAAGCGAGGGGATGCTCACCCCGCCGAACTCGCGCGTCCCGCCGAGCCCAACCGCCTTTCCGGGCGAAACCTGCATCGCGGCGAGCGCGCTCTTCACGGCATCGTTGCTGCGGAGCATCTCGAGCTCCTGCTCGCTGAACCCCGACGGAATGAGCACGCGCTCCCCAGTGGCGGGGTCCTGATAGATGCTCAAATCCTTCGTGTAAGAACTTTCCGCGCTCCTCACCGCATCGGCGAACTCGCTCGAGCCCTGCATATTCGCAAGCACTTCTTCGCGCATATCATAAGGCGCAATCACGCTCGCGTTTCCCCCGTCAACGCTCACTGTTTTAAGTTGCGCGTCCGTGTAATCCGAAGGGAGAATCTCGGACAAATCGGTTATTCCGCCCGCGCCTCCTGTGTTTTTCAACTCGCGAATTATCCTCTCGTCGCCAGCGAGTTTCTCAAGTTGCGCGCCGGAATACCCGCTCGCGATGACGCCGCCCGTCCCGCGCGCGTCCCTGTAAAGAAGGAGTTTCCCGCCCCTGCTGAGCGCGGCGCGGAATCCCTCCTCCTGCTGAAGCAGGTTTATCTCTTGCTGCGTTGTTTCAAAAAGCGTGATGAGGTTTTTTCCATCAACCCCGAGAACGCGCGCCTCTGGCGGGGTCATCATCTTTTTTATCTCAGCGCGCCCGAGCGAAATCACGCTCGCGCTTGGGTCCACGTCCCACTTTTTTCCAATGTCGATGCTGGAGACGAAAAGGTAAAGCGTGGCAATCCCAATCAAAATTGCGAGCAATTTATATGCGTCCATTCAATCATTCCCTCATCACGCGCTCATTTTCTTCACGCACGCGAATAAAACCTCGCCGAGCTCTTTCGCATTTTTCACTTTCTCGACATTCACGTGCATCTTCGCCAGCCTCGAGCAAAAACTTTCCGCATCATAATCGCCCAATTTCTTGAGCGCCAATTTTTTATCATCCGCGAGTGTTACATACGCCGCGCGCACGCCCGCGCCGAGAAGATATTTCAGCCTCTCGATGGACGCGCGCTGCACCCCGCTGTCCTCCGAATACTTCTCATTTCCCGCCTCGGGAACGCCGTCGCTCAGAATCAGGAGATAGCGCGTGCCTCCTCTTCTCTCCCACCTGTTTTTCACCAGCTCCTCGAGCGCGAAATCAAGCCTCGTCGCGCCGGAGCCGTTCCTCTCAACGAGTTCACGGTAGTCGATTTTCTTGTAGAACTTCGCGCTGCTTCCATAAACCACGAGCGATAGCTTCGCCTCCTTCCCGAAACTCTCGCACAGCGCGAGCGTGGCGATTTTCGCGAGCGCGTGCGGGGAATCCTTCTCCTCTACTTTTTTACCGAGAAGGTCCGAGCGCCACCACGCGCTCATCGAGTTCGAATCGTCATAAAGGAGCGCGAGATTCACAACGCGCACGTCCTGCACCCTTTTCCTCCCGACAATATCCTCGAGTTTTTTCCCGCGCTCGCAGAACGCGTTCATCGTTTTGTAAATATTTATAGCGCCCATGCCATCAAATTTGCAGTCGACCATCCTGCGCGCGTTCGGCGGAACGAGTTCAAGCGTGCGCGCGAGGTGGTTCCCAATGCGCCTGCAGAGCGCGAGCAGCCTTTCGTATTTCAGGTTGTCGTAGTGATGGGTAAGGTCTGCGCACAGTTGCGCGGCATAAACCTCGTCCTCCATGCTACCACGACTACCACAATTAGCATCAGTCTTACTCTTTCAGATTGTTCGCGATGTTGAGCGCGAGTTCGCGCACCAAATTTACGGAAATTTCGTCAGCCTCGTCTGCGATGACCATCGACTGCTGGAACGCGGCATCGAGGAACGCAGTCCTCACGTCCGTCCCCTCCTTCATCGCGAGCTCGCAGTACCGCGCCATCTTAATCTCGCCATCAGGGGAAAGCCCCTGCGGAATCGCCTTCTCCTCCCTCCACACGCGCCTCGTTTCCTCGGCAAAATCAAGAATTGCATCTATTACCTGCGCGTCGCGAAGCGGCGTGCGCTCGCGTATTATTTTCTCTTCAACCTCGCGCGCAGGATAATCCATATAGATTGGAATGAACCTCCTTTTGAGCGCCGAACTCACCTTGAACGTGCCTTCGTCGCCTATGTTCGCGGTCGCAATCACGACCCAGTCGCCAGGT
>CAZWEI010000054.1:0-7120 GCA_964632135.1 Microcaldota archaeon
AAAGCGGACAAATGTCCGGCTAACAAAGGCGGACAGATGTTAGGCTACTGTACACTTAGCCTCTATTCTCGCGCAAAAAAATGTAAAAGTTGATATAACACTAAGTCGCTATTCCGGAGTGCAGAAAATATACGAAGAACTCGGGGGGGATAGTTTAGATGCGAGAACATGTGCCAATCAATATGTCGAAGTGGTTAAGAATATTGCAAAAATGATGGAAAAGGACTGGGGCGTAGTACCAAATGACGGGAATAAGTTCATAATGGAAATGATGGGCGGAATGCGCGATGCTCTGTTGGTGGGACAAAAGGATATCAGCTTATCAAAATCTCTAACACGTGTCAAATGGACTCGCGAAAACAGTCTCATTCTTACCCGCGACGTCGGGAGAGAACTCGGAATAGACCTAGGGCTTGTTAAGGTTTCTGGGTGCGTGATGCTTACGACTCATGATTCTGTCTATAAACCCGAAACTGACAACTTCTCACCTTTGGCATCGCTCAAGCGAGGACTTGTTCCATTTGAGGATATGATACCCCCGAGTAAGCTCAAACCCGAGGGCTAATTCTCGCGTTGCTCGCTTGCGCGTGTCGGCGTCCGGCGCTACCCGGCAACCATCTTCATCGCGAGTATGAAACCCGCGCCCAGCAGGAAGAGGAAGAACGAGCCCACGGACTTCTTCATGTCAGGCTCCTTGTGGAGTTCAGGAATCAGGTCCGAGCTCGCGACGTAGATGAACCCGCCCGCGGTGAATGGAAGAAGGAACGCAATCAGGTAGTCGAGCCTGTTCGAGAGGTAGTAGCCTAGGATTGCGCCCAGGACTGCGGTGAGCGCGGTCAAGAAGTTGTACGCGAGCGCCTTCGCCTTGCTGAATCCGCCGTAAATGAGGACTCCAAAATCCCCGAGCTCCTGCGGGACTTCGTGCGCAATTATCATGAACGTGGTCGCGAATCCGAGCCGGACGTCGGCGACGTATGATGCGCCTATCGCGAGCCCGTCAATGAAGTTGTGTATTCCGTCGCCAACGAGACTCAGGTACGTGAACGCGTGAATCTCGCATTTTCCATCGTGGCAGTGGCGCCACCTCAGAAAACGCTCCATTATGAAGAAAAGCATGAATCCCGCGAACAGTGAGAGGAAAACGGCGTTGGGCGCCGACTGTTCCAGCGCCTCTGGGAGCAGATGGAAAAACGCGCCCCCGAGGAGCGCGCCAGCCGAGAACGCCACGAGCGCGAAAAGGAGTTTTTCAACGCTCTTTTTTCTAATGAAAAGCGTAACTGCGCCCACGAGCGAAATCAGCGAGACGAAAATGCTGCTTCCGAGTACGAGAAGGAAAACATCACTCATTCGAACACCAACACTCCACGTTATATAAACGGAACGAAGGAATTTAAAACCCGCGCTTCAATACCAATTCAGGCGGTCAGATGCGCAGGGTTCATAATGTTATCGAGTGGAGAATTCATAACCTCCACCTTGCGGTGTTCGTGGTTCTCGCGTGCGCGTGGCTGCTCGCGTCGGGTTTTCTTGAGAGGATGCTTCTCAGGATGGGCGAATTGGAGTATCTGGGCGCGCTGTTCGCAGGGCTGTTCTTCAGCTATGGATTAACAACCCCGCTCGCGGTCGTCGTGTTCGCGATTTTGGCTGAAAATCTGAATCCATTCTTCATCGCGCCCATAGGCGCTCTCGGCGCGATTCTCGCGGACTTCGCGCTCTTCGGCAACATCGGAAACATAGCGGGAAAACACGTTCACTTCGCGCGCAATGTTGATGTAAACGTGCCACTGATTCGCTCGAAATTCATTTATTCAATTTCCCCGCTGATTGCCGGAGTGATTCTCGCGCTCCCGATTCCTGACGAGCTCGCAGTCGTGTTTCTAGGGCTGGAGAAATACGAGAAAAAGAGGTTCTTCGCGTTCGTGTTCCTTTTCAAATTTCTTGGGATACTCGCGCTCTGCCTCGCGGCGCAGGCGCTGAGGGGCTAGCGGGCGTTCAATTTATGATTTAAAAATATATCGCGCGTTACTAATTGGTATGGAAAATCTTCTGAACAGCCTAGCGAAGAGCAAGTGGAACGTGCGCGCGTTCTATGGCGCGATAATACTTTTCTTCTTCATTATGGTGTTCTTCCCAGCAGTTTTCATCATCGCGCGCACCCAGCAATTCTCATTCTCATCCGAGATGAAGGACGCGCTCCTCGTCTCGTTCGAGATCGCGCTCCTCGCGACTTTCGTAGATATCGTTTTTGGAGTGCCGGTCGCGTGGCTTACTGTTCGGCACAAGTTCCGCGGAAGGGAGTTCATAAACACGCTCGTGGACATGCCGCTCATCGTGCCAACGTCAGCGCTCGGGTTTTCCGTGGGGCTTTTCTGGGGCGCGGAAGGACTGGGGCTGCTGAACGCCGGATTCTGGCAGATTCTCGCGCTCCACGTCGCGATAACGTATCCTTATGTCGTGAGGACGGTTGCCGCCTCGCTGCGCGAGCTTGATGTCAATTACGAGATTGCGGCGCGAAGTTTGGGCGCGAACCCGCTCACGATGTTCAGGACCGTAACGCTTCCGCTCGTGCAGGCAGGGCTGATGATTGGCGCGCTTCTTGCTTTCACGAGAAGTCTGGGCGAGACAGGCGCGACAATGGTCGTCGCAGGTGCCGTGCACTCGGGACCGACGCTCGTTCTCGCGTACAAGAACGCAGGTGACATGGGCTCCGCCGTGGGCCTGAGCCTTATCCTAATAGTCTCATCAACTATTCTGCTCACGTTCGCGAAGTTCTGGGCGAGAAGGTCGCGCGTTTCCGTAGGAAAGATATACCCGAATTTCGAGAAATACCTGAGCGGGAAGGCAGTTCACAAGGACGCGCTCGCAATTGGATTTTTGTTTTTAATCATCATCGTTCCCTCATTCTTTTTCGTGAAACACCTCGGGCTGAACGCGGACGTCGGCGTGATATTAGAGAGCGTAGTGATTTCATTTGGAATCGCGCTCGCTGTTACTGCGGTTAATCTTATTTTCGCAGTTCCAATGGCGATATTCATAGGAAGAAATAGAAGGATAGGCGGGCTTTTTGATTTTCTTTCGGATGTAATTCTTGTAATGCCGACTGTCGCGCTCGGGATTTCGCTCGCGCTCTTCTGGGGCAAAACCAGCGAGATTTTCGTTATCGCGCTCGCGCACCTGAGTTTCACGTATCCCTATATCCTCAAGCCTGTCGCAGAGTCGGTCGCGAGCGTTGACGTGAGTTTGGAGGAGGCGGCGAGGAGTTTGGGCGCGACGTCCATAAAGGCTTTCAGAAGTATTACGCTGCCGCTCATTATGCCTTCGATAACCGCAGGCGCGCTCATGGCGTTCATGCTAAGCCTAAGTGAAACAGGCACAACGATGGCGATTTCGCAGGACGTGAAAACTATTCCCGTGCTGATAGTTGATTTCGTGAAGCAGGGAAAGGTGGAGGACGCCGCGCTTGCGTGCGGGATACTATTTATAATCTCGTTCGGTGTAATCTGGATGCTTAGGAGAACTGGCGGAAACTCTAACAAAAAAGTAAAAAGCGGTGGTGCGTGATGTCCGACATCGAATTCAGAGGGATAAGCAAGCGGTTCGGGGGCGTTGTCGCGCTTGAGGACGTGAGCCTGAAAATAAATGACAACGAATACGTCGCGCTTCTTGGTCCCAGCGGTTGCGGGAAAACCACGCTGCTGAAAGTTCTCGCAGGAATTCACGCGCCGACAGAGGGGCGCGTTTTCGTTGACGAAGTGGATATAACGGACCTTCCTCCTGAGGAAAGGGGGATGGGTTTTGTATTTCAGGATTACGCGCTCTTTCCCCACATGGATGTTTTGGGAAACACCACCTACGGGCCCCTGATTCGCGGAGAGGAGTACGACAAGACGCTCAAGACAGCGCACGACATGCTCAAACTCGTGAGGCTGAGCGCGCGCTATGACGCGCTTCCATCAGAACTTTCCGGAGGGATGAAGCAGAGGGTGGCTGTTGCGCGCGCGCTTACGACGGGTTCGGAGGTTCTCCTCCTTGACGAGCCCCTTTCAGCGCTGGATGCAAAGGTGAGGAAAGAACTGCGGCTCGAGATGAGGAGGATGGTGAAGGACCTGAAACTTACCGCGATTCACGTGACGCACGACCAGGAGGAGGCGATGGCTATTTGCGATAAAATAGTCGTGATGAAAAAAGGCAGGATTGAGCAGGTCGGCACCCCGCGCGAAGTCTACGAGCACCCGAGGACGCTTTTCGTCGCCGGCTTCATAGGAGAGGCGAACTTCTTCAGAGTTAAACTTACGCGCGCAGGCGGCGGCTTTTCATCCACAACACTGCTTGGAAAAAGCATCCGCGTGCCGTGCGGGCAGAGAGACGGAATCTACATCGCAGCGATAAGACCAGAGAAAATACACATCAAAGAAGGGAAGGGCGCGAAGATAAAATCAAAGAGGCTGCTGGGCGCGTACATAAGATACGAACTTGAGCGCGGGGACGAGAGTTTCGTCGCGCAGGACGTCCACGAGTTCGACGGCAGCGTGGGCATTGAGTTTGATGAGGATGATGTTCGGATATTCGAGACTCCGAAGGAGTCGCTGAGGGAGGTTCTGGAGGTCGATTAGAGATTGTTTGGTTTCGAGGTGGTGTTATGGGTCTTGCAGACTGGTTTAAAAAGAGAAACGAGGCGAACGCGGTCAATAACATAAGGAGGCACATCACGCTCGTTCACGAGGGCCTGGGCGAGTTCGAGCAACTTGTTGAGGGTAAGGACGTGCTCGATAAGTTGAAGAGCACCGAGCGCGAGGCAGACGACACGCGTCGCAAAATTTTGATAGACCTTGCAGAGGGCGCGCTCGAGCCCGAAGATAAGAGGGATTTGATGGGCCTCGCGCGCAAGGTGGATGATGTTCTCAACAAGGCGTTCAGCGCTGGAAAAATATTGAAACTTCTGAAAGTAGACAAGGATGGAAAATTCCTCCTCAAGCACATGACAAGGGATACTGCGCGCGCGGTCTCGGCGCTCGGAAAGGCGGTTGACGCGTTCTCCTCGGGAAACAAGGGCGCGGCGATGAGCCTTCTGGACGAGGTCGGGGAGATTGAGCGCGAGGTCGACACATCTTACGCCGAATCACTGAAAGTCATGATGAAAAAGAAGGGCAACCCCGCGGAGGTAATCCTGTTGCACGAGCTGTTCCTGAACATCGAGAACGCATGCGACTCCTGCAGCGACGCCGGCGAGCGGCTGAAAGTCATAATAGTCGCGAGCTGGTGACGTAGTCAATTCATAAATATCCTTTGAAAAGAGGCACTCTATTTTGGTTTTTTTCCTTCGTATTTTTCTTTCATCTGTATATACCGCATATCATTGAAAAGGGAAACAGAAAATACTGAACTAATGATTATACAGAGAATGTACAGAGTAATATCTTTCGGAAAAAATATCCAAAAAAATAGCGAGGCTAAGACGAAGATAGCAAATTCAACTACAAAAGAAATACGAATACCCGCATCAATTCCTAGTTTTCTCCAAAAGAACTTATGTATCGGTGAAAATTCATTTTTAATTGCTTTTTCGTCACCTTCATATTTTCTAGCAATTTCGAGAGCTCTGCTTGTTGAAAAGTAATCCAAGGCAACCATCACAATAACAAATACGATGTGAACTAAAAGCAACGATTCATTAGGCCAGATCAATTCCATGCCCATCTCCCGAAACGTTCCTGCTAAACTTCAATCTTTCCGCCGCTCGCGTCCCTTCTTATTCTGCCGAACTCATGCATCCTCGCGATTTCATCATCTGAGAAAACAGGGCCGTCCACGCACACGCGGAAGCCGTCGAGCGCGCACGAGCCGCATACTCCAATCCCGCATTTCATCATTCTTTCGAGGCTCGCCTGGCAGGGAATTTTTTTCTTTCTGCAAATTTCAACAACGCGCGCAATCATCTTTTCAGGACCGCACGTGTAAACGCAGTCGAATTTCTTTCCGCGTGAGATGAGCGTTTCGAGTGCATCTGTAACAAATCCCTTCGTTCCTGCCGAGCCGTCGTCGGTTGTAATTATTGCGTTTGGAAGCTTCATGAGAGAACGGGATGAGCGCGCGCCAACGATTGCTGTGAAGTTTATCTTTCTCCTTTTTGCCTCGGTCGCAAGAAAGCGGAGAGGCGTTGCGCCGCAGCCTCCTCCAACGAGCGCGATCTCCTTCCCTCGCAACATAAATCCATTTCCAAACGGACCGCGGATTCCAATCTCATCTCCAACTTTCAGTGCGTGCATCTTTTTCGAGAATTTTCCAACGCACGAGATTGAGAGAGAGAAGGGGGAATCATTCATCACGCTCATCGGCTTCTCGTCAACGCCAGGAAGCCAGACCATTACAAACTGGCCGGGCGCGGCGCGAATATTTCCATCGAGAATGTAGGAGTTAACCTCGGAGTTCTCGCGTATTATCTTTTTTATGCGCATTATTTTTGGAAGCATAAGAATCACTCTTGCAGGCGAAGCTCGCTCAATTTTTTGTAACCGTGCGCGCGCATGAACGTTTCCATCTCCTTGCAGATGAGTTTGAACGCGCCCATCCCCCTATAGTAAACCGCAGAGCCGATTCCGACGGCGCTCGCGCCTGCCATGAACATCTCGACTGCGTCCTCTCCTGTGATGATTCCGCCTATGCCGATGACCGGAATTTCGACTGCGTGCGAGATGTCGTTAACGCATTTCAGGGCCATCGGCTTTATCGAAGGGCCGCTGATTCCGCCGAATTTGTTTGAAAGGATTGGCTTGCGCGCGTGGATGTTTATCCGCATTCCACCGAACGTGTTTACCGCTGAAACCGCGTCGGCGCCACCCTCCTCTACTGCGCGCGCAATTTCAGAAATATCGGTGACGTTTGGAGATAATTTTGCGATAATCGGGATGCGTGTGCTTTCCTTCGCGCGCGCGATGACTTTTTTTGCGAGCTCCGCATCAACCGCAGGAACTTTTCCGAACTTCCATTTGTGGTGCGGGCACGAGAGATTAACTTCGATAAAATCTGGTTTCGCTTTGCTTATGCG
Organism: Microcaldota archaeon; assembly: GCA_964632135.1. GTDB lineage: Archaea > Micrarchaeota > Micrarchaeia > Burarchaeales > JBFMAP01 > JBFMAP01. The sequence goes on from CAZWEI010000054.1 coordinate 7,046, forward strand.
CGCGACAATTTCTCCATAACTATCAACCGATTCCTCGAAGACGCTCGCGACGAGCGGGGTTTTTGTTTTTCTTTT
>CAZWEI010000055.1:0-7112 GCA_964632135.1 Microcaldota archaeon
ATTTCTGAATCATGTAATCCCAGAGGTGAGAAAAATGGTTTGTTATGCTATACCCACAACAGCAGCTATTCTACACCATTTTATGAGAGGGCGGATGCCTTCATGGAAGAACAGCCAGAAGCACAAATCGTTGAACCTGCTTTTGTTGGGGGGAGCGATATTCGGCGTTGTCGACCACCTTTGGAACGGCGAACTATTCCTGGTTGGCCCGAACATACTTAGCGACATCTTGCTCGGATTCGCCATAACGCTGACAATAATAGGCGCATGGGCAGTGATGGTGCGCCTCGAGGAAACGTCCCAGAAAAGCGCTTCAAAAGCTGCGGCGAACTAATTTTAACTGAAGCCCCAGGCGACCGAACAGAGCGAAGCTCTGTGAGGGATTTTGCCGACGCGAGGAGGCAAAACTGGGGCTGAGCAAAGTGAAGCCCCAGGCGAGGATTGAACTCGCGGCCTTTTGCTTACCATGCAAACGCTCTACCACTGAGCTACTGGGGCGCAATTTTTGCTTTGCTACGCAAAAATGCGCATTTGCGCGGAGCGCAAATTGCGCGGCTGCGAGGATATTCCTCAACAACAAGATAAAAATATGTCGCTCGCGAATGCGCGCGCCTCGGGGCGCGCGAAAGTGATATAAACTCTCTCCGACATAACAATATACTTGTTCTTGAATCGTTTGAGGTGGTCGTGTGAGCGTAGATTTCCAGACCCGTTTCAACATGGCGCACGCGGAACTGGAGAAAATAAAGTTAAAATCATCCGAACATGGTATTACTTCTTCGGACATATTGGCGCTTAAGGGGTACCTGTTCCACGAGTATGGTGGGATACGCACCGAGGCTCTCGATGTTCTAAAAGTGGTTGTAAAGACTGCGCGCGATGCGGAGCACCCCTCTGACTTCAAAGCGCGCAAGAATGCGAGATTCGTTCTTAACCTTTTGGACAACAACCTGAGAAAAGAATTTGAACGCGGACTAATGCACAGCTACGCGCCATTCTACAATGTAGCTCCTCTCCCAATTATGACATCCATCGTTACGGGGGATGTCGAATTTTTTTCTTCCATGATGAAAATCAAAGATTATGTAACTGACTCGTGCACCGTGTGCATAGATGCCCTTGGCATTCTCGCTGCCGAGTCCTCGCTTAAGATCATAATGCTTTTTTCAGAAGTGGACGACCACTTCGTGAGAATGTCGGTTGCGAGGGCACTCGGCAGTTTCAAAGGAAAAGAAGTAATCGAAACTCTTGTGCGTATGATGAATGATGAAACTTCTGGGGTTCAGAAATATGCGATCGAAAGCTTTGGACGAATTGGTGATCCCTCTGCAGTTGACGAGATCATAAAAGCGATGCAGAAAGGAAAGCTTTTTTGGATTAGAGAAGGAATAATCGCGGCTAATAGTGTAGGCGACAAATGTTTATTTACGCGGGAGGAAAAAGACAGATTCAGAAAAGTTACTGAGGAGATATCAGACAGTATCTACGGGAAGATAATGCAAAATTGGTTTAAACGACACCGCATAGACAATTCTATAAAAAAATCAAGAAAAGAATTAACAAAAATGTTGCGATGCCCTGCTTAGCCACTCGCGCAAAACTCCCGCGCGCCAACAAGAACATTTTTTAAACTATACCGTGCAACTATTTCAACTGGTTCTCGTGTAATTCTCGCGCACGCGTCCGTGCGCGTTTTGTCGTGATTTGATGGTTAGTGTATCCCGCGCGCTCATAAGCGTCTCGGACAAGACCGGCGTCGCCGATTTCGCGCGCTACCTGAGCGAACTGGGGATTGAAATTCTCTCGACAGGCGGGACGGCAAAGGCGCTTTCTGATGGCGGCGTGCGCGTGCGGCAGGTCTCGGATTACACCGGCTTTCCGGAGATGATGGACGGCCGCGTGAAGACGCTCCACCCGAAAATTCACGGCGCGCTCCTCGCGCTCCGCAGCGACAAATCCCACATGGAGCAGGCAAGCAAGCACAATATTGAACTTATTGACATGGTCGTGGTTAATCTCTATCCATTTGAAAAAACAATCGCGCGCCCAGATGTGAAACTCGAGGAGGCGATCGAGAACATCGACATCGGAGGACCCACGCTGATTCGCTCCGCGGCGAAGAACCACGCGAGCGTTGCGGTCGTCGTTAACCCAGCGAGATACGGCGCGCTCATCGAGGAGTTGAGGAGGAGCAACCGCGAACTCTCTGACAGCACGCGCGCATCGCTCGCGCTCGAGGCGTTCCAGCACACGGCGCACTACGATTCGGTGATAACAAACTACCTCAGCAGGATTTACGAGAAGGGAAACGGCTTCCCGAAATTCCTCAACCTCTCGTACGAGAAACTTCAGGAACTGAGATACGGTGAGAACCCGCACCAGAAGGCCGCGCTTTACAAGTCGAACGAGACTATGCGCGAGGCGTGCATCCCAAACGCAAAGCAACTTCACGGAATCGAACTCTCCTACAACAATTTACTCGACGTGGACTCGGCGCTCGCGCTCCTCAAGGAGTTCGACGGGCCCGCGGCCGTGATAATGAAGCACAACAACCCCTGCGGCGTCGGGATTGCAGAGAAGATTTCAGACGCGTTCTCAAAAGCATTTTCCACGGACCCGGAGGCAGCGTACGGCGGGGTTTACGCGCTCAACAGGAAGGTGGATGCCGCGACAGCGGAGAAACTCGTTCCAATATTCGTTGATGTCATTCTCGCGCCCGCGTATGAGGAGAAGGCGCTCGAGATGCTCAGGAGAAAGAAGAACGCACGCATCCTAGAGATGGGCGAGATAAGCACTGAAAAACACGAAAGCAAGGAATTCCGCAGCGTCCTGGGCGGGCTGCTCGCGCAGGAGAGGAACATCAAACTTTTCAACGGCGAGCCGCGCGTAGTCACCAGAAGGAAGCCAACACAGAAGGAGATGAGGATGCTCGAGTTCGCGTGGAAGGTCTGCAAGCACGTGAAATCAAATGCAATCGTTTACGCGCTCGAGGACCGCACGATTGGCATAGGCGCTGGGCAGATGAAGCGCGTCGACTCCTCCAAGATTGGCGTGCTGAAGGCGCTGAGCTCCCCAAAAGGAACAGTGCTCGCGTCTGACGCGTTCCTCCCGTTCCGCGACTCCATTGACGCAGCTGCGATGGCAGGCGTGACCGCGGTCATCCAGCCGGGAGGCTCGAAGCGCGATCCCGAGGCAATCCGCGCGGCTAACGAGCACAGGATAGCAATGATTTTCACAGGAATAAGGCAGTTCAGGCACTAGCCAATGCATAAAAATAAAAATAGAGGAAGGGCTCAGCCCTTCCCGACTGGCCCGCAGCAGCAACATCCGAGTTTTCCCTCCTTGAAGTTCTTCAGGCATTCCTTCACCCCCTTGCCCTTTGCCTCGATGCGCACGCCCCCCTCCGTTTCATACACTTTCGTCTCGCAGCACAGTTTCTCGTCCTTTTCCATTCTTTGCACCCCGCAATCCAGTATATTGGATATGCAATATTGTATGCCCAATACTAATATTTAAATATATCGCTTGTCCAATACTCACGCATGAAACGCTGCTGCCCGGTGCCCTCGTGCTGCGACATGCGCGGCTTCCTCTCTCTGCTGATACTCTGGTCTCTCCGCAAAAAGAGTATGAGCGGGGAGGAGCTGGCGCGCGAGATAGGTGCGCGCAAGGGCGCCAGGCTCAACCCGGGAACGATATATCCCGCGCTCAAGCGGCTCGCGAAGGAAAAGATGATAACCTACAAGGCAGAGGGAAGGGTGAAAAGATACTCCCTCACGCGCGCAGGGCGCGCCGAGCTGAACTCGGCAGGCAAAATGTGCCACCGCATTTTCCACGACCTGGTAGAGGCGTTCAAATGACTACAGAAAAACTTTTCTGGAAGGACCCGTACATGCGCGAGTTCGAGGCGCGCGTCATTTCAATAGACGGCGCGAACGTTGTTCTCGATAAAACCTGTTTCTACCCGCGCGGAGGCGGGCAGGTCGGCGACATAGGCGAGATAAACGGGATAAAAGTTTTGAATACCACAAAAGACGAAAGCGAAAATATTTTGCACGCGCTCGAGCGCGCGCCTGATTTTGGCGTTGGCGTTGTTGTTCGCGGAAAGATTGACTGGGATAAGCGCTACAGCACGATGAAACTCCACTCGTCCGCGCACATCGTTTATTATCTGATGAGGGAAGTTTTCGGCGAGGAGTGCACCATCGCGTCTCCGGGAATCGTGGACGAGAAGAAGGATCGCTCGGATTATCTTTTCAATACGCCACTTGATAGAGAGAAGCTCGCGCTCGTTGAGAAAAAAGCGAACGAGATTATTCAGGAGGCGCGCGAGATACGCACGTGGGACGAAGAAGGAAAGCGGTACTGGGAGATGATTCCATTTCCTAGAATGATGTGCGCTGGCACGCACGTGAGAAACTCCAGCGAGATAGGCAACGTGGCTGTGGCGCGCGGAAAGAAGCCGGGCGCTGGAAAGGAGAGAATCGAGATTTCTTTAAGATGAGCGCGCGCGGTGTTTCCCAACAGCTTCCTTCAGCATTTTCATCATCATCTCATTCTGCTCGCGCGTTCCAATTCCGACGCGTATGCTCTCAGGAAGCCCCACATAAGTTTTGAACGAGTTTATGAGTATTCCTTTTGATTTGAGTTCCTTCTGAACCGCCGCGGTGTCGATGCCGCGCGCGAGCGAGAGGATGAAGTTCGCGCCAGAGGGAAGCGGCTCCAATCCCTCAATCGCGCGCAGCTCCCCGAACATCCTCGCCCGCTCGCTTTTCACGTGCTCCACTACTTTTTCCAAATAATTTTCATTATCGAGCATCCACATTACCGCGCTCTCGGCAAGCGCGTTCACGTCATAAGGAAGCCGAACTTTGTTAATTGCTTCCGCGATTTTCTCGCTTGTGAGCGCGTAGCCCACGCGCAGGCCGGCCATCCCGAACGCCTTTGAAAAAGTACGCAGAATAATCACGTTATCCAGCTCGCTCACGAGTTCCTTCGCCGTCTCGCCGCAAAACTCGAAATACGCCTCATCAACCACGACCGCCGCATCGACGCTTTCAGCGATATTTTTTACCACGTTTGTTTTTGTTACGGTTCCAGTGGGGTTGTTAGGCGAGCACGCGTAAACCATTTTAGCGCTTGTGCTCTTTGCCTCGCTTATCACGCTTTCCGCGTCGATTTCAAATTTTTCGTTTCTCTTCACCATTCTCACAGAGCCATAGTTCAGCATTGTTCTTCTCATCGCCTCGTGATAAGTAGGGATTGGAAACACCACGGCATCGCCGGGTTCGAGGAGCGCGCGCTGCGCATTATCGAGGAGCGCGATCGCGCCGCTTCCAACCGCCACCTGCTCCTTTTCGCACCCCGCGTATTCCGCAATCCTCGCGCTCAACTTGTCATAACCCGAATGAGGATATCTCCTCACTCCCTCGAAACTTTCGCGGAAAACCTCAATAAGTTCTTCAGGCGGGTCCCAGGGCGCCTCGTTCTCGGAAAGTTTCACGATGCCTTTCAGCGCGCGGACGTCCACGCTCTCGTACACGCCGCTCTTCGTGTAGGGGAGCAGGAACTCGAGCACCCTCCTGAAAGAAACCATGGATAAACGATGCGGGAAAAAGATTTATATAATCGGGCGGTAATTCATATGGTGGTTTTATGGGAGGAGGGCAGGTCGTTGATGAGCGCGTGAAGGCGTACGCTGCGATTGAATCAACCATAGCAGACGGATTGAATGCTCTTGACGAAATCTCACTAAAGCTCGAGCAGTGCGACGCGAAGACGCTTTACGACGCGGCGGAGCTCGCGTGGATGCTCGCGAACTTCGAGATGCACAACCCCTACGCGCGCAAACTCTTTTCTGTTTCTGCGCGCGCGTTCAGCAAACTCGCGGGGAAGAAGATTGACACCTCGAAACCAATCACGCTCGAGAGAATACAGTCGTCGATTGCGGGCTTGAGGAAGAAGTAAAACAGCGCGCTCTCCTCATCAAAAATATTATAAAGAATTCCTGACAAAACAATATACTCATTCTAATGTGAATTACGCGGATATACGAGAGGTTTTTGCATGCGCGTTGCTCTGGTCGGATTCGGGAATATGGGGAGAAAGCATGCCGGAAAACTAGCTGAAATAGAAGGTGTTGAACCGACCATAGTTTTCAAGCAGAGAGACGACAGCAAAGAAAATCACAAAAGACGAGAGGAAATCGAAACAACCGCAAATAAAATATTTGGTAAAACCGTGCCGGTATTTTGCTGTATTGAACGATGTATAACATCCCATAACCCGCAAGCAGCGATAATCTCTTCCTCCACAAGCGAGCATGGCGGACAAGCGCGCCTTTTTCTTCAGGAAAAAATCCCCGTTTTGGTGGAGAAACCTCTCACCCTCTCGAGAAAAGAGGACGAGGAGCTGAAGGCTTTGAGCGAGAAAAACGAAACTCCTCTTTTAGTGGGCTATACCGAGAGGTACAACCCGGCGGTGCGCGCTCTTTTTTTGGATGGATGGCTCGAAAAGATCGGCGCGATTACGAGCATAGCGTCAGCGCGCGCATACGCGAAAAACCACGAGGAGCATCCTCTCATAAATCTCGGGGTTCACGACATGGACATCGTTTTGAGGATACTCGGGAATGCGAGCGCCGAGAAGGTTCAGGCAATGCATAAAATTTCAGAAGCGGGAGTGAATTACGCGCAGGCGTCTATCCTCTTCTCAGGTGGAGTTGAAGCGGTGATAACTGTTACGTTTTCAGATGACAAAAAACGGGAGATGGTTGTCACAGGAAAGAATGGCATCGCGAGGATAGATTTCTCTGGAAAGAAGCTTGTAATCTCCGCGGATAAAGAGATATTCCGGCCGCAAATAACCGATACCGACCAGCTTCGCGAGGAACTTTCCCTCTTCTTCAAAGTTGTGGCGGGAAAAATAACCGCGAAGAATTTCGATCCGTGGTTTTTCAACCTGGGCACTGGCGCCGTCGGCATTATGCAGCGCGCCGTGGAGTCGATTGGAAGCTCTCGCTGAAACCTGATGCTCATTGCTTTCTCGGTTGGAGGGCGCGCGTTTTAAATACACGTGCGCGCGTATTATTCCTGAACGTGGTGTTTGTTGAT
>CAZWEI010000056.1:0-7057 GCA_964632135.1 Microcaldota archaeon
GGGGGCGCGCATGGACGCCGCGTACGAGGGCAAGGTTGAGGCAATCGCGATTTTCACAGGGATAAAGAGCCCGTACGTCGTCGGAAGAAAGGAGGCGCGCGAAAGAGGGGAAGAGGAAGAGGGCGGTGGGCTGGACAGCATAAGGTACTGAGCGCGGTGGGCATGAGCAACGGCGACCCGTGTTTCTGGGGGCTGCCCGCTGCAGCGGGCGGCGTATACTTTTTCTACAAGGGAATGAAGCAGTACGCGCTCAAGAAGGAAATCGAGTGCACGCCTACATCAAAGGCAATAGCGGTCGCGCCCGGGATAGCGGAAGTGTCCGGAATCGCGCGGCCCTTCAATAAAAAATTCGTCTCGCCTCTTGGGAAAAAGGAATGCCTTTACTACGCGACAGAGCTTTACAAATGGTCAGGCTCCGGAAAGCACAGGCACAAGGACTTTGTGAACAGATGGGAGAGCGAGGACCCGATTTACATAGAAGACGAGACCGGGATGGTGCTTGTCAAGCCCACGGTGAAACCATGCAGTTCGAAGTCGAAGGAACTAATGAAGGATGACCTGCACGAGAAGAAAACGCTCGGCAGAAACATAATCCTTTCCGCGTTCCTCGGGGACAAGGAAAACGACCCTGATGACAGCATGTACTCTTTCGTCAGCAGGTACGCTCCTGGCCTCTCGGACTATTCCGACAGTCTCGAGGTCTATGAACATTTCATCGAGGATGGCGACCCGCTTTATGTTCTTGGAACCGCGAAAGTATTCGACCCGAACGAGAGGGAGCCGAGAATGATTGTATGCGATGACAGGGAAAGGGGGTTCTTCTGCATATCGGATGGGTCTGAGAAGGACGCGCTCTCGAACATAAGTCTGTTCGCGATGCTTACTGTGCTCGGGGGCCCCATACTCACGCTTCTCGGATGCCTGATTCTCGTGGCGAGGTTCGGACTTTACTCGACGCCGTTCTTTCTTCTCTCATTCCTGATTCCGCTCGGGATGTACCTCTGGCTGCTTTTCACCTGGCTCGTTTCGCTTTACAACGGGCTGATTTCGCTGAAGAACGGCGTGGACCGCGCGCACGCGAACATAGACGCGCTGCTCGCAAAAAGAAGGGACCTCATCCCCCAACTCGTCGAAATTGTGAAAGGTTACGCGCGCTATGAAAAAAGCACGCTCGAGGAAATCGCAGGGATGAGGAGCGACACGGCTGCCGGGAAAAACCTCATCGCTCTCGCGGAGAAATACCCCGAACTGCGCGCGAACGAGAGCTTTGGGAATCTGCAAAAGGAACTCGCGGAGATAGAAACGCATATCGCGGGGTTGAGAGGTTATTACAACGACGCGGTAATGTTTTACAACAAACAGATAGCGGTTTTCCCATATCTGATCGTGGCAGGGGCGATGAGGCTCAAACCGGTCGAGTATTATTCCTTGGGCGATTAGGAAACAACATAAAATGAGCGCGTGTTTATGATGTTTGTCAGCGTGTTGTTCGCGCTTATTTGGACGTAATGAACTCCAATGCCCGCGGGCATGTCGTAGGAATAGGAATACCAGCCTGCTCCATCATCAACCACGCTCCCAACAAGATTCGCGCCGCCGTCTATGTTTACGTTCATTCGCGCGGGATTGTTCAGGCCTGCTACGCCGACGCCCTGCTGGTTTTGCACGTGGAATTTAATCGTGATTGTTGAGGTTGTGTTGTATCTCACGCCGTCAGGCTCGAATTTTATTGTTATCTTCCACAACTCACCGCTGCCCGCGCCCACGAAGAATGATTTGCTCGCGACAACGCACGAGAGTGTTTTTATGCTCCACTCTCCAACCGCCGCGCCCGCGCCCAGCAGATAACTTCCCAAATAAACTCCTGTCCCGCCGTTTCCAGTCGTCTTGTTCTCGTTGAGCACAAGCACGCCCAGCGCGTCGTAAATTTTGAGCGTGAAGTTGGACTCGATGAGCGCGCCCAATTCGTTGAAAACGCGCACCCTGAGATAAACGCCCCCGCAGTTGGAATAATCTGTTTTATCAGTTTGAATGAATGCTGCGCGCGTGATATTCACGGTGTCGTTTTTCTCCTGAGTCTGGTAGTTCTTCCTGCTGCACGTGACGTTCCACTCGTAAATGCCTTCGCTCGCGAAACTCCTGTTGTACTCGTAGAGTTTTGTTGTCGAGTTGTAAGTCATATTCGCGTAATCGGTCCACGAGCCGATTAGGAATTTTATGCTGCAGTTCGCGTCAGTTATCGGGTTGCCCGCGCCCGTGTAGTTCGCGGAGAATTTCACCTGCTCTTCGGGGTATTTCGTTTTTCCCCCTCCTTTTGCGTCTGTCTCGTCCCATATTGCGAGCGAGGAGGCGCGGTCAGCGATGCTTACCATATCCTCTGCGAGTTTTTTCTGGTAGTTCGCGAGCGCGCACGTGACGTTCCAATCGTAAACGCCGGATTCGTTGAAACCGCCTGTGAGATTGTATTTGAAGTACCCTTTTGCCGCGTCGAAGCCCATAGCGTACCAAGGAGTCCACGCGCTCACATTGTAAATTGAGATGTTACAGCTCGCGGTGCTGAGCGCGCTCCCGCTCGCGTTGGTGTAGTTCGCGTAGAAGACGACCGCATCATTTGCGTAGCGCGTGAAGCCTGCGTAGGGCTTTCCGGAGTCGGTTTCGTCCCAGATTGTGAGGTTCGTTTCGGGCTTTTTCTTCACTGTGACGGAAACCGCGCTCGAGTTCATCTCGCCAGCTGATGTTGAGTTAGTAACGCACTTCATAAGATTCGAGCCGGCAAGCGCGACAACATTCCAATTTTTCCGCATACTCCCCCCCATAGAAATGGACTGCGCGGTGTACGGGTTCGTTGGCGTGCTCGCGTCGAGCTGTAGGTTTGGCGAGGTTGTTGTTATCGGGTTCCATGTGCCCCCGCCGTCAGTTGAATACACCAGGTAGTAATCAGCATCCGCGATACCGTAATCGCCGTCCACGCCAGAGGTGCAGTTCACCTCGAAAACATCATCCTCGGGGGGATTCGGATCCGAGAACGGCGAGAGGGACGTGCTCGTTATGTTCGGGAACCAGATTTTGTACCACACGTAGTTCTCGCCCGTGGTGAAGAACTGCTGCACGCTGTTTGTTGAGAGGCTTATTCGTATCCTGTTCGCGCTTATGGCGTTGTTTGGATTCGCCGTCTCTGTGCAACTCCAGTCAACATCAGTTCCTCCGACAGTTCCGGAAGCCGTGCAGCCCGCAGTCGTCCAGGCTACGTCGTTGAACCATTCAAGCATGTATGTTGGCAACAGAGAGGAGGATTTGAACTTGTTATGCACCTCGACCTTCATTAGCGCATGCCCCGCAGGCACGAAGACGTTGGCGGTTGAGAGATGCGTGGCGTTTATGGCATACGACCGTCTTACGTATGCTATGCCCGGGTACAGGAGGTCGACGTAAAGGTAATCCCTGCGGGTTCCGCTTGTCGAATATCTGACCCTCGCGCGCATTGCCCTTGCCTTTGCGAGGGTGTCTATTACTGACGAGACGTCAACGGTCCGCGTTGTTTCTGTGGTCGTGCATGTGAAGGAAGGCACTATGGCCCACGCCGCTCCGTCCCAGACCTCCAGATAACAGTACACGTTGGCAGCCGTGTAAGAAACCCTGAATTCAACAGTGACATTCGCGCTTTGTATTACGGCGTCATCCGGTATTTCGCCTGTTGTCGCGGAAAAGTTCGCTTCGACCCACACCTGCCCAAGAGTTCCGCCTGTGCTCGTCCTTAATCCAGTGCCGGCATACACGTTGTTGCTCGAGTCGATCTGCGCGCAAGTGCATGCGACACGCGTACCTCCTCTGGTCGCGCAGTATGGGTAATAGGAGTCTGTCTTGCAGGAAAGCCGTGTCTCGGTGCGTGGACCGAAATTCTGTGCCGCGGCTATGTTGTAGTAATTGGCGTCGTCCGCGTTCAAATTCGAGACAGGATCGGACGAAGAGCCGTTTGTTAGTATCGGCGAGCCGTCTTGTGGATAGGTGATTGAACCTGCGCGCGCTGTGCAAATGAGCAACGTGAACATCGCGGCAAAAGCGACCAATGCGAATTTCATCTTCATATCCATATTCTCACGTGGTGCACGCGTTTATGTTGAAGTTGTAAGATTTCGTCATCGCGGACTGGTTCGCGGAAACAACATATGCGCCGCTACTCGCGCCCGCAGGGTTCCACTCTTCCTCGAATTCGCCGCTCGAGTTTGTCGGAATTGCTTTTGGGTATCCGCTCGCGAGCCCGCCTGGGCCAGTGATGTTCAGCGTAATGAACGAGTTCGGCGCCCACGCGCCGCCAGTTATTTTCACAGTTTCAGAGGTGCTGAAAACTTCCTTTGGAGTCGCGTATGAACTGTCTGCGAATGTTTCAATTATGAAATACGAGGGAGTACAGTTCCCGAAGCAGGGAGGACAGCCTGGGCACGAGGGGCAGTCGCCGCACGCCTGCGTGCCGACATCAACGACGATATCGACGGTCTGCGAGTCGCCGTTGCTCGCGTCCGCGTAAATGTAGCCCGTGTACGTGCCGAGCGCGCTCGCTGAAATCGTTGTGTTGAGGGAAACAATTCGGGACTCGCCCGCGCCCAATGAGAAAGTCGCATCCCCGGCGCTCGCGAGAATCACGGTTACGTTTGTTGGAGCCCAAACCAAAGTTAGCTCAACATCGAACGGCGTTGTACCTAAATTTGAAACATTGAGCGCGCGCTGCGCGAATTGTGAAGTGTTGCTTGAGAAAACACTAACTGAAACGGTTCCTGGCTCGATGGAGAGCGCGAGCGCGCCTATCTCCACGCGACCGCTCTTCGCGACAACCCAGAGCCAGTAGCCGCCCGGCGCCGTGGGAAGAGTGCCGCGCACCTCTGCCTGCGTGGTCGCGAACACGTCGCTTCCGAGGACGTTGATGTTTATGCTCTGGTTCGAGATGTACGTGCGCGCGGGGTCCACTCCGCTAGGAATCGTCACGAACACCTGCTTGCGCGCGCCCTCGCCCTGCTTGTAAACCGAGTCGACGGCGGCCGCGAGTTCGCTCACGCTCGCCTGCGCGTCTGATTTTGATTTTGAAACGGAGATTGATTTCATCTGCTGTGTCGAAATCCCCAGAATGACGAGAAGAATCACGAGCGCGACCGCGAGAATGATGATGAACTCGACGCTTGTCTGCGCTTTTCTCAACAAATCACCGACAACAAATAACCGCAAAACACACAACGCGCGCGCCACATGCACACTCTTCGGTATCTCGGAATATAAAGTTATCGCGCCCGCATATCACGTGAACGCTGGTGTTTTCATATTCAGAAATGTTAAAAAGATTAAAGCGCATATTTTATTTGGTCTTATACACCGGAGAGTGCGGTTCATGAATGTTAGCAAGGAGGAGAGAAAGAGGAAGATTCTGGAAGAGTTTAATCCAAATGAATTCTTAGATCCATTCGGCAGAAGGAAACAGGAAGCAGTTGACAAGGCGCACCGTATTAAGCCTGAAATTCTGGACTTCTTTTTACGGGCTATGAAGGATATTCGGAGCAAAAAAGGAACTCCTTGATTTGGCGCTAAACCCTCTCGAAGACCTGCTCGCGCGAGTAGATGTGGATGCCGTCCTTCTCGAAGCGGAAGGGGCAGAACCTGTTGCTGTGCGCGCTACCCCTCATCTTCAGCACCTCGAGCGCGCGCGTGCGCGCCGACTCCTCGCGCGTGTGGTACAAAATGAGTATAGTATCCACGAGGTATTTCACGCCGCTCGCAGGCGACTCGTCGTGCGTGACAGGAACCTCGGAAACCACGAGGCTCGTGCACTTCCAGTTCTTGAGCATGTCGAAAAGTTCGATGATGGACTCTCGCGCGCGGTATTCGGAATCGAAAAGGAGCGAGTAAGAGGTAACGGAATCGAGCACCACGCGCTTCGCGCCTATCGATTCAATCGTGTCGCGTATCGTCCCGCCCCCCTCCTTCACGAGTTTCACGACCTCGTGGGGCTTGTAGAACACGAACGCGAACTTCTTCTCCTTCTCCAATTTCTCGAAATCCCAGCCGAACCCGCGGAGGTGCCTGTACACGTTGTCCTTTGATTCCGTGAAACTTATGTAAACCCCCGGCTCGTTGTGAGCAACCGCGCCGTTGTAAAGAAACTGCAGCGCGAAAGTGGATTTTCCGCTTCCCGCATCCCCGCACACGAGGATGGTGCTCTCCTTCTCAAACCCGCCGCTTATGAGTTCGTCAAGACCGTTTATCCCAGAGGGCACGCGGTCGATGGGCCTCGCGCCAGCGCCGGGGTTGAACGCCCGTTCTATCTCAATTACGCCGGTTTTCCCCTTTTCCGCGCGCGGTTGCGGCTGCGCATCCCCTTTTCCCTTTTGCGCCGGTTTCTCCTCTGCGGCGCGTTCAGGCTTGTGCTTGGGTTTTGAAATTGTTATCGGCTTCAGCCTCAATCGCGGAAACTTCGGACCACCCATAACATCACCCACAATTAGATTTTCTTTTACGGTTTTTCTTCTCGTCCTCGGTTTTTAAATCTTCCCATGCGTTTTGATGCCGTTCCGATATGGTTTTAAACAGGCGCGTGCAATTGATTTTCTGCAGACTCGTATATGGTGATTTTTATGTCGTTCAAGATAAAATCAGTCTTCGCGCGCGAGATTCTGGACTCACGCGGAAACCCGACCGTCGAAGTGGAGGTCAGGACGCAGAAGGGGGTTGGGCGCGCGGCAGCGCCGTCAGGCGCGTCCACAGGAAGCAACGAGGCGCTCGAGCTCCGCGACGGCGGCAAGAGATATGGCGGAAAAGGCGTCCTGACCGCGGTTGAAAATGTCAACAAAAAGATAGCACGAAGGCTCGTTGGAAAGGACGCGAAAAAGCAGCGGGAGCTCGATGGTTTGGACGTCCACGCCCAGCCGCTCGACACCGCGGTTGCCAACCTGGCCGAGAAGGCGCAACTGGAGGCCATCGCCTTCCCGTGGGGCAAGCATGGCGCCATCAACCTCGACCCCAGCGTCAAGGTGACCCTGAAGGCCCAAAAGACGACTCTGGGCGGGGCGCTGGA
>CAZWEI010000057.1:0-6323 GCA_964632135.1 Microcaldota archaeon
ATCGGAATATCTCGAAAAGGATGAGCGAGGCCGCTGCAATCACAGGAAAGTATTCCAAACCAGGAAGCAGTTTGCCCTCGCTGAGTATGCCCGTGAGCGCGCTCACGAGCAGAGTCGTTCCCACGAGAACCGCATACGAAAGTTTTAGGATGAAGTCAGGAGTCACGGAGAGCGCGCCCGTGAAGAACGTGAGCCCTACCTGGGACGCGAACGCGGACTGGTTCACCTGAACCTTGATGAACGTTTGCAGGAACTGCACGGAGATTGCGAGCAAAAGGGGGGTGATTACGCACACGACGAAAATCAAGAATATCGTGTAAGTTTTCGTGCTGACGACCATCTCGCGCTTTAGTTCGTGCATCTGGCGGATTTCCTCTGCGCTCGTCTCGAGAAGTTTCGCGAGGTGGCCTCCGGAGCGCATCCCCTTCTCGAAAAACGAGACCGTTTTCGCGAGAATCACCGAGTCGATGCGTTCCGAAAGCTCGTTTAGCGCGCTGTCGAGCGACTCGCTGCCCATCGCCTTTGAGGCGACGACCTTCACTTCCTCCTCGAGCGGTCCGAATTCCGGACGCGCTGCCGTGTGGAACGCCGTGAAAGGCGTGAGGCCCGCGCGCAGGTTTGCCGCGACCATAAGCAGGAAATCCGGGAGGACCTTTTCGACGCGCTTAGTTCGGTCGGAGATGATGTAGCTGAGGTGCGCGTAATAAACCGCAAACACGAAAGCGAAAACGAAAAGCCCCGCGAGCAGGCAGAGCCCGATAAGCGCGAGGTATTCGAGCGCGCCCATCTGCCCGGGAACAAGCACGAGCCAGCCCATGAACTTCGCGAGCGTGAGCGGAATGAGCGCGGCGGCAAGAGCAAAGAGGAGCGCGAGAAGCAGGCGCGAGCCTGCCCAGATGCCGGGCTCCTCGTTTATTCCAGCGTAAGCGAGCTTCCTCGCCACCCGCGCGCGCATATTCTTGCCCAGCAGCCCGCCGAACGCCTTGTACAGGTTTTCAAATTCGAATTCCATTGTTTTCATCTCATTTTTTCATCTCAATTTAAACGTAAATCTCAGGCCTCGCGTTCTTTATCACGCCAATCATCGCGAACTGGATTATGAACGCGAATATCACCACGCCTGCGAGCAGGGATTCGTTCACCCCGAGCCCGCTGAACGCGGAAAGGATTACGAGAAGGGTTATTCCAAGCGAGGGCACGACCGCTGCGATCAGAAGATAAACGAGAATGATGAAATTCAAGTCAGCGGAATAACTCTTTATCGCGCGGTACTGGTAACTCACGAGAGTGTCAATCACGCTCCGGAGCGCGCCCGCGAGGCTCGAGCCTGACTGAATCGCGGTCACGAGCTGCCATATCGCCTTCTTTAAATATTCGGATTTCGTGCGGAAAGCCATGCGCTCGAGCGCCTTTGCCTCTGAAATCCCGGAACTCACCTCGCGCACGACAATCTCAAATTCCTTGGAAACATATCCGTAATCGGATTTCGCGACTATGTTCATCGCGTCGAAAAGAGGGACGCCCGAACTCACCTGCATGAGCAAATCCCTGAGCGCGAACGTGAGCATCCTGTCCGTCTTCTCGGCAATCCTGCGGACAATCATGCCGGGATACACGAGATGGAGGATGAAGAAGAGGAGAAAGAAGCACGCGCCGGTGAGCGCTGCGAATATGCCCGCGCCTGCCATCTCCCTCCACGTGAGCACAACGTAAGCAAAAATTCCGAAAACCGCGCCCCAGATGATTGCGGAAAGGAGCGCGACTACGGCGTATTTTTCAGCCTCGACGTTCGCGTCCATCGCGCGCAGGTCATAGCGCACGCCAGGATAAAGCCCGAGCAGGCGCTTCCCCAGACCGGTGAATCTCGCGCTCAGCCCCCTCGCGCTCTCGATTGAAACAAGCATCAGCGGAACCCGCATATCAAACCCCTTCGCAGGATCACAGAATCTTATCAATGTCCAGGTTGTGCTCCGCAGCGCGGAGGACCCCCTCGCGGTCCGTGTAATACGCCTTCATCACCGCGCCCACGTCGTCGATTTTGTCGAGTTTCTTCTTCATCATCCACTTCAGTATGCTCATTTTTTCCTTCTGGTCGTCCGTTATTTCAGCCGTGGTCATCCCTGTGTGAAGGTTCAACTCGTCAACGAATCGCACCGGCGGCTTTGATTTCTCGAACTCGTCCGTTCGCGGCCTCCATCCATAAACCCGGTTGAGCGTGGGCCTCTCCTCGCCTCCGCCAGGAATTATCTCTGAAATCTCGCTTGTACGCCTTATGTTCGTCCTCCTGTCGCGATACTGCACAACGATGAGGTGGACTGCCTCGAGCTCGAGAATTGGAATCTGAATCGGCGGCTCAATGAGCCTTCTCATCACCTGCGCGCTCGTGTCCGCGTGGAGAGTTGATGCGACTGCGTGCCCGGTGTGCATTGCCTCGAATAACACTTCTGCCTCATCGCGCTTCCTTATCTCGCCGAGCAGGATTCTGTCCGGCCTCATTCTCAGCGAGGAAATCATCAACTCAAGCATCGGGACCCCGCCCAATCCCTCTGGGTTCGGCCTGCGCGTCACGAGAGGAATCCAGTTCCACTGGTAGGAGGGGAGGTTCAGTTCGCGCGTATCCTCAATCGTGATTACCCGCTGCGAAGTCGGAATGAGCGATGCGAGCGCATTCAGCATGCTCGTTTTTCCGGATGCAGTGCCGCCTGCGACGAGAATGTTCATTTCATAGTGGATAGCCTGCCAGAGGAACGCGGCCATCTCAACCGAGATTGTTTTCACGTTCGGGTATGCGAGGTTCGTGAGTGTCCAGGGGTTGCGCGCGAACCTCCTTATCGTAAGCGTGTTTCCCTTTGAAGAGATTGGGTAGAGGGTGGCGCAAACGCGGTCGCCTGCGAGAAGGTGCGCGTCAAGAATCGGCTCGAGGACCGTTATCTGCCGCCCCACCTTCCTTCCAATCTGCGAGGCGTAGTTCATTATCTCCTCCTCGCTCGCGAGCTTTATGTTCGTCTTCAGCCATCCGAATTTCCGGTGATAAACGGCGAGCGGCGCGCTCGCGTTGTTTATTGCGATTTCCTCCAAATTGTCGTCAGCCATAAGAAGTTCGATGTTCACGAGCCGGTACATTGAATGGAGAAGTATTCCCTTGAGCACTTCGGCCTGCCCTTTCTCGAGTTTGAGGCGCGCCAACTTCTCGTCCGCGACGCGCATGAACTTCTCCTTCATCTCCATGCTGCGCTCGATGTCCGTCATCCTCTGCGTGTCCACTGGAACCTCGCGCGTAATCTCGTCCCTCAACGCGTTTATGAATGCGCGCGTGTAAGGGCTGATTTGAAGAAGCATCAACTCGTACGCGGGTCGCTTTTCCTCGCGCGAGAAATAAATCTGCACGCCTGCCGGAACGTTGTCCGCGGATATCGTGTATTTCTCCTTCACCTCGACAGCTTTCTCGACCTCTTCCTCCTCCTCAACTTCCTTTTTGAAAGATACGGTCGGCGGCTGGATTACGTTCATGGGATAATGGACTTCCAGGAATCCCTCCTTCTCGAGCACCCTGCACACGCGCTCAACGACCGCGCTCTCCCACCCTAACTTCTTTGAAATCTCCTCGAAACTCGCGCGCCCCTTGTCGCGCACAAACTCGAACAGGTCGTCAATTTTCGTCTTAAGTTTACGCTCCATCAAAAACATCTCCAACAAACATCACGCCTCGCACGCGGTAATATCTCGCGCTGGGTTTTAAAAGTTATTGTGGGACTACGCGTCGCCGTTTGGGTATCCGGCGGTATCTTTAAATAGCCTGCATGGACAAAATGAAAACATGAAAAATAAATTGTTGATATTTTTTATGTTTGTTGTAGTTCTGTTACTATCCACGCTAGTTCACGCGGACGTAGTTGTACCGCCCGCGTACTTTGGACTCATGCTTGTTGGACTTATATCCGCATTTTTATTAGCACTAACAATCACGTTAATTTTAGAGGTGCTGGTAGCTTTTATTTTTATAACAATAACAAGAATTTCGAATAAAATTCTGCGTTATGTTGCGATAGCAAATTTTATTTCACTATTTTTTGCTTTTTTGGTTTTGCTTTGTTTTTACCTGTTATCACCAAACAGTTCGTATCGTGCGTTAGTGATAACGATTGAGATTTTCGTGATAATATTCGAAGCGTATTTTATATACTTGTTTAACAAAAAAATTATAGCGCTTAAGCAATCGTTTGTATTAAGCACATTGATGAACGCCGTAAGTTTTTTTGCGGGTAGCCTGTTTTTTAAATTTTAGGTTTGGGTTTATCTGCTCAAGACCTCGATATAACCCGTTCTTCCCACATTCCCCTGCGTGTAATTCATTATCGCGTTGTAACTCGCGCGCACACTCTCATTCACTGGGAGGGGCGCGGTTTTTATTTGCGCGTGAATATTAACATCAACGCTTCCGCTTCTTTTAATTGAGAGCGCGCCTGTCCTTCCTCCCCCGAGCGCGCCGAACTGAATTTGAACGACTCCTCCCCCATCGTAATTGAGCGTGTAGGTGTTGCCCGCGGTATCATCGAGCTTCCCGCTCTCTGTTTTTGTTCCGTTTAGGTCGGTGTAGCGCAGGACCACGTCAACGCCAATCGGGCTCCAACTCCACGCGCCCGCGCTCCCTCTATGTCGGTTCATCGTGAGGTTTATTTCCAGCGAGGTAGCGTTCGTGCTCCCTGTTGAATTGTAGAAAGAAATCGCGCTGTCCGAGTAGGATTGGTTGTAGATTAAACCGTTGCTGAAGAGAAAATCAACATCGCCGTCAATCAGGTTGCTCGCGTTCAGCGTTATATTCGCATTGCTGGCATCTGCGTATCTTCCCTCAATAAAAGTTTTGTAGTTTTGGAATTTCGCAGCGCTCGCCGAGGAAGGGAGCACATCCTCGAAATAAATTCTCATCTCGCTCGCGTTTCTTTCAAGCGAGATGTTCGCGCCGCAGATGTAATTCAAATCATCCGCAACGTCGTCGAAAACAAAGCCCGCGCGCTCAACCGGCTGAAGGGCAAGCGCGTTTGATTCGATGCGCTGGTTCGCGCGCGAGTAGAACGCCGAGAAGACCAGCAGTAGCGAGAGCAGGAGAATCGTTATTATCGTGAGAACGAATCCTTTTTTCATTTTCTCATCTTTTTATCTCATCTCGAGAGATACCACGCCTCTCCTTGTGCGATGTAGAAATTATTTCCATCGACAAAACTCCTTCGCGCGCTCACGAGTTCCTTTTCATAGCCCGCGCACCTAGGTTTTTTCAGCATTAATTTTAGTTTTCCTGAGGAATCCGTGATTTTCAAATTCATGCACACTGAGGGCGGAAGCGCGCGCAGCACGTCATTCGCCTTCGAGGAATTTCCTGCGACCGCTTCATTGAGCGCGCCGTTCTTCTCCATGAGCGCGAGCGCGTCCATCGAAACCTGCGCGAGGTAGTTTGAAGCGAGAGCTGACGCGCGTATGTTCAGGTATGAGAATATTATCCCGAGCATTAGCAAAGCAACGAGGAGCGCGAGAACAGCGTCCAGCGAGAGCACGAAACCGTTTTTCATTCTCATCCCCAAACCTCTGTCCTGAATATCACGTTACTTCCATTCAGGAGCGCGAGACGGTCGATGACGAGCGCGCCCTTTTCCTCACCTGCGCCAGGGCTCGCGCCCCAAACCCAAACCGCTGCACCGCTCGCGTCCCTCACGCTCAACCTCACGTCGTATTTCGCGAGTCCTAGAAGCGTTTTTATCTCGAAATATTTCGTTTCGTTGAGTTCTGAGAGGCGCGCCAATTTCCGCGAGTCGAGAACATTCCGCTCGCGCGCCAGTCCTATTGCGCGCGCCTGGGAATCAAAATCTACATCCGCAATATTCTCCCAATCGGCGGGGTCGCCCGCGCTCGTGATGAGGGAACTGCTCGCGTCCCTCGCGCCCCACTCCATCCACCTGTACTCCTCGAACGACGCGCGCCTAGTGTCAACGCCGGCCCAAAGCAGAGTGGAAATTGTGAGTACAACTAGCAAAATCGCGCACGCGACCAGAGCATCGATTGAGAATATCTGCCCCTTCCTATTCAAGCACGACAACCCCGTTTTCATTTTTTATCAGGACCTCGCTCGGAATGCTGGAAGGCGCGCTCACCCTGTCCGTGAGCATTGGCGCGGTCACGAGGACATTTCCGGAAACGACCTGCACGTTCCTTCCTGAAATCGTGATGTTGTAATCGTCAGGCGCGCGCAGGCTCAGGCGCGCGCTCGCGCCGTCCCCGCTGGAATAAACTTTATCAACGCCGCTCGCGAGATTGAACGCTATTTCGCGCGC
>CAZWEI010000058.1:0-6278 GCA_964632135.1 Microcaldota archaeon
CGCGGGAAAGGAACACGGAATAACGCCAGTGGGCCTGGGCGCAAGGGACACGCTGAGGCTGGAATCGGGTTATATGCTGTATGGAAATGACATAGATGAAAATACCACGCCGCTCGAGGCTCCGCTGAAATGGACTGTCGCGTTTGAAAAGGAGTTCATCGGGAAGAAGGCATTGCAGGAGAAGCCGCCGAGGAAGAAAATGGTCGGGTTTGAGTTGGCTGAGCGCGCGGTCCCTAGGCACGGGAATGAAGTAATTGTGGATGGGGAGAAAGTTGGAGTGGTGACGAGCGGAACGTTCTCGCCCACTTTCAGGAAGCCGCTCGGGCTGTGCTTCGTGCCTCCGGAGCACCCGAAAGAGAAGAACATCGGGATAAAAATTCACGAGAAAGTTTGCGATGCTGCTGTAACGAGCACGAGATTTTACAAGAGGGCAAGGGGGGATTGAAATGAAATTCACGAAAGAGCACGAATGGGTTGAGTTGAACGGGAACACCGCAACAGTGGGGATTACAGATTACGCGCAGAACCATCTGGGAGACGTGGTTTCGATTGATTTGCCGAAAATAGGAAAAAAGGTGAAGCAGTTCGAGGAGATGGCGATAATCGACTCGATGAAGGCGTCCTCTCCCGTGTACGCGCCAGTTTCGGGCGAAGTGATTGAGGTGAATAAGGAATTGGAGGCCGCGCCCCAACTCGTGAACGAGTCGCCGCAGGAAAAGGGATGGATTGCGAAATTGAAAATTACAAACGCGAAGGAAATGGATAATTTGATGGGCGAGGATGAGTACAGGAAATTTGTCGAGGCATTGAAATGAATTTTATTCCGAACACGAAAAGCGAGATAGAGGAGATGCTGAGGGCGGTAGGAGCGAAAAGCATAGAGGAACTTTTCAAGGGGTTCGAGCCGAAATTAAAGAGGGAACTGAATCTCGCGCAGCCGATGAGCGAACTCGAACTCGCGGAGCATATGCGCGCGCTTTCGAAAAAGAACAAGCCTCTGAAATATTTCACGGGCGGGGGCGCGTACGACCATTATATTCCCAGCGCCGTGGGACATATTGTCTCGCGCTCTGAATTTTATACTGCTTATACTCCTTATCAAGCGGAAGTGAGCCAGGGGACGCTTCAGGCAATCTATGAGTTTCAAACTTTCATGTGCATGCTCACGGGAATGGATGTGGCGAATGCGTCCATGTACGACGGCGCGAGCGCGCTCGCTGAAAGCGCGTTCATCGCGTGCGATGCCACAGGAAGAAATGAGGTTGCGGTGCTGAACGCGCTCAACCCGAACTATGCACGCGTGCTGAAAACATACTGCGACGCGCACGGAATTAAAATTAGGAATGAGGTTACTGAAAAATCCGCGTGCGTTGTGGTGCAGAACCCGGATTTTGAGGGAAACGTTCATCAATTGGAGGAGTTTGCTGAAAAGGCGCATGGGGTGGGCGCGCTGCTTGTGGCGTGCGTGGTCGAGCCGACCTCGCTCGCGCTCCTCAAGCCTCCTGGCGAATGCGGCGCGGATATTGTTGCAGGAGAGGCGCAGGCGCTCGGGAACCCCGTGAGCTTTGGAGGACCGTTTTTGGGGTATATCGCAGTGAAGAAGGAGCAAATGAAAAGAATTCCTGGAAGATTGTGCGGAATCACAACAGATGCAAAGGGAAACAGGGGGTTCGTGCTGACGCTGCAGGCGCGCGAGCAGCACATCCGCAGGGAGAGGGCGGGTTCGAACATATGCTCGAACCAGGCGCTGTGCGCGCTCGCGGCAACGGTTTATCTTTCATTAATGGGAAAAACCGGCCTGCGGAACGTGGCGAAACTTTCTTACGAGAGGGCACACGAACTGCAGCGCAGGCTTTGCGAGATGGGTTTCCAACTGGAGAACAAGAAACCGTTCTATAATGAATTTGTGGTGAAATGTCCGGTAAAGCCTCGGAAAATAACTGGCGCGCTCGCGAGAAAGGGAATTTCCGCGGGAATGGAGTTGGGAGGGGAAAGGATGCTCGTGTGCTGCACTGAAAAAAATAGCGAGCAGGATGTTGAGGAGTACGCGGGCGCGGTGAAGGCGGTTATATGAGCGTCAAACTCGTATTCGAAATGAAGGGAAGGAATTCGGAATACGTGCCCGACGCGAAAGAGGAACTGCCCGCACCGTTCAACCGCGCGGAACTGCCTTTGCCTGATTTGGGCGAGGTGCAGGTTGTGCGGCATTTCATCGAATTATCGAAAATGAATTATGGCGTGGATTCGGGTTTCTACCCGCTCGGCTCGTGCACGATGAAGTACAACCCGAAAGTGAATGAGGATGCGGCGAGAATGGGTGGGTTTGCAGGGCTTCATCCGCTCGCGCGCGAGAGCGACGCGCAGGGCGCGCTTGAGTTGATGTATCAGTTGGAGAGGGATTTGTGCGAGATCACGGGAATGGACGCGTTCACGCTCCAGCCTGCAGCAGGCGCGCACGGGGAACTAACTTCTGTGATGATTGCGAGGAAGTATTTCAAGGGAAAGCGAAAAGAGATTTTAATTCCGGATACCGCGCACGGCACGAACCCTGCGAGCGGGGCGATGGCAGGGTTCAAAATTACTACCGTGAAATCCAATGCGCGCGGGGGAATCGATTTGGAGGAGTTGGGGAAGGCGATGAGCGAGGATGTGGCAATGTTAATGGTCACGAACCCGAACACACTCGGGCTTTTCGAGGAGGAGATTGGAAAAATCGCTGAAATCGTGCATGAGAAGGGCGCGCTCCTTTACTGCGACGGCGCGAACATGAACGCGATGATGGGAATCACGCGGCCAGGAGAGCAGGGATTCGACATAATGCATCTTAATTTGCACAAGACGTTCTCAACTCCACACGGTGGCGGGGGGCCTGGCTCTGGGCCTGTGGGCGTGAAAAAGTTTCTCGAGGATTATCTGCCAGTTCCGCGCGTTGTGAAAAATGAGAAAAGTGGAGTATATTCGCTGAAATGGAAATCAAAGAATTCAATTGGAAAGGTTTGCTCGTTCTACGGGAATTTCGGGGTGATGGTTAAGGCGTACGCGTACATAAAGGCGCTAGGGCCGAGGCTGAAGGAAGTTTCTGAAATGGCTGTGTTGAACGCGAACTATTTGATGAGAAAACTGCAGCCCTATTACGAACTGCCTTATGATAGGGTGTGCGCGCACGAGTTCGTTCTCTCCGCGAAGAGGCAGGCAGAGAAGGGCGTGCACGCGATGGACATTGCGAAGAGGCTGCTTGATTACGGGCACCACGCGCCCACCATCTACTTCCCGCTCGTCGTGTCCGAGGCGCTTATGATAGAGCCCACAGAGACAGAAACGAAGCAGAAGCTGGACGAGTTCGCGGACGCGATGATAAAGATAGCGAACGAGCCGCCTGAACTCGTGAGGAGCGCGCCCATCACCACGCCAGTTGGAAGGCTTGATGGCGTGGCAGCCGCGCGCCAGCCGAATTTGAGATGGTGCAATGAGTGAGGTTGAATTAGTCTTTCCCTTCAAAACGCGAGCGGTGAGCATAACCGGCCGAGGGTGCGCGCTCAATTGCGCGCACTGCAACCGCCACTATTTGGAGAATATGCCGAGCCTTGAGGAAGTCGCGCGCACGAATGGGATCAAGAGCGTGCTCGTGAGCGGTGGCTGCGAGGAGAATGGGGAGGTCCCGCTTCTCAAATTCAAAAAGCAAATCCTCGCGCTAAAGAAAAAATACAGGATAATCGCGCACACCGGGCTTGTTGCGCCTGAAAACGTGCGCGAGTTGAAAGGGCTCGTGGATGTTGTTTCGTTCGATTTCCCGCCGAGCACGCGCGCAATCAAGGAGGTTTTTGGGATTGATAAGAGAATTGAGGACTACGCGGGGTCGCTTGCCGCGCTCGCGAGGTATGTTCAAACCGTCCCGCACGTGACAATCGGGCTTAGGGAAGGAGTAATCGATGGGGAGATGGAGGCGCTCGAAACGCTAGCGGGAATGGGAATGAAAAAGATTGTGATGAACGTGCTCGTGCCGACGCCTGGAACGAGATACGAGAATGTAAAGCCGCCTCCAGTCGGCGAGGTCGTTTCCTTGCTGCGCGAGGCGAGGGATAGGTTTGATTTTGTTTACCTTGGCTGCATGAGGCCAACCGGCGAGTACAGGAAGAGGTTGGACGGGAAGGCGCTTGAACTGGGCATCGTGGATAGGATTGTGATGCCTGCGAAAGGGATTGCACGCGAGGGGGCGGGCGTGTTTTACGAGTGCTGCGCGTTATGAGCGTTGTGATGTTCAGATTGTGCGTTGATTGGTGTTTGGAATGAGATTGGCTCTTGGAACCGCAATAGCGATGGGGCTGAAGAAGGGAAGAATGCAAAGCGCGCCCACAACCGCGCATTTTCTTCTTGGGAACGGGTGCGAGAACTCGTGCGCGTACTGCAATGCGCGCGATTCGAGAATAGCGAGAATCGAATGGCCTGAGTTTCCTGAGGAGAACGTGTTAAGCGCGCCCTTCTCGAGTTTTAAGAGAGCGTGCCTGCAATTAACGAGCAACGGGCTTGAGGAAGCTGTCGCACTCATACCAAAAATGCCCGTGCCGGTGAGCGTTTCGGTAAGGGCGCGCGGAATTGAGGAGATTGAGCGCCTATTTTCTGCCGGCGCTGACAGGGTTTGCGTCCCTCTGGACGCGTGCACGAGCGAAATAAGCAAGAGCGTGGGAAGAAATGGGTTTGAGGAGAGGGTTAAACTGCTTAGGCGGGCGGCGGGGAAGTTTCCGGGAAGGGTTGCCACCCATCTTATTGTTGGTTTGGGGGAGAGCGAGAAGGAAGCGGTTGAATTGATGAAGAGCTTATACGCGAGCGGGGTTTATGTCGGGCTGTTCGCGTTCACGCCAGTGAAAGGAAGCGCGCTCGGGGCGCGGCCAAAGCCGCATCTGGGCGCGTACAGGAGGGTTCAGATTGCGGGGTATTTAATTGCGAAAGGAAAGGAGCACGCGCATGCGTTCAAATACAACACGCACGGGCAGTTAATTGGGTTGCCGGAGGTGGAGGGCGAGGCATTCCTAACGTCTGGCTGCCCGGGGTGCAACAGGCCGTATTTTGACAGCGCGCCGAGCAAACTATACAACTATCCGCGTAAGATAAGCGAGGAGGAGAGAAGAAAGGCGAATTCAGAAGCGCGCATTTACGAGGGAAAAAACGTTTACAAGGCTGGAAAACTCATAAAAATAAATTTGGAGTATTCGGATAAGATAGAAACTATACGCATAACGGGTGATTTCTTCGCGTATCCTGAGGAGGGGATTGAGAGGATTGAACGCGAGTTGGTTGGGTGTCCGCTTGAAAAAGACGGGATAAGGACGCGCGTAATGGGGGCGCTTGAGAACGTTGAAGTTTTCGGGTTTGATGCGGATTCGCTTACGGAAGCGATAATTGGTGCGAGTGGGTGAAAAGATGAGAATTAGACTGCTTGAAACAGGCGCGAACGACGCGTTCATGAACATGGGGATAGATGAGGCGCTTATGTCGTCAGAGGAGCCTGTTCTTCGCCTGTATGCGTGGAAGCCTGCTGCCGTCTCTGCGGGGTATTTCCAGAAAGTCGAGGAGGAGATTGATGAAGAGGCGTGCACGCGGTTTGGTGTTGATGTTGTGAGAAGGCAGACCGGAGGGGGCGCGGTCTTCCACGAGAACGAACTTACGTATTGCTTCATAACGCGCGAGCACCCACAAAACATCCTCGAGTCCTACAAATGGGTTTGCGGCGCGCTCATCGAGGGGCTGGGAACATTGGGGGTGAGCGCGGAGTTCGCGCCCCTCAATGACATAGTTGTTGGGGGAAAGAAAATATCCGGAAATGCACAAACGCGCAGGAAGGGGGTTATGCTCCAGCACGGAACAATTTTGCTGGGCGTGGACGTGGAGAAGATGTTCTCACTGCTAAAAGTGCCGAGCGAGAAGATGAAAGGGAAACTTATAAATGACGTGAAGGCGCGCGTGAGCGGGCTCGGGGTTTCTTTTGAGGAGGCGAGCGCGGCGGTTAAAAAAGGGTTCGAGAGAAAAATGGGTGCGGAACTCGTCCCAAGCGAAGTGACAAAAGAGGAGACCGAGACTGCTATAAAGCTTTCCAAGGAAAAATACAAATCAGGGGAGTGGTTGCATCGAATATAAAGCCATTGTCATAGGCGGAGGGCCCGGGGGGTATATGTGCGCGCTCAGGCTCGCGAAGCTAGGTGCAAAGGTCGCGCTCATAGAGGAAGCCGCGCTCGGCGGGGTATGCACGAACTCGGGCTGCATTCCGGTGAAAGCACTTCACG
>CAZWEI010000059.1:0-6179 GCA_964632135.1 Microcaldota archaeon
CCTCCCTCCTCAAATTAAACGCGCTCAGCCCTATCTCATAAGCAAGAAGTATGATGAGCGTGAGGAACCCGTTCGAGATGAGCGCGAGCCAGAAAACGTAAACGAAGATTGCGAGCGGCTTGCTCGCGTACGCGCTCTGTCCCGAGAGCAGCAGGTTCATCCAGCCCATATCGAAGATGCGGATTATGAACACAACGCCGAGAAGCGCCGCTGCCCCGAACGTCGCCTTGACAATCGCGCCAATCGCCTCCCTGACGTCCTCTGCGCGCGAAATCAAATAGGTGTAAATGTACGACGAGGAGGCGAACAGCGCCACTCCAATGAGAAACCTGTCGATGCTCTGGAAGTCAAGCGGCCCTTTCGAGAGGAGGAGCGCGACAACGGACGCGCCTGCGAAAACAGCGCCAGCCATGTGCCCCTCACTGTATGTTATAAGCACGAGAACCGCATTAACCATCCCGAGCATCAGGAAAGGAAGAAACGAGAACAGCCCCTCCTCCTCGCCGGGCGAGACGAAAAAAGAATTTCCAACAATCCAGAAACTCAGGAGCCCGAGCGCGGCGTAGCAGACCATCCGCACCGGGCGGCCGCGCGTGATCCTGACCATGAGCGTAGCGACTGCGACAACGATGAGAACGAACGGCGCGAGCGATGGC
Organism: Microcaldota archaeon; assembly: GCA_964632135.1. GTDB lineage: Archaea > Micrarchaeota > Micrarchaeia > Burarchaeales > JBFMAP01 > JBFMAP01. The sequence goes on from CAZWEI010000059.1 coordinate 657, forward strand.
GTCTTCCTCTCAACGAGGACGCCAGCGGAAATGAGCGCGAAAACGAGCGCGAGAATTATGTATGGATTGCGGTGCAGCGCGCGCAGACTTTCCATCCAACCACCACTATTAGTAATTATAGGTCTATTATTAAAAGATATTGGTCACACATCAAGCAAAACTCTTATCGTGGTTTTCGTTTTTCCCGCGCGCACTTTCAACTCGTGGAACGTGACCGCCTTCACGACGTCCTTCGGCTTTCTCCCGTGCTCGCCCCACGCCGTCCCGCGCACGACATAACCCTCTGCGTCTTTCTTCAACTCTCCGACCTCGAATTTGCACAGCAACATCTCGCGCGCCTCGCTCTCGCTCAGGAGTTTCGACAAGCAAAACACGACGAGGGTCTCCAAATCCTTCGCCTTCTCCTCGATTTCGAATTTCTCCTTCGGCTCGATTCCCTCTGCAATGACATCAAACATCGCGCGCGCAGCGTTCTGCAACGCATCCTCGAAATTCTTTCCGCTTGCCTCGAAAAGTATATCCGCGGTGTGGCGGAGCAGTCTGTAGTTTTTCTTTTCCTTTTTTCCCTTCAATTCATCCCCCGCGTTTCTATGCGCGCGCAATATTATAAACATTTATATACTTACTGAATAAATAGATTGGGTGTTTCCATGGGCGATGAAAAAAACATTCTGATTCCTGCTGTTGTCGTTCTTCTCGTTCTCGTGGTCGGCGTTGCCTTTATTATGTCAAACCAGGTAAGGCCACAGCCGCAGCCGCCATCAACGCCAGGAGGGACAGTCACCCCCCCGCAGCAGCCGCCGACCGAGCCCCCAAAGACGCTCTCGTTCCCGGAATTGTTCAAATTCTCCCAGGGGCTAACCTACACTTACCGGCTGATTCCGCAGGCAAGGGGCGCGGTCTCCATTGATGTCGCTTACACGTTTACAGGCAGTGATGTGGTGAACGAGACGTCCTGCTGGCTCGTGAATATAGACCTCTCTTCGCAAGGCACTACGTTAACCACCCTGCGCGAGTGCTGGGGCAAGAAAACGAACGCGTGCCTGAAGCGGACGATGCTCACGACGACGCCTACCGAAACTACCGAAACAGAGATTCCGTGCGCTTCAGACCAGCAGAAATACTACGCGAGCCAGAGTTTCAACTTCCTGCGCACTGAGCCCGCGCTCGTGTCCGCGGGCGTGTTCGACGCCAACGTTTACGAGTCCGATGATAAAAAAGCGCAGTACTGGCACGCAGAGGGAGTTCCAATCCCTGTAAAAATAACCACGATGGGCGCGCAGGTGACGACCGCGGAACTCGTGAGTTATAACACTGCCTGAGGAGTGGGGTTTTAGTATGAGCGCGAGTATTAGAATTGAGAAAACATTTCAACTCCTCATTTTACTGATGTTTTTCCTAATTTTTTCAAGCGGAACAGCATATGCAACCTGGAGTGGTGCGGGCGGAACTTGCAGGGGCACCATCTCTGCAGATGTTTGTAATCATATCACAATACTTTCCTTTTCTGGTTGCAACCAAAACGACATGGTAATATGCAATACTGTATGCGACCCAGCATCCCCCCCAACTGGCGCATACTGCATCAACCCATACGGCGGTGCGGACTTCTACTGCGGCTCCTCGTGCTCAGTGCATTGTGGATACTGCAGCACACCAGTTTATTACTGCGCCGGAGATTCCACCGGACGAAGCTGTGAGGGTTTGTACTATTATGAATGCAAACGAATTCAGTCATTCGGCAGCTATTACAGCAACTGCTACTGGGATCCTACTACTGACTTTTATCCTCTAAGCGATATCAAAGTTTATCCGGAGAACCCACTTGTGTTTTTATACGAGGGTATGCAGTTCAGCGCAGAATGTATAAACAATCAAGGTACACATTTTTCTTGTAAGGATGCGGGAATTAAACTCAACTGGTCTAACTCCTATGGTTCCTACCAGGACTACTTTGTCAATCAGTCAGGATTTTATACTGCGAGGTGGTGCGCTTCGGAATATTCGGGGGAGGGGGTGTTTGCCAAAACCGCAGGGTCGGTATTCGGGTGCTGTTCTGGGGGCAACTGTTATGACAGCAACTGTCTTTCATATTGCACATGCGGTTCAGATGCGGGCATACCATACGTTGTCTTACCATACGTTCAGATACGTGCCTCTCCGTCTAACCTGCCAACAGGAAGCACCTCTGAGATAAAAGTTAACGTTTCCACTCTGTATAATGATGGAGATTGTTTCGCTGGCACGCAGGGCGACCCCCTTGCGTTGATTGTTAATTTCACGACTGACCTGGGGAGCATCACGTCTTTCAATGTTACAAATAATGGAACCGGTACCGCAACCGCGTATCTCACGTCCTCGAATCCAGGAATAGCAACAGTAACCGCGCGTATTAGCGCCATGTATTTTAACACTACTACGGTTACCTTCGTATCCACCAACCCGTGCGCCGGCCAGGCTGACGGCTCCCAGCTTTCAGGCTGCACAGGGAACTTCGCCTGCTGCGGTAACGCGTGCAAGCAAAACGCCTCGTGCAGCGCGTGCCAAGTGCATACCTGTTCGGGTGGGGATTGGATATGCCAAAATCGTCCCGCAGGTGCTACCGGTTTCTGTGGGCAGAATTCAGCATGTCCCTCGGGCGTTTTCATTTCTTCCTGTGATGTTCCTTGCGACGGCTCTGGAAACTGCGGCACCTGCACGCCAACCTGCCTTTCTTCGATAACGATAACCCCAAACCCAGCAAGCATGACTGCTGGAACCTCCCAGCGCTTTAACGCGACATGCAGGAACTCCTCGGGTGGTATGATAACCTGCCCCGTTCTCACATGGTCAACGACAATCGGAAGCATCACTGCTTCTGCAAACGATGGCGACATTTCATACGTCATTTTATTCACTCCCTCCTCGGGCAGCGGACAAATAACTGGGACCTATTCCACAGTTTCAGGCCAGGCGGCAGTAAATGTCGGACTCGGTGCAGGAGGTTCCATCATCATGATGCTATCCCCGCAGCCCGGCATAGTATACGACTACGTGCTGATCAACGTGAATGTGCGTGATAGCTCGGGCAATAACGTACCCGACGGCACAGTAGTCGAATTCGCCTCAGGCTCATCTTCAGCAACCTTCTCCCCTTCAGGCACCCGCGTCACAAACACTACGAGCGGCGGATGGACGAGAGTTTATCTTAAATCAACCATTCCATTTCCGGTCCTTGTAACTGCGAATTCAAGTCCAGTGGTGAATTCAACCCCTGTTTATTTCTGCGCCGGCGACCCTGATAGAATAGACGTGATAACCGCAGAATCTCCTGTTACTGTCGGTACCTATTCGGATATAACCGCCCGCGTATTTGATAAAAACAATATGCCAATTATAGCTTTCAACAATGGTTGTCTGCCTGTAACCGTTACTTTTTCAACAACTCTCGGAACGCTTGGAACCTTAAGCTTGCCGACCAGTCCTTTTGGGTACGTGTATAACAACCTGACCTCCACAACCACTGGGATAGCAACTGTTACAATGACATCGGGCGCCGCTACTAAAACGACACAAATCAACTTCATCCATGGTCCGCCTGCTTCTTTAACTATCGCAGCAAGCCCCATCTCGCTCGCAGTTTTCAAATACTCCACGGTAACAGCCACTGTCAAAGACTCTTTCGGGAATCCTGTCGCAGATGGGACGCAGGTAAATTTCACAACCAATCTGGGCATGTGGCCGAACAGGATGACGAACACCTCAAACACGACAGTCGGCGGCATCGCGACTGCTTATCTCACTTCTCAGTTTGAGGGAAACGCAATAGTGACCGTAACTGCATCCTCGCTCACAAACACAACCACTGTCGCTTTTCTTGCGTACAAAATCCTGCTCAGCGCAAACCCGAGCAATCCCGACACGTGCAGCCAATCAAAAATAGTAGCGGAGTTACGTGATCCTATAACCTACGCACCCGTTGCCCTATCCGACGTTCCAGTGGCATTTGCAACTGATTTAGGCGATTTGGGCGGCGGCTCGAAAACAACAACAATACTAACAAACGCAAGCGGCGTCGCATCCGTCAATCTAGCCTCGTCGTATCCCGGTCTCGCGAACGTGAGCGCGTGCTCCGGAAGCTCGTGCAACACCACGCAGGTTAATTTCATACAAGATACTTCTGTAGCGAGAGTCACGCTTACCGCGAACGAGACAAATGTTATAGTGGGAGGCAAGATCAACCTGACCGCGTTCGTGGCAAACTGCCGCGGGGAGGGCTTGGGTGGAAAAATTACGACTTTCTTTCTCACGAGTGGTGGTCCGGCGTTGTATTCGACATTCACTAACGGTGCAGGCTACGCGTCTATGGAATTTACCTGCACCAGCGAAGAGGCATGCGGCGTGTATGCGTATGTGATTGACCCACCTGTCCTCCTTCCCTCCAACATAGTAGATATATACTGCATGGACCCGCCCGTTTGCATCAGCCTGACCGCGACACCGAGCACGACCACGCGGGGCGTGCCAGTCAGCGTATCAGCCGTATATACTTTCAAGTACGCGATGTTCGCAGACCCCCTTGTCTGCGGCCCAGGCGGAAACATAACGTACGGACCGCGTTCGGTCTCAAACGCGACAACCATCAACTGGAAGAGACTCGCGTCTTTAAACTGGCCCGCCACAATACAAGCGGCGAATGGAAAACTCTACATAAACTTCCGAACTGGACAATCGAATTATGTGATAGTGTTTCAAATAAAAACCACCGACGGCTCTCTCGGAGCATCTACCGCGGTACCAGCTTCGCGGCGAAAAGATTACTTCCCGCTCATCGCGAGTTTCGGCGCCTATAAATATCTGTACTATCTCGGCGGGCTTGACAACTCTGGCGCCCCAAGCGCATCCGGCGATATTTTCAGGATAAATTCTGATGGTTCATTGGGACAGCCTGCTAATGCAAACCTGCCCACAGGAATAACGCGCCCAGCAGCCGCCTCGCTCTCGGCGCAGATATGGGTGCCTGACACGGAGCCACCGGAGGAGGACATACCCGGCAGTGCCAGCGGTGCCGATGTGCCAACAGCGAGTTTAGCAGGTGCGCGCACGGGTTTTGCAGATATTCCAGGCCCTCCAACCGGGCATTGGGAGACGAGATATTTCATGTACCTGATTGGTGGTCAGGACTCAACAGGTGCGAACCTCAGCACCGTTTACATGTCACAAATCAGCGCGTATGACGGCCAGCCCATGGGGGCGGGCTGGAGCGCCACGACACAGCTTTCGCAGGGAGAAAGGAGGGCGCCTGCCGCAGTCACGTATGGAAAATACTTATACGTTATAGGAGGCGAGTCCTCCTCGGGTCCGACAAACACTGTTTTGCGTACTTCGACGTCCGACGGTTCCCTTGGTGCGTGGATCGGCGGGCCCGACCTGCCCGAGGTCACCGCGCGCCCCACGGCAGTTTTCGTGGATGACAAACTTTTCGTCATCGCGGAAAACGCCAGCGTGTTCAAGTTTCCGAGAAAACTGAAGTACAAGGCGTTT
>CAZWEI010000060.1:0-6133 GCA_964632135.1 Microcaldota archaeon
AATCCTGGTATCCGCGCAAATCGAGCAGGCCGTGCCCTGAGAAGTTGAACGCGATCGTCTTCTCCTCGCCTGTTTTCTTGCATGCGAGCGCCTCGTCAATTGTGGCTTTTATCGCGTGGCTCGTCTCTGGCGCGGGAACGATTCCCTCAGTTTTCGCGAACACGTATGCGGCGTCGAAAACCTCCTTCTGCTCGTATGCGCGCGCCCTTATTATTTTCTCGTGCGCGAGCAGGCTCACAATCGGCGACATCCCGTGATAGCGGAGGCCGCCCGCGTGAATCTCTGAAGGGATGAACTTGTGCCCGAGCGTGTACATCTTCACGAGCGGCGCGAGCTCAGCAGTATCGCCGAAATCGTACTCGTATTTTCCCTCGGTGACAGAGGGCGCGGCAGTCGGCTCGACAGCGATGAAATCAATGTCCATTTTCTTCTTCAGTTTCTCGCGCACGTATGGAAGCGTGAATCCTCCGAAGTTGCTTCCTCCGCCGATGCACCCAATCATAATGTCAGGCGTCTCGTCAATCTTATTGAACTGCGCCATAACCTCCTGCCCGATTACGGTTTGGTGCATGAGCACGTGGTTCAGCACGCTCCCGAGCGAGTATTTCGTGTTCTTCCCGCGCATGGCGGACTCCACAGCCTCGCTGATTGCAACGCCCAAACTTCCAGGGTGCTTTGGATTCTCCTTTAAAATCGCCTTTCCGCTCTCGGTTTGCGTGCTCGGAGAAGGGTAGACGGTCGCGCCGTACATTCCCATTATCGTTTTCCTGAACGGCTTCTGCTCGTAACTCACGCGCACCATGAACACAGTGCAGTCCATTCCGAACATCATGCACGCATAGGAAAGCGCAGTGCCCCACTGGCCCGCGCCAGTCTCAGTGGTTAATTTCTCAACTCCTTCTTTTTTCGCGTAATACGCCTGCGCGATTGCGGTGTTGGGCTTGTGCGAGCCGCAGGGATTCAAATCCTCGCGCTTGAAATAGATTTTCGCAGGAGTGTTTAGGTACTGCTCGAGACGGCGCGCGCGGTAGAGCGGCGTCGGCCTTCCCAATCTTAAGTATGCCTCCACCACCTCTTCCGGAATGTCTATGTAATTCTGCGGAGACATCTCCTGCATCACGACCTCTTTCGAGAAAAGCGCCATCAGCATCTTCGGGTCAATAGGCTCGCGCGTCTTCGGGTCGAGCGGCGGGTCCAGCGCGCGCGGCAGGTCGGGAAGTATGTTGTACCATTTCCTCGGCATCTCATCCTGAGTAAGCAGTACTTTCGTCCCATTCTCAATTTCCGCATTTTTCGTATTTTTCATTCTAACCACCTCGTAGATTTACAAACAGAAACAGGATTACGGAATCAGCTCGCGCTCGCAAAACCTCAGAACATCCAAAGTGAACCCCTTTCCTTCACCTTTGTCAATTTTAGCACCTCTGCCCATATTTCAGCATTTCTGTATATTTTAGCACAGTAGTAATATTTAAATCTTTTGTGTATAAAAATATACATCAAGGTGATTCCTAATGAAACAAATACTCGGGCAGTTCGCGGGCTATCCGGCGCGCAGGGGCGTGGTCGAGGTCCTCCTAAGGTATGGTCTTCGCGTTACGCGCGACGGAAAAATCTACTGCGCCGAGATTGAACTCCCTCCTGCGAAGATTGCGCGCGCGCTCGGCGTTGACCGCCGTGTCGTTATTGAAACCGCGCGCTCCATCGCCGACGACGCGGAACTGCTGGAGGTTTTCTCAGGCCTGCGGCCGACCGCGTTCATAGGAAACGGCGCGAGCAGGCTGGGCTTTGATGTTATTCAAATAGAGGCGAACTCGCACGCGCCTGGAATCGTTGCCGCAGTCTCGAAAATAATCGCGAACGCGGGCATCTCAATACGCCAGATTGTCGCCGACGACCCTGACATCTACCCCACCCCGCGCCTCACGGTAATCACCGAGAAAAAAATACCCGGGGAAGTCGTGGTGAAACTGAGGAAAGTGAAGGATATAAAACGAATATCTATCGGCTAGCAGACCGAAACGCGTATATATGATATAATCTATAACTATACAGTATGTTAAAGCATGAAAAACCAATAAAACACAAGAAAAATGACGAAACATTATTACAAAAATTTAGACAAAACCTTGCACTTCGCACCACAAGTCTTTTTCTTGAAGGAGTTTTTCTCGTCACGGCACCAGCGGTTTCAAAGATTGCGCGCGCACAGACTGGGAGCGTAGACAAGCGCGTGATGGAAAACGGCGAGAAAAGGAACGTGAATGCGCTTGGATTTGTCGAGGGAGTAGCAACTCGTACAGAGGTCATGGGCTTTATAACTAAAAATTATCTAAACGTTGTTATGGACTCAGTCGCGCTAATTGGCGAACAAAAAAATAAGGAAAACCTACTTTTTGTGTGCGCCGAGCATCTGCCAAACATCTTCGTTTTCGTTGGCGATACGTTGTGCATGGTATCCGATCTGCAAGCATCAAGTGATGATGTCAACAAAAATCTCCATAATCAAAAGAATACGCCCGTGGTCGACCCAAAAAATATAGCTACAAAACTTTTCGTCATGCCTGAAGGAGTAAAAGACGAAAACAATCCATCAATAGTTTTTGCTTGTGCTGCCGAAAACTCCCCAATATTAAAAGTCCTTTTCATGCCTTTCAAGCGCAATTCAAACGATAAGCTTGTGCCGTCCGGATTCTTAAACGGAACCTGCGTAAGTACAGAGGAGATATCCGAAAATGAGGGCGGATACAAAAACCTTAGACTTTCTATAACATCTAATTTTGTTTTTATATACGGAGAAAAAGAGAATGGCTCCGCATGGGATAATTTGTATGTCTATAACCTCGCCAATTACATTCTTTATAAGGCAGATGCTAAAGAATTTATAAAAGGTTATATAGCTGAGATTGTTAATATACGAGGTTCGCCCGAGGCTGCAACCTCGCTCATACTAGACCTCAAGATACCCGAAGATAAATTACCCTCTCGGTACCGATTAGTACCAACTGATCAATCAGCGACTTCAAAATGATTTCAAGCAATGCCCAGTATCGCGCTAATCCTTTCATTTACCGCAGCAACAACCGCGTTCTTTTTGAGTTCACCTTCACCTACATAATTTGCGCAATTCTCCGGCTTTGCAACATGCATCAAAACCTCTGCCGCGAGCATCGTTTTCGCATTCTCGCTGAGCGCGGTGTTTAAGTTTTTGATTTGTTCTGCAATTGCGTTCGTTACTAACTGAACCAATTCGTTGCTCTCGCGCTCAATTTCTTTCTCCTTTTCCTCCTCGCGCGCCTTCATTTCTGCGATATTTGCGCTTTCCTCCTTCTCATCCTCGCTCTTTTTAATTACGCTTGAAACCGAAAACATCGCAAGTTCCATAACATTACTGCGTGTCAGCTCGTTCATTCTTATCGCAGCAAGCGTCTGCTCGCGCATCCTTTCGGCGCGAACCTCGCGCAGGGATTCATAGTACAGTTCGGGTGCAACGCGTCTGAATATATCCGACATGACATGCGGATGCGCGATTGTAAAATCCTTAAGAAAAGCCAGCATTTCGTTCTCGTTTTTAAGTGTCTTGACCCGCTCCCTAAATTCGAGGTCTTTCAAACTCAGTTTCTCTTCCGGCATCCTTTCAAGCCAGTCCTCTGCTCTGGCGGTTGCTTCGTTCGTAGTTCTTTTGACCTCGTCCAGTTTTCCCCTGCCGGCCGCGGACACCAACCTGTCCAACATTCTAGACGTAGCCAGCTCCTCCAAATGTATCTCTTCCGCTTTCTCGAGCACGTCATGTTCGTCCTTGAACATCTGGCCTGCCACCGAAGCCTCTTTTGACGCGTGCAAATGTTTCAAACTCTTCGGCGGCTCCTTCACCACGGTCATTATTCCCGTTTCCTCTACTCCGAGCGCCTTAATCTCGCGCGCAAGCTCGGCTTTGAATTCGGCGACGACCGGTTTCTTCCCCTCGACCGCGCCCCGCTCCTCGACCATAAAACCCCATAATATACTCTCGCGCGCTGTATAAATAGGTTGCGCTTGTGGCGAGAATCAGAGGTTACTCGCGTGGATTTGAAACTTGTCGTGCAGACCAATTAGAACGTCTTTCATAAACCCGGCGTATTTATCCACCGTCTCATGAAAAGCAGGATTCTTCACGTCTAATATTTTGTAGGTAAACGAGAAGTTTGCTATGACTTTTGATTTAAATGAAGCGTCGCCAACATCCTCAGAGAGCTCAGGTTCTAACTCTCGTACTAAATTTCTGATTTCTTCGGAGGGGTAGTCTCTTTTTATTGATGGAGGGGGCAGAAATTCAACAGTTATAATTTCTACAGATGGATGAAAATGGATTTCTCCGTCCATATATTTGATTCTTCTCATCATAGATGGAATGTATACTACTAAATCATGCCTTCCTCCAACGCTTTCGAGATATCTGCTTAACTCATCCTTGCGTATGTCGTCTGGCATAAGGAAACCGATATTACTGGCACCGTCCACCGAAGCCATCACGTTGCCGTCATGGAGATTGAACAAAAGAGGTCCATATTTAGCTATTAGTAATTGTTCATATTTTCGGACTTGCGGCTTGAATACGTTCTTCATTTTTTTATCAAATTCCCCCGGTGTTACTCCTTTTAAAACTGCCTTTTTCTTTTTACGAAGAACCCTTATATGGTCGGTCAGCGGGTACATCTTGTACTCCAAGATAGGAATTCTGCTGATTATACTTGGGTCGCTAGCCAATTTCTCTTTCACGCCCATCGCTATTAGTTCTGTCGACCTGTGCTCGCCCCACAAAATGGCGGGCGGTCGTTGTTTTTGCATGGTTATATTTTATAAGAACTTTTATTTATACCCGTACCATGAGCGTCCATACACGAAACCTGAAAATAAAAATCAAAAAGCTCCTCGCCCTTCTCGAGCGCGAGTATGGCCGGCCGAGCGTGAAAAAGCGAAATCCTCTCGACGTGCTCGTGCAGACCATCCTCTCGCAGAACAACAACGACGCGAACACTGCGCGCGCATACGCGAGTCTGAGGAAAAAATTTCACAGTTGGGACGAGGTGCTCGCGGCTGATGAGCGCGAAATTGCGAAAGCCATCAGCGTGGGCGGGCTCTCGAACGTGAAATCTAGAAGAATAATGCGCGCGCTTGGCGAGATAAAAAAGCGGGTTGGGGAGTTGAGTTTGGAGTCTCTGGAAAAGATGCCGCAGAAGGAAGCCGAGAAGTTTTTGGTTTCGCTGCATGGGGTTGGACCGAAGACGGCCGCGTGCGTGCTCTGTTTCGGGTTCGGGAAGCCCGCGCTTCCAGTGGATACGCACGTCCATCGCGTGGCGAGGAGGCTGGGTTTGGTTGGCGAGGGGACGAGCGCGGCAAAGGCGCAGGAAATTCTCGAGAATTTGGTGGAGGCGCGCGACAAAATCTCCTTTCACATAAACATAATCAACCACGGGAGGAAAATCTGCACAGCGCGAAATCCAAAATGCGAGAGATGTGTTCTTTTGAAATTATGCTCGTTCATACGCGCGCGTTCTAGGAAAAACCGAATAGTTTAAAAACCTTTCTTAATATACCCTTAACGATGTTTAGGGGCGACTATACTGTTTTTTCTTCGGGAAAGAAGAACCGCGTTTCGTTATATGTTCTCATCGTCGCTAATGCGAATGCTAACGTGGTGGTGTGGTAAACTGAAAGTAATGTTGGCGGGGTGTTTGGTATGAACTGGAAAAATTTTGCATACGCGTTCGTTGCTTTGATGGCTATAGCGGGATTGAGTTCCGCGTACTATCTTGACTTTTATACCAACAACACCGTCTTCCCGAACTCCACCATCTACGTGTTCGGGTTCGTCTATAACGGGAGCAACATATCGCAGGGCGCTGCCAACATAACCGTCACCGCGTACATAAACGGCACCACCGCCTCAGCAAACACCACCACGAACGGCTCGTTCCTCATCACCCCAACCTCGCCATCAACCCTAGGGAACTACACAATGTGGGTGAGAGAGAGCGGGACGAACGTGAACAAGAGCGTCGTCATATTCGTGGTGAACATCACCAGAACCGCAAGCACCATCCTCTTCATCGGAACGCCTCGGTTCGTGTCAGGCGAGAGCTTCCAGGTGAAC
>CAZWEI010000061.1:0-5762 GCA_964632135.1 Microcaldota archaeon
CTCAACTGTATTTCGGGACGCCGCCAGGCACGCCGCCGCCCTGCGCGCCTTGCATGTTTTGCAGGCAGTTCTGTTTTTGATTCTCGTTCGTTATCTGGTTGCAGTAGGAGGAATCTCCCAAGCGCGATGCCATGCTCCCATAGCAGCTGTCCTTCTGATTTACATTTCTTATCTTATCGCACAGCGCAGGGTCGCCTAAATTATTGGCCAGGCTGCCATAGCACGAGTCCTTGTAATTAATATCGCCAATCTTATCACACACAGTCGCATCCTTCATATCGTTCGCATACTGCTGATAGCACTGGTCCTTCCCTGTCCCTGCCTCCACGCACAAATCCGCGTTCCTCGACACCTCGGCAACCAACGCGTAGCAGTTCTTCCTCTGGTCCATGCCTAATTTTTTGCATAATGAGGTGTTCTCGTGCTTTCCTGCGAGCCCCATTATGCAGTAAGCCTCCAAGGACATCCCCTGAGCCTCGGGCATGTCCGCGCACACAGAAAGTTCCATTTCAGCGGTCATCACTCCTGCCGTCGGCGTGGTTGGAGCGGTAGGAGCACCCGGCGCGCCTGTTGGCGCCCCAGTTTCAGGAGGCGCAGCAGGACACAATGTCGTATTACTCACAACGCTCCCGTCAGCGCACACGAACTTAACCTCGGGCTCTGCGGCCTGCCCACCGCACCCGAACAGCACCGCGCCCACAAACAGCACCAGCGCGACAAATGCAAAATAAGTTTTGTTCATCTGACCAGTCCCCCCTGACCAGCCGTCAGCAATAGCGTATCTCTGTATAAGTTTAAAAATATTCTCACCCGTTACCCCGGTTCGAAAAAATGCTGCGCGCGATTCCCAAATTTATGAATGTTTATAAATTTAAAGGACAAAATAATAATCGTTCAGCTTGGGGGTTGGTTCTATGAATAAACTATTGGTGTATCTGTTACTAGCCATTTTTTCCGTCGGTTTCGCGTATACTGTTTCTTCTGCCGTGACGGTCAATGTTGCCCCAGATGCGACATTGATCAAAAACGTCGAGAAACCACTGGCATTTCCCGCTGCCCAACCGGCGGATATACAATGTGGTGATTATCTCTATACTAACACAGAGCTAACCCATGATTTAACCTGCACTTTTGACAAAGACGGATTAATCTTTAAGGCCAACAACATCATTCTTGACTGCAAAGGCCACACGATTACAGGAAACTGTAGTGCTTATTGGAGTTATGGTATATGGATTACGAACCACAACGGAACTTCAATAGTGAATTGCACTGTCAAGAACTTTTGCGAGGGAATATGGGTCGAGAATTCAGACCGGAATTCAGTCTTGTACTCCTCAATACAGTCAAATGCTCTGGACGGAATTTACATAACCAATAATTCGGACTCAAATCTCTTATTCGCAAACAACCTTACCAACAACCCGGAAGTTGGATTAAAAATTGACCTTAACTCCACAAACAATGCGGTTGTCCTCAACACATTCTATAACGACAAAAGAGCGGTGGTTATCGACAGGGCCGGTTACAACAACGTAACCTCCAACCTTATCGAGAACAACACCTATTATGGAATACTTCTCAGCGGTTCTGGCAACAACAGATTTGATTCGAACAGAATGAAAAACAATACCTATGGAATAAGATTTTGGACCGCGGGAAGCAGCAACAAGATATTGAACAACACAATAGAAAACGGCCTCAATTATGGGATATACATCTACAACACAACCGGCTGCGAGATAACACGTAACAATCTGATTAACGACAGCTACGGGATGTACTTCAATCACGCCTATAGCTTGAATGTGTTTAACAACACGGCAAAAAACAACTCAAACTATGGCATATACATGGAATCAGACACAGGAGTTAGCATTGTGGGCAATTACGTTTGCTCAAACAAGGAGGATATCCGGGACTTGAATTCAAATTCAGGCGTCAACAACTCCTGCCAGACAACCTACAACTGGAATGACGATGGCGTAGCAACAGGATGTACGCATAACTGCACGCACGTTTGCGGGGACGCAAATTATGACGCCAAAGTTACCGTCGCGGATGTCGTCTACCTGATTAACTACCTGTTCAAGGGCGGGCCTGCGCCGATGTGCATGCCCTATACGGCTTGCGCGGACGTGAATCTCGACGGTAAGTTACGGTCGCTGATGTCGTCTACCTGATTAACTACCTGTTCAAGGGCGGGCCTGCGCCGTGCCATCCAACAGCGGCGTCATTAAACGTATATCCGGCACCACAAACATACCAAGAGGTAATGAACATCCTGAACGGGGCGCAATCACCCCCGCCCGCTCCAACCAAAACACCAGCGCCAACAATTGACTAAACCCGCAGCAACTCGGCGCGCAAGTCCTCGCGCGCCCCGCCCTCGGGGGGCGGGTTTTATATAAATTAACTGAGGAAATAATGACTTATGGACATGTTCTTCCAGACGCCAAAAAGAATACACACGACTAGCGTTCGCGCGACGCTGCCCGGTTTTTGCCGCTACCATCACGACGCCAAAAGCGAGCGCGAGCAGCCGGTGCAAATTGTAGGGGGCGCGGGGAAACTGGAAATTCTTTTCGTCCACCATTGGCAAACTATTGGAGAATTTTCCGTGGATTACCTACAACAGGGAGGTTATAACGTTACTCCTGCGGTGGACGCAGAAGAAGCAATACAGAAGTGCAAAGAAAAAAAATTGACATTATAATCACACATCTCAATCCTCGGGGTGACGAGGGATTCTCATTCATACTCGAGATTAAAAGATTACAGCCAAATGCAATAATACATCCAATGACGTCGATGCCGGTACACAACACACTTAGCCCTTCAGACCTAAAAAAATTGCCAGAGGACATTGCTCAAAATGTCAAATACATTGATTCAGTTGATTTCTTATGCCTAGTTCAAGAAGACGAGAAAAAAATCCTCGCGCGCAGGCAGAAAGAAGCAGAGCAGGCCGAGACGAACGAGAAGCCGAAAATTCTTTTCTACGATCACGCTTGGCAGTATCGTTTCGGCAAAACAATAGGCAGACTGAAAAGCGAGGGACACGATATAACGACAGCCGAGAAACTAGAGGAGGCGCTCGAATTGTGCAAGAAGAGCGACGTTATGTATATGCACTTTAACCAATCAGGCGACGACAACGCGGAGTTAGTGAAAAGGATTCTGCAGATGCGGCCCGATATAACAATACATCTGATGTCCGGCTTAAAGCAAAAACATCTCAGAGTAATACTTGAGAAACAGCTGCCTGCAGAGCTTTTAGACAGAATTGTTTCAAGTGCAATAACAGTGCCGGTAGGCCCAAACTACCTCGAGAAGGCAATAGAAAAAGACGAGAAAAAACTTCTCGCGCGCAGGCAGGCCGAGACGAACGAGAAACCAAACGTCCTCGTGTATCATCATCTCCCCCTAACTGCTCCCAGGCTCGTGAAGGAGCTGCGAGAAGAAGGCTACACCGCTTCTCCCGCGATATCGAAAGAAGAGGCGCTCGAGCTGTGCGGAAAAGAGAAATTCGATACAATATTTATGCATTTCAATCCACGTGGTGAGGATGGAATCGAGTTGGTTAAAGCGATTCACAGACTACAGCCAAACGCGGTGATAAACCTGGTCTTGACAGACCTGCCTACGCACTTAAATTCCGTGGGGAAGATCAGAGAACAGCTGCCTGGCATTGCATTAAACTTCCTCGGTTTGCCCGTTACTCATGATGCGCTTCTAGACAACGTCTGTAAGGATGGGAAACCATACGCGCGCAAAAAATAGCTTTGCTTTTCCGCAAGATTTAAAAATTTCATCCTTTTAAAGTAGCGTTGGGTTCGTTGGAAAAATCTGGAAAATCTGGAAAAAGCGGAGTTCTGGTTCTGGGAGACGGTTCCGTTTATTACGGTGCGGGTTTTGGCGCTAGCGCGCTCGCCGTGGGCGAGATTGTTTTCAATACTTCGATGACAGGGTATCAGGAGGCGCTCACCGACCCTTCCTACGCAGGGCAGATTCTCACTCTCACCTATCCGCTTATTGGAAACTACGGGGTGAGCGAGGGCGATTTCGAGTCGGACAGGATTCACGCGGAAGGGTTCGTTGTGCGCGAGGCATGCGCGAGCCCTGTGCACGCGAAATCAAGGGAGACGATTGACGAGTTTTTGAAGAGAAATGACGTTCCTGGAATCGCTGGCATCGACACGCGCGCGCTCGTGCGGAAAATAAGAAATTTCGGCGTGATGCCTGCGTGCATCGCGGTTGATAATGGAAAGATGGACGTGCGCGAGTTGCTCGGAAAGGCGCGCGCGCTTGACTACTCTGCAATAAACTTCGTTGAAAGCGTCTCGCACAGGGGCGCGAGGGAGTTCGGCCCAGGCGCGAAAACAGTAGTGCTCATTGACTGCGGGGCGAAGATGAGCATCGTGCGCGAGTTGGTGAAAAGGGATGCGCGCGTGGTTGCGCTCCCGCACAACGCCACAGAGAAACAAATACTCCGCCACGAGCCGGACGGAATTGTAATCTCAAATGGACCCGGAGATCCGGCGAGGCTGGGGTATATCGCGAGAACAGTGCGCGCGCTCATGCGAAAATTGCCTGTTTTTGGGATTTGTTTGGGGAATCAAATTCTCGCGTACGCGGGCAGGGGGCGCACTTACAAGTTGAAGTTCGGCCACAGGGGCTCGAACCATCCGGTGAAGGATTTGAAGACAGGAAAAGTGTACATCACGAGCCAGAACCACGGGTTCGCGGTTGACGCGAAATCCCTTCCGCACGAGTTCGAGGTTACGCATATAAACTGCAACGACGGAACGGTTGAGGGAATACGCCACAAGGAGCTTCCTGCGCGCGCAGTGCAGTATCACCCAGAGGCGAACCCGGGCCCGTATGATTCAGGATATTTGTTTGATGAGTTTGTCGAAAATTTGTGAGAGTTGTGATTGAAAATTGAAATTTGTAATGTTCGAGAGGTGGTTGGATGAATTTGCTGACAATAAGACAACTGAACGCGAAGCAGATAAACGAGATAATGAAAATAGCAGAGGAGTTGAAAAATGGGAAGGAGATGCGTCGGCTCGAGAACAAGACGCTCGTGATGCTTTTTGAAAAGCCATCCACGAGAACGCGCGTCTCTTTCGAGGTCGCGATGACGCAGTTGGGAGGGCACGCGATATATCTGGATTTCGTGGGCAGCCAGATAAGCAGGGGCGAGACGTTCCACGATACCGCGCTCACGCTCTCGAGGTACGCGGATGTGATTATGGCGCGCCTTTACAAGCACACGGATATTGTGGAGATGGCGAAACATTCGCGCGCCCCAATAATAAACGGATTAACGGATTTGGAGCATCCCTGCCAGGCGCTCGGGGACATTCTCACAATTAAAGAAAATGGGAAATTGAAAAAGAGAGGAAAGTTCGCGTACGTGGGCGACTGCTCGAACAACATGGCGAACTCGCTGATGCTCGCCGCAGCAAAAGTTGGAATGGATGTCGCGTTGGTGGGGCCTGCGGGCTATCCTCCGAATAATGAGTATATGAGAGAGGCGAGGAAGGCGCGCGTGAAAGTGGAGTTTGTGAGTGATGTCGCGAAAGGAGTAAAGGGCGCGGACGTGATTTACACCGACGTGTGGACAAGTATGGGACAAGAAAACGAGACTGCAAAGCGAAAGGAAATCTTCAAGAAGTATCAAGTGAATCAGGAGTTGGTTGATCTAGCAAAGAAGAACTGCTTAGTGATGCACTGCCTTCCCGCGCATCGAGGTG
>CAZWEI010000062.1:0-5709 GCA_964632135.1 Microcaldota archaeon
TCGTGAGCGGCACCTGCTTGATGAGGCTCACGAACTCGGCGGCGTTCCTCGCGCGCCCGACTTCCCTTCCCTCCGGAGTCTTGAATACGAACTCCCTTCCAGCAGGCGCGTTCTTCACTCCTTTTCTTCTCGGCATATTCCCACCTCGTTAACCCGTTTATTTTTTAATTATTCGTTTGCGTTTCGTTCATGTCCGTTCGCTATCCTGTTCTTGAAATCCTGAAGTATGTTCATGTAATTGATGAAGCCGTCGTACGGGCTCCCGTACGGGGAGAAATACTTGTGGACGTCCCCGTCAGCGAGGCATTTAGTGCATAAGTAGTAAAGATGGTCGCTGTTCTGCAGAAGCCTCCACGCATGCATGGCGTCCTCGTCCCCGTGCTTATCAACTTCCTCGCCGATTTGTTGCAGTTGGTTGAAGCACGCGCGCTGCATGTCGTTCCCGAGCCACGCGGACGTGTCTCGCTCGATGTCAGCCCACGAGATGGTGTAAGGAACGTCTATCTCGCCGACTGCCTCGTTGCGCACGAGCTCGCTCGGAGTCTTGAAATCCACATTATCGTGTTTCAAAATCTCGCCAGGAAGATGGCGCAGGAACTCGAAGATGCCTGTGTCCTCCCACTGGTGCTCGCCGAACGTTTCGTAGTCCATGAAAATGTTTATGCAGTGCCCCTCTGCCTTCGAGAGCCACGAGGCGTATTTGTCCGCAGTGAGTGGGTGCTCGCTCCACCATTTTGCGGAAAATCGGTAAGCAACATCATCGCTCAACTTGTAATTTCTGAGAAGGGCCTTAATCCTCCCGCGCGTTCCCTTCACAGTATAAAGATAATTCGGCGACCTCCATTCGAGAAACCTCTCAAGCCCCTCTGTCACGATTCCCCTGTAGCCCAAACTCTCCGCAACTCCTGCGATCTCGTTCGAGAAAAGTGCCTCAGTGTTTCGGAACACTTCCGAGCGCGCGTGAATATCGCGCAGCGCCTTCTTGTGCAGTTTTATCTGCTAGAGGAACTCGCGTTTGTCCCAGAAAAGGCTCGAGAGCGAGTGATAATACGTCTCGTTGAGGAAATCCACGCAGCCCGTATCCGCGAGCGCCTTGAACGTGTCCATCAGTTCGGGCGCGTACCTCTTGCACTGCTCCATGAACACGCCGGTGAGGCTGTAACTTATCTTGAACTTTCCGTCGTATTTCTTCACCAGGTCGAGAAGGAGGTTGTTCGTCGGGAAGTAGCACTTGCGCGCGACCTTGAGGAAAATATCGCGGTTCAGTTTGTCGTTGAAATACCTCTCATAATGGCTCGCGTGCTCCCCGCTCTCGAAAACGCTGAACTTCCTCAGCCTCATGGGCTGATGGACCTGGAAATACATGCACACCGAGACCATAGCTACCACGTTTAATTATGCACGAACAATTATTTACAACTATCACCAACGCTACCAACGATTGCCTATCACCTGTTGCCGATCAACTCCCTATACACGCCTATCGTCTGCTCCGCGGTCCTCTCCCACGTAAAGTTCCTGACCTCGGCAAGCCCGCTTCGGGACATCTCAGCGCCGAGCGGCGCGTACCTGAGCAGCGCGATCATCTTGTTCGCCATCTCGTCGATATCCCAGAAATCGACTTTCAAGCAATGGTTTGCTATCTCGGCCACTCCAGATGATTTTGAGAGGATTAAGGGCGTACCCGAGGCCATTGCCTCCAGCGCCGTTATCCCGAATGGCTCTGATATCGAAGGCATCACATACACGTCGCACATCGAATACGCGCGCTTAAGCTGTTCTTCTGGAAGATAACCTGTGAACACGACGTTGTTCTGGAGCCCGAGCTGGATTGAAAGTGAGATTAAGAAAGGAAGCATCGGGCCCTCGCCTGCCATTATGAACCTCACGTCAGGCTCCTTCTCGATTACTTTTCTCGCGGCGTACAGGAATTGGACAGGCCCCTTCTGGTCCGTAAGCCTTCCAAGGAAAAGCACCCTCTTTCCGCGCGTTTCGCCGGGCGTGCGTGTTGCAAATCTAGTCGCATCGACTCCGTTGTATATGACTCGGATTTTGGATTCGTCTGCCCCAAACCTCTCCATCAACTGGCTTCTCATCCTGTTGCTCACGGTTATTATCCTGTCCGCAGCCTTCAAACCGATTCTTTCGATGTTCAGTATGAACTCCCATGGATACGGCACTCGGTCATATTCCGTGGAATGAACCGTGGATACCAACGGTTTGTTTATAAGGTTTTTAGCCTGGACAGCGGCAGGAACCGTTATCCAGTCGTGATTATGAATTAAATCATATTCCTTTCCTTTTTTGCTTAAAATATCCATACAATTCCTATTATAGCTTGTTAACTCTCTTAAAAAGTTAAATCCGTAAACTTCGCTTAAAGGAGCACCAGAATATTGAATTCCAGGCAGAATATTGATTTTTGTTGGATAAGGACTTAATGCGCTTGCTTCTACTTCAATAATATCTATTTTTATCTTTTCTTTTACTTCAACAATTGATACATCGTCTGATTTAACCGAATACTTTGTCCTTGGCATATAGAAATCGATTTTTATGCCTTTTTTTGCCAGATTTTTCGTTAATTCGTAGCAATGTACCCCCAATCCTCCGCTTACGAAAGGTGGAAACTCCCAACCAAGCATTGCTACTTTCATCAGCCTCAACTCAGATAACGCAGTCTGAAAACAGGCATTTCAGAGGTACAATTAACCAAAACTCCAACGCCAAAGCGAAACTAATTATGCCTTAGCATTTAAATAAGTTTGCAACGTTATTATACAAATAGGTTTACTTTTATAATATTATATTTTTATAAAATAAGTAATCTTATCGCTTTAAATTTAAATCAAACAAATTATATGCATTTTATAATCAAAATAAGTAATAAAACGCATATTATTTAAATAACAAATAAAAATTAATAATGTTTTATTTTTTTAAGTAAAATTCATATACAAAAAACAAATATAATAAATTATAAACATAATAATCAAATTATAACAACAAAAATATCTTATAATTAAAATAAAAAATATAAATAACAATTAAAAAAGAAACAAAAAAATAAAACGAGTAGAAAGGCAAATCAAGTAATTTTAAAAAACAAATAGTGGCGTATATCCCCTAAAATCAACCCGAATCGGTATAGCGTAAATAAGACCCCTTATTACCCAAACTTCAATTTTTGGACTTTTTTGCGCGCGCCTTCCATAACCTCGCCATAAACCGACTTCCCGTTCGCATCGATTCCAACAATCAAGGGTCCGAACTTTTCCGCCTTCAGTTTCCAAACCGACTCAGCCATTCCCAAATCCTTCCAATAGACTTTCAACGGTTTGAAGAACTCGCGCCCAATCGCAGAGCACCCCCCGGTCCAAGCAAGATACGCGCAGCAGTATTTTTTCAGCGCCGCGCTGCCCTCCTCTCCCATACCCCCCTTTCCAATGACCGCGCGCACCCCGAGCCCGAACACCAGAGGCGCGTACTCGTCCATCCTCGCGCTCGTGGTCGAGCCAATTGCGATTATACCCCCATTCTTGACTATGGGTCCTGCGTGAAACAACGCCACGCCCTCAAGTGAAAAAGGCATCTTTCTTCCGCTTGCGGCGTATTCCTTGATTCGTTTGTGCGCGCAGTCGCGCGCAGTAATAACCGTCCCGCTGAGATAAACGATATCGCCGCATCTGAGTTTTTTGACATCGCGCCCAGCGAGCGGGGTTTTTAACTCGAACTTTTTCAACTCATCACATCCAGAATACCCTGTTCCCTACGATGCGGACGCCGGCGCGCCTCGACGCCAGGCACATCACGCTGAGCGCGACTGGAAGCGAAGCGGTGTGCGCGTCGGCATAATCAATGTTCACGCCCAAGCACGTCGTCGAGCCGCCGAGCCCCATCACCCCGATTCCGAGCGAGTTTATTTTTCTCAGGAGCTCGCGCTCGAGCCTTGAAATGCGCGCGTCCTTGTTCCTTTTTTCAATATCCCTCAGCGACGCCTTTTTCGCGAGAGCGAGCGCCGCATCCGCGCTCCCGCCTACGCCGATTCCGAGCACGTACGGAGGGCAGGGCTTTCCGCCCATTTTCAGAACGTTATCCAGAACGAATTGTTCTATCCCGCGGATTCCATCCCCGGGGTTTAGCATGGCAAGCGCGCTCGCGTTCTCGCACCCCCCGCCCTTCGGGACAAAAAGGACTTCCAGGAAATTCTCGCGCGCCCTGGGTTCAAAATCATAGTAAACGATTGGCACGCGCGTCCCGGTGTTGTCGCAGGTATTTTTTCTATCGAAAGGATCGACCACGTTGGGGCGGAGAGGAATTTTTTTAGTCGCAAGCCTCACGGACTTGCGTATCGCATCGTTTATCCTACCCACATCGTGGTTTTTGCCGCCGAGCGTCACGTAGAATGTGGGAAGGCCAGTGTCCTGGCAGATTGGAATTTTTTTGTTTTGCGCGGTTGAGATATTCTTCAAAATAAGCCTGAGCTGGGTGCGTGCGAGGGAATTTTTTTCGTCTCTCATCGCCCTGGCGAGCCCGCGCCTCACGTCGGATGGAAGCGAGGCCTCGGATTTCAGCATCAGGTTATAAAACACATTCACTAAGTTCATTACCCCCCTCTCCATTCAGACCTTAAACAGCCTATCCACGTCCTCGACAGTCGTAACGACGAGGTTGCCGCTTTTTAGGTGCAACTTCAACCTTATCGCACCCTTGGCAGTCGATCGTCCAATCTGGTCCTTGAACTCCCTGAGCGCCTCGTAACTTGCGAATGCGAGTATGTTCCTTCCCTTATTCATCGTGGGCAGAATCCTGTTCACCGCCCCCCAATCCTCGTATATGTGCACGTACGCGTTTGCTCGGTTGAGGGTTATCACAGTGTCGCAATTATCGGACTTGTTGAGTTCCGTGAAATATACGCCGTTGTTGATGAACGAGTTCCTCAGAAGCCTGAACACCGCGAGATAGGTGAGAGACCTCTTAGCGTCCTTCTCCCACCGAGCGAGCCCGTACAACCCGAGGACCTTCCGCACGGTTTTTTCCTCTATGAGCGCGCCAAGGATCTTCTCCAGGTTGTGGTCGCCTATGAGTATCGGCTTTCCCTGGTAGGTTATTTTCCTGAAGCCGTTCTTAATCTCCTCTAGCGTCAGGGGCATGAAGCTCCACTTGTACTCCGCGTTTATGCGGGAGAAAAGGTCCGTTACCGTTGCTTTCGATACGGGCGTGAACCTTTTCTCAACAGGCATGAAGTCAGGAATGTCTATGGAATAAATCGCCTTCTCCGGTCTCCTGATGAAGAACATCCCAACGAAGAATATCAGTATCGTTATAACCACGAGCGCCTGGTTCAACGGCTGTTCAAACCATTGTTTTATCGGCTTGTAAGAAACCGTCACTGTTTTTGTTTTTCCGGCGGTATAGACCGTTATCGTGTGGTTCCCAGCCGACACGTCTTTCGGCGCGTAGTAAAATTTGCCAAACTCGTCGGTTGTGAAACTCTGCTCATCCCGCCCATCGAAATTGGCTTTAACCTCCATGAACTGAACCGGCTGACCATCGGCAGTGATCTGCATCTGGAACGCAGGAACGTGCTTCGGAGTCAATACCGATATCCCGATTCCAGGAACGCGCAGATATGATTGCGCGTATACATACCCGTTGCTGTCGACTATTCTCAGGAGATATTCGCCTTCGGAAAGGTTTATCTCGTAC
>CAZWEI010000063.1:0-5354 GCA_964632135.1 Microcaldota archaeon
TCGCTATTCCCGCTCGTCGTCGGCGTATATCGTCTCATAATCAATTTTCTTGTAATCGTAAATCTCGTCCTTTTTGAAGAAGCGCGCTATCTCTTTTTCCGCGGTCTCCCTGCTGTCAGACGCGTGGATGATGTTGCTCTGCACGCTCATGCCGAAATCCCCCCTTATCGTCCCTGGCGCAGCCGCGCGCGAGTTCGTCGCCCCGCACATCGCCCTCACGATTTCCACTGCGTCCTTTCCCTCGACAATCATGCAGAGGACAGGCGCGGAGGTCATGAACTTCATCAGGCGAGGGAAGAACGGCTTCTGCGCGTGATGGGCGTAGTGCTCCTTGCACATCTTCTCGTCCATCTTAATCATCCTACACGCGACTATTTTCAGCCCCCTCTTCTCGAATCTCGAAATTACTTTTCCCAGAAGGCCGCGCTGAACGCAGTCAGGCTTCAGCATCGCAAAACTCCTCTCCATACGAACACCTCTCAACAACTATCTAAACTGTATTCTATTAAACGAAAACAAATAAAAACAAACGCGCGCGCAACTCTTAACTTAAAATAATGAAAATGAATGATTAAGCTTTCTTCTCTTTCGCTGGTTTAGCTTCCTTCCCTGCTTCCTTTGCTTTCTTTTTTCCTTTTTCCTTCCCAGTTGCAAATTCCTCGCCGGCCCGCTCCCTAACCCATTTCAATTTTCTCGGGTTCCTGCGGAACACGAAAAGGTTCTGCCTGCATCTTCGCGAGCATAGGTGAAGCATCGTGCCGTCCCTTTTAACGAACGCGAGCCCCTCGCCCTTTCCAATCTCCGCATGGCAAAACGAACACTGCATATCCTCACTCTCGCAACCGTGCTTCCTACCCAGCCTACTTCGCCTTGATGACTTTCGCCTCGCGCTCTGTCTCCAGTAGTATGAGCTTGTCCCCGCGCTTGACAGGACCCTTTATGTTCCTGCGAATAACCCTGCCCTTGTCCCTTCCCTCGAGTATCTTGCACATCGCCTGGTAGACCTCGCCGTATATCCCTGTTTTTCCGAGGACCTCCACCACTTCTGCTGTTGCTGGTTCTGCCATTCAAACACCAATCAATATACGCGTCAAAGACGAATCACGCAGGAGCCGGCGCCGGCTTTTCAGCGGGCTCTTCCTTTTTCTTCCGCTCGCGCTTTTTCTTCTCCTCTGGTTTTTTCTCCTCTGCCGGCTTCTTTTCCTCCTCTTTCTTCTCTTCTTTCTCAGCCTTCTTCCCTATTTTTCCCGCGAGCTTCTCGACTATCTCCTTAACGAGTTCTGCGGCGTTTCCAGCCTTCTCTATGGCGATTGCAGCGCATCCTACCTCGAGCCCTGCGGCCTTTCCGAGGTCCTTTTTCGAAGGAACGTACGCGAACGGTATCCTCTTCTCCTCGCACAGCATCGGAAGATGCATCACCACTTCCTCTGGGTCAACATCCTCTGCTATCACGACGAGTGCGGTGCCTCCCTTCTCGATTACTTTCGTCGCCTCGTTCGTGCCCTTGCGCACTCTGCCCGTGTCTCGCGCTATCTCAACCGCTTCATAAATCTTCTCAACTACCTCTTTCGGAGTTTCGAATTTCACGTAACTCTTCATCCAGAACACCCCCCATTTTTTGGTCATCGAAAAATGAGCTTTTTCTTATTGGCATTCAACTTTAAATATGTTTCGATATTACGGATTCGTAAGTATGAACCTAAGTTTGTTCTTTCCCTTCCAGTCGAGCCTGCAGAACCCGTACCTCTCGAACTGGATGATTGCGCCCGCGCCCAAATTTTCGCACGCGCGCTCGCAATAACCATCATCTATCCTCAAACTTGTTTCGTTGAACCTCTCGTCCACGAAAACGTCGCCTGGAACGAGCACCTCGCACTCGAGGTAATTTTCTTCACTGACCCACTGAATTTTCTTTCCCTCCTTCAGTTCGTTTCCCGCGTACTCGCCCTCCAACTGCTCGTCTTCCCTTAAGAATTTCACATTATACAAATCCTTCAGCCTGAAAACCTCTCCGCGCGCCAGCGCCTCCGCGTCCGTTTTCGGGATGTAGAATGTATTGCCCACCTCAATCACGCGCTCGCCCAGATTCCCGGTCGGATGCTTTCGCAGGTGCGCGCTCATCTTCGGCGCGTTCTTCACTTTCAATTTCACGGGCGATGGTACGAAATAATACCTCTCGGAAACCGGGTCGAGGATTTTTCTATTTTCGGAGAGGAGCGCGTCCCACGTGGGTTCGCTCTCGGCCTTTCCAATCCCAAAACTGAGCACGAATTTTTTTATTGCCTCTGGCTGAATCCCCCTTCTCTTCAGCCCCGCGAGAGTTGGGAGCCGCGGGTCGTCCCATCCCAAAACCTTATTTTCCTCGATGAGCGGCCGCAGGAGTCTTTTCCCGATGGGCGCGCCCTTTATCGCGAGCCGCGAGAATTCAACGACTATCGGTTTGCGGAGCCCCATCGCGTCAAGGAGCGCGTCGTACAACTCATCGCGCAACTCATACTCTTTCGTGCGCATCGCGTGCGTGATGCCGGTAATTGAATCAAGAATCGAAACCTCAAAATCATAATTCGGCCACACGCGGTATTTCTTCTTCTGCCTGTAGTGCGGCGCCTCAATAATTCTCAAAATTGTGGGGTCGCGCATCACCGTGTTCAGCGAGCCCATATCCCCCTTGAAACGCACGATGGCCTCGCCTTCCTTCAATTTTCCTTTCAGCATTTCCTTCCATTCCTTCGCCGACTCCTTCGCGGGTTTCTTCTCCCTGCACGCGCACCCCTTTCCCTCTGCGCGCGCTTTCTTCATTTCCTCCTGCGCGCACGTGCACACGTACGCGCGTCCTTTTCCAATCAACTTCTCCGCGTGCTCGTAAATTTTAGGCATGAAGTCAGAAGCGTAGAGTTCTTCATCCCACGCGATTCCAAGCCATTTCAGCCCGTCCTTTATCGCGTCCGCGAATTTCTGCTCCTCCTTTTCAGGGTTCGTGTCGTCAAACCTGAGAATGAACTTTCCCTCGTATGCGCACGCAGCCTCAAAATCAAGGAAAGCAGCCTTAGCGTGCCCTATGTGCGGGAATCCAGAGGGCTCAGGAGGAAATCTCGTGACTACCTTTCCGCGCACGGCATTCGGCAAAGTGATTTTCCTTTCCTCCTCTTTTTTCTTTTCAAAAGAATATTTCCCGAGCGCGCGCGCAACTTCCTCCTTCTTCATCTTGTTTATTTCCCCCACGATTTTCTTTATCGCCGCCGTCGTTTTCTTCATGTCCTTTTTCGCTTCAGGAACTTCTGCAACGACCCTTCCAACGACCGCGCCAACATCCGCCTTCCCGTAGTCGAACGCGTTTTTCAAAGCATGCTTTCGAATCACTTCGTCCATTTTTCCACCGCGAATTAATCTATTTATTCTCGCTCGATGGCTCGTACTTCCTTCCAATATCCGTATCTCCCTCTTCAGCCCATTCTACATCAATAACTTTGCTATTTTTATCAAAAACAAAACCCTTTATCCATGTAGGTAATCTCGGTGCGAACACTTTTCGATTCGTCAAAATTCCCATCATGCTCATAAGGTTGCCTAGATCCCACGGATATTCGCCACCTGTCCAGCATGAAAAAAGTACTACAATCCCGTCGCTGTTTAAATATCTCTCTAGCGCTCCTTTTCCGCCATATCGCTTCAAATCGCCAATATCAACAAACGCATTTTTATCCCCTTCCGTGTAGGACTCAAATCTTGTATTCCCGAGTCTCAGCTGATCGGGATGTCCATGCCCAGCTAAAAGCAAAAAGTCTAATTTACCATATTTCTTAGCTGCACTCTCCAATCGCTTCAAAGCTTCTTCGTCATCATCAACTTCTACCGCTATCACTCGGTATCCTGCGAG
The DNA here is from genome assembly GCA_964632135.1 of Microcaldota archaeon. Classification (GTDB taxonomy): domain Archaea; phylum Micrarchaeota; class Micrarchaeia; order Burarchaeales; family JBFMAP01; genus JBFMAP01. The sequence continues at coordinate 3,878 of CAZWEI010000063.1, forward strand.
AAGACTATCAAGACGGCCAACTCTTGCAAATGCATTCGTGTCGTCACTTTTGTTGTAAATCATTAGCGCGGTTGGTTTTCCATTTTGATAGCTAGGCGAGAGAGCCATCTCATACAAATGATCTATGAATTTTTGGCTATAACGCTCAAAAAACTCTATGCCAAATGTTTTGTTCACCAATTCTAACTTCCTCATCAGCTTTTCCTTGTCAACATCCTCCCAGCTCGGCATTGACAATTCACCATCTTCTGTCGCTTTGTATTTTGAATAATGAAATCTGAGAAGGAATTTTGCTCTTCTATCCTCCATGATGCTCACGAGTGACCCGAGCTCATCTACTAATTGTTTTAATGACTTTTCATTTTTTTTAAGTATTTCGAATGGATCAACTGACCCTCCCGTTGGGGTTTCTAAAAATACTCCCCCAATACCAGAAAATGCATATATGACTATGTCTGGATTTTTTATGAATAGTCCAGCAAATTCCTTATGCGTGAGAAGCTCAAGCGCCTCTACTGTGCTTTTCTTGGCAGCGTTGGCAAAATCTCCAAAACTCCTCGCAAGATCCAGATGCTTTACGAACAGTTCAGCTATACTCTCATTTTCAAAGGACTCAATAACAAGGAATACAAATCTTCCGGCTGCTTTAGCCATTTCGGAAAATTCTTTCGCATGTTTATCAAATATCTCAGCTACGCGCTCATTTTCAAACACACGAAGATAAGAATAGTTGCCAGGATCCCCATCAATATTAGCTTTAATAATATCAATAAATTCTTTTGTATGCTTCTCGAATAGATTTGCTACACGCTCATCTCCAAGTGCCCAAAATATGTCGTAGGTTCCCCACCTAGCCGATTCAGCCATTTCGATAAATTCCTTTGTGTGTTTTTCAAATAAATTACCCACACGTTCATTCTCAAACGTTTGAAATGCTTTCACTCCCAATTCGGCTTTTGCAATGCTAACAAATTCTTTCGTGTATTTCACAAATAGTTTTGCCACATGTTCGTTCTTAAGAGCATCAGCAACCTCTGTTATGGGTTCATCATCACGCGCCGTATACGGTCTAAGCAATTTTTTACCCAGTTCTCTACCGCTAGCTACCGCCTTGCTTATTTCGTCAAGCGCCGTTTTTATTTCTTCTATCTTCTCTTCTGGATTTTTTGATTTTAGTACTTCTCTGACTACCGCGTCAGGGCACTTCTCGCCGAGTTCCTTTTTGACATCATCAAAAGTAAGTTTTATTTTTAACGTAGACCCTAGGCTCTCTACTTTAGGAGACGGATACTCCCGTCTAATAGCTTGTACCTTCTCCGTAGCGCCCATATACAAAATAGTGCTTTTTCACATTAAAATACTTTGCGCGCGCGGATGTACTCGGCTGTTTTTCCAGTTATCGCCGTTTCCGCCTTTCTAAGCTCCTCGATGTTGCGCGCGCCGACAAGGAACATCGCGGTTTTCAAGTCGGATTTCC
>CAZWEI010000064.1:0-5288 GCA_964632135.1 Microcaldota archaeon
AATCATCACATTCATCACGTGACAACTTTTGCAAGCGCGTTCTTTTTCGCTGCTCGCTTTATTTCAAGCGCGATTCTCCTTCCCGCGCTCATCGGCACCCCGTGCAAATATTCGCCGTATGGAGTGAAGCGGACTCCTGGCGAGCCGGGCATCCTCAAACTCACGTCGAAAATGACAATCTCCTCTCCTTTTTCTTCCGGAATGACCGCGCCCTGGAGCGCGAAGGGACCGATTATCCCTGGCGGGTATTCGCGCGCAACAGCGCTTGCGAACCTCTCGCCCAACTCAATAACCTTATCGAGCATCGACTCGCGGATGGTGCATGCAATGTGGCCTATTTCAATGTTGTTTGCGCGCGCGTATTTCAGCAACTCGGTTTGCTGGGGCGCGGGTAAGCGGAGAATTCCATCCAAATTCGTCTGCCTGCGCGTGTCTGTGCCTAGGAGTTCGGTTTCTCCAGTGAGAGGGGATGTGAAGAAGTTGAAGTTGAACTGCGCGCCGAGAACGTATTCCTCGATGACTGCCGAGCGCAAACCATCTTCTGTGATTATTCCTTTCCTAATCAACTCGGCGGATTTTTCGCGGTAATCCTTCTCGCCCCTAACGAAGAAGAACGCGCGCTCGTAACTCCTCTTCGCTTCGGGTGCCTTAACGAGCGCGAGCCCGCGGATTTCCGAGGGTCGGTTGAACCTGCGAGGGAATCGCACTCCTGCTTTTTCCATCAAATAGTATTGGTTGCGCGATTCCGTGCGCTCCTCTGCGCGCAACAAAAGTCTATTTCCAAAAAGTGGAACCGCGAACTCGTTCTCGATTTTCTCGTAGCCCACGTAAACCTCGAATGAGCGGTGGGGGATGAAGATTGAGTGCGCGGAAACTAACTTGCGCGTTATTTCAGGCTTCGCGATGTCAGCGAACTTTTCAAGCATTAATACCTCATCCACGACGCCGACGGACGCGCCGCCAGAATTTCTTGTTTTATAGTAGCGCGAGTAGGTCTTGTCCCTGCCCTTCTGGCACACCACGAGCGTTCGGAAGCCCTCTGCCTTCGCGCCCTGGCATATGTCGAGCGCGGAGTGGCTCCCTAGCGTGGCTATCGTTAATTTTGATGGAGAATCAGGGTATTTTGACGCGATAATGCCGGCGTTTTTGAAAACCATATAACCATAGTGTCGGTAAAGAATATATTCCTTTTCATTTCATATCTGCCCATGGCATTCGACGTAGAGGCGTTCATACGCAACGCGTCCGAGGATACTAGGAAGCTTATTGGCGAGGAGCGCGCGCTCATCGCGGTCTCCGGAGGAGTGGACAGCACCACTGTCGCAGTTCTGGTGGCGCGCGCTGTCGGAGAGAAACTCTCCTGCGTGTTCATAGATACGGGTTTCATGAGGGAGCGCGAGCCTGAGAAGGTTAAGAAGGGGCTTGCGAAATTCGGCGTGGAGCTGAAAGTGGTTGAGGCGCGCGAGAGGTTCTTCAAGGCTCTCGAGGGGCTCTCTGATGCGGAGGAGAAGAGGAAGGCGTTCCGCGAGACGTTTTATCGCTTATTTGGGGAGATTGTTCGAGAGGAGGGGTGCAAGGTCCTTATTCAGGGAACGATTGCGCCTGACTGGATTGAGACAAAGGGGGGGATAAAAAGCCAGCACAACGTCCTCGCGCAAATCGGGATTGATACTTCAAGTGAGTATGGATTCAGGATAGTTGAGCCGCTTCTTTACCTTTACAAGGACCAGGTGAGAAAGGTGGGCGAGGCGCTCGGGCTTCCGCCTGAATTCTACCAGCGCCAGCCGTTCCCAGGTCCCGGCCTTCTCGTGCGCGTCGTGGGCGAGGTGAAAAGGGAAAAAGTGGATGAGCTGAGGCGCGCACTCGATATAGTTGAAAATAATTTCGCGGATGTCGGCTCGCAGCAGTACTTCGCGGGAATATTTGAAAATGCAAACGAGAGGCACGCGGGAATTGAAAAACTCGCGAACGAATTTCTCGGGGAGAAAGATGCGCGCGCGCTCGTGCTGAAAGAAAAATCAACCGGGGTGAAAGGAGACCTCAGGAGGTATGGAAAAATCGCCGCATTGAAGGGTGAGGCAAAACCCCCAATCGCGCAACTCGTGAAATTACAATTTGATATCATAAGCAAGAACCCGGATTTCACGCGCGTGCTATATCTCGTCCGAGAGCGCGAGGATGGAAATGGGGAGTATTTGGTTTCGATGCGCGCGGTTTCCACGCGCGATTTTATGACCGCAGACGTCACCGAGATTGATTGGAAAATTCTTGAGAAAACCGCGGACGAGATTATGAAAAAATGCGCGCGCGTGCGCGGCGTGTATTATGATGTTACTCCGAAGCCGCCGGCGACAGTTGAATATGAATAACCAAAACGTATAAAAATATAAGAAAGCTTAAATGAACACGGTGTTGTTATGGGCGAGGCGTACAGGGTTTTCATGGAATTGAATCTCACGCCGTATATCGGAGAGTGGATAGCGATAGTTGACAAAAGCATAATCGCCCATGGAAAAAGCGCTAAGGAAACTTACTTCGAAGCAAAAAAAAGGACATCGAAGGAGATATTTCTGGCGATGGTTACCGGAAAACAGACCATGATATTGTGATTGAATGTCTACTTCTTTCAAGTACAAGAGCATAACCCGGCCGGGTCTGCCCCAATTGCGTTGCCCTGTAATTCCGATAAAAATAATCGGACCCAAAGAGGCGTTTTCTACGCTGGGGCTTTTGGATTCTGGTGCAGACGTCTCTGCAATGCCGATGGAGATTGCAGAGATTCTTGGTTTGGATTTGAACGGAGAAAAAGAAAAGGTGAGGGGCGTTGGAGGTCCTGTTGACAGCGTGAAGAGGGTTATAAACGTGATGATCGAATTCGACCATCAGAGGAAGTCGATTCCGTTGGAGGCAAGGGTGATTCTCGACAGGGAGAACGCATTTCCATTTCTTCTGGGTCGGGACTTCTTTCTCCAGTTTGAGATAACGTTTAAGGAAAGAGACAAGAAAGTGATTATGAAACAAGTTGGAGGACGCGAGCAAGGTGTTTGATATGTTCATACCGGTTATAGACGTCGGGGGGCAGTACAACCATCTTATTTACCGCGCGCTCGTCGAGGAAGGCGTGGACAGCGAACTCGTGGGAATGGAAATCACTCTCGCGGAACTTGAGAAGAAGGGCGCTGACGGGCTTGCGATGGGCGGGGGACCGCAGAGAATCGGGTGCGAGATGGAGAAACTGGGCAATGTTCCTGACGTGATAAAGCGCGCGAAATTCCCGCTTCTCGGGATATGCGTCACGCACCAGTTGATTGCGCGCGTATTCGGGGGCGAGGCAGGGCCGGCAAAGGAGCCGGAGTACGGCGTGGTCGAGGTGCGCGTTGATGACGAGGATGAAATTCTGAAGGGGCTCGCGCCCTCGTTCAACGCGCTCCAGACGCACAACGACGAGGTGACGATAATGCCGAAGGATTTCAGGCCGCTCGCGCACTCGAAAAACTGCAGGGTGCAGGCGATGAGGCACGCGCGCGAGCCGGTTTTCAGCGTGCAGTTCCATCCCGAATCCTCGCACACCGAGAAGGGCGAGCTTGTTTTCAGGAATTTCATCGAGTTGTGTAGGAGATGATTGTTTCAGCTGGGATTTTTGAGTTTGCCGGGTAATCTCTTAGCTTGCCCAGTTTTTGGTTGGGTTGGCTTTAGATCTTTCGCGCTGGGGGGATCTTTCTTCATTTTTGAGAGTCTCTCAGTTTGCTTTCGCTCATACTCTTTCTCGTCTTTTTCCTCCTGCTCTCGCCGTTGCTTTCTCTTTCCTTCATTAATTTTCTTAATGATGGCGGCTATCTCTGTATTTCCTTCGCTCTCTGCGAGAGTTCGCGCGTCGGTATACCACGCAGCCGGCCCAACAGTATAGTATGCTTCTGTGTCCGCACCATGCTTTATAAGAAGTGCTACAATCCGGATATTCCCGCTGCGCGCTGCTTCATGAAGAGGCGTTATTTCGCGATACGATTTGGCGTTTACGTCCGCACCATTCTCAATAAGCAGTTTTGCAATTCCAGCACAATAGCCCCTCGCTGCCGCAACAATATGAAGTGGCGTTTTACCATCACAATCCACAGCGTTTACATCCGCACCATTCTCTACCAACACCATACCAATCTGAACAGGTAAATTTAGATGACCTGGAATTTTATTGTGTTTTTTCAAGTGATAAAAATAAGGAGCCTCACGTACTAGCTGATGGAGAGGTGTTGCTCCTCTCTGATTAGTCGCATTTAGATTTGCGCCTTTCCCAACAAGGAGTTCTACAGTCTGAGGAAATCCGGTGATGGCAAAATGGAGTGGTGTATTCCCATTGCCGTCTACGGCATTAACTTCTGCGCCATTTTCTATTAATATTCTCGCAATTCGAACAAATGCAGCGATATTTTCGCTAAAATCTTTACCTGCAAGCAAATGTGACAAGACTCCAGATCTTAAATCGACCAGCGAGTGAAGTGGTGTCATACCGTCTTTATTTTTAACATTTACATCAACGCCCTTCTCTATAAGGATTTTTACAATTTGATCTAATCTGCCAGCTGCCGCATAATGAAACAGTGTGCTCTGAGTATTGTCTACGGCATTAATATGCGCGCCATTCTCTATGAGCAATTTCGCGATTTCAGCGTATCCTTCCGAAAGTGCTTCGTGAGCTGGTGTTTGTCCCTCTTTGTTTTTAGCGTTTATGTCAGCTCTGTTTTTTACAAGCAATTCTACACTCTCGATATTTCCTTTAGACGCTGCGTAGTGTAGCGGCGTATTTCCTCGGTAACCCGTAACATTTACGTCGGCACCATTCTCTATAAGGATTTTTATGATGTCGGAATATCCACCATATGCCGCATGACAGAGAGCTGGATTTTCATCCTTCTTTTTAGCGTTTACATCCACGCCTAGGGATATAACGTATTTCACTACGTCGGTATTTCCACCGCTCGCTGCCAAAAGAAGGATGGGTTCTAAGTTCTCCTGCGCTTTACGGCTTCTGTTAGTAGTTGTATTCTCCATAGTACTCACCTCCTGACAGTATTTTTGTCTTGTCATCAATATAAAATATCTGAATAAAAAACCAGAAAAAAGAACAAAAAGCTTATAAATAATGTCGTATATTAATAACACATGTCGCGAAGTAGCATTGAAGTCGAGGGGCTTGACTTGATTGACAGAAAGATACTCTATCAGCTGGATTTGAACAGCCGGCAGCACATAAACAAGATAGCGAAAGCGGTAAGGGTTTCAAGAAATGTCGT
>CAZWEI010000065.1:0-5047 GCA_964632135.1 Microcaldota archaeon
CACGATGAGCGCGGAAACCCCCACGACGAGCGCCAGATAGCCCAGCGCGCCGAGAGCAAGCACCGCGAGCCCAAGCAAACCGGAAATTCCCCACCAGCCACCGTCCGCGATATTCCCGTTCGGGGGATGCGAATCGTTGTAGGGCGTGGTGTCGTTTGTTGGTGGCACAAGAATGTTGAAAACGAAAATTTCCTCGTTGTAATCATTCAGGAATTTCACAGTCCTCTTCTGCACGAGCTTCTCGTACTCCGCGCTCAGCTTGAACTCGTTCGAAGTCATGCCGCCGAACTCCACGACCCCTTCGTCATCCGTCACTCCGGCGTACGCCGCGACCCCGCGCGTCGCGACAGCGCTCACCTTCACCCCTTCAATCGGCCTGCGCGCGTTGTCCGTGGCGCGCACCACGAGCGTGTAATTATAATTCAGTATTCTGAGCGTCTCAACCTTGTCGCCGGTAATCCTCGCGCCTGCCGAGGCGTTCTTCCCAAAAACGCTCGCGCTTATCGCATAAACCGTGTCCTGCATTATGTGAAACTCCGCCTCCCCGCCCTCGCCCGTGGTCCTGTTCTCCTTTATCGGGGAGGTCATCACCACGGTGACGTTCGGGATTGGCCTGTCCAGGAAGTTCACGACCTTTACCATGAGCGACACTACGGAAAGGTTGAAGCGCGCGTTGATTACCGGCGTGCTGTCATTGATGCTGAACACCTGTTTCGTGCTTATGGATTTTCCCATATACAGCACGCCAACCGAATAGGAATAATTCACACAGTCGTCAGGCGCCTGGTCGATTACATGGATCCTCGCAATGCCAAAATCGTCCGTCACGCCGGTCTCCTTGTCGTTGAACTTTTTGCACGCGTTCTTCTGATAAGTTATCGTCACTGCCGCGCTCGGCAGCGGGCGCCCCGTCCTATCGGTTGCATTTATGGTGATGTCGGCAGCCCAGCCCGCGAAAACAGGGCTCGCGAGCAACAGAAACAATAGCACGACGACTACAACACGCACTACAACCCGCATAACAATCGCTATCCTTTCGCCCCTGCCGTATAAAAAGTTTTGCAATCGGTCAGTCCCTTTTGGATGCGCCGACAACCATAACTCCTTTCCCGATTTTTTTCCTTCCAGCAATGGCAATACCAATAAATCTCTCCGCGCCCTCGATCGCCATCCGCGCGCTCATCCCCTTCACTAGGTTCGCGGCAATCGCTGACGCGAATACGCATCCTCCCCCGTGCGTTCCTCCTGAAACGATTTTCTTTCTGAAAAAATGAAACTCGCCATCAACAAGTACAACGTCAACAACCCCGCCATCGCTTCTCACGCCCTTCACAACCACGTTTCTCGCGCCCATCCTGCGGATAACTCTCGCGGCACGCTTCGCATCCTCAACATTCCTAATCTCCATCTCCGCGAGCATTTCCGCCTCATTCACGTTTGGGGTAATTACTTCTGCGAGCGGAATTATTTTTTTGCGCATCGTTTCAATCGCATTTTTCTCAATCAATTTTTTACCGTCAGGCTGCGCCGTAAAAACAGGGTCGAGTACAATATGTTTGGTTTTTCTTTTTCGCAATTCACGCGCAACCTCCTCTACGATCTCGCGCGTGCCGAGCATCCCAATTTTTACCGCATCAACTTTCACATCGGAAAAAACGGATTCCAACTGCGCGCGCACCAGCGAGGCAGGCATATAAAGAACGCGCTGAACCCCTCGCGTATTCTGTGCGAGCACCGCGCTCACAACTGCCGCTCCATAAACTCCGAGCGCTGCGAGAGTTCTCAAATCAGCGTACACGCCCGCGCCCCCGTCAGGGTCCGTCCCGCCAATAGCCAAAACAATTTTCCCGCGCACAGTCTCATCTCCAAATTACAACTTTCCGAAGATATATTTAAATATTCTAAAACGAGAGATTACTCGTATGCCCAAGGCGGCGCGACTCCCGCAGAACGTGAAAATCAACTATCTCCTGCTTACGCTTCTCGCTCTCGCGCCCCTGCTGAGCGCGCCGCTCATCTGGGACCAGTCATACACCGAAGCCGCGCAGAACGCGAACTCGACCGCCACCTACTCAAACTTTCTCAACAACACTGGCGAAAACGATTCTCTCGGCGTAAGCATGCCCATTCTCTACTGCCCCGCGGAGTGGATATGCTTGCTTACTCCAAGCACTGTAGAAACTCTCGCGGCGAACTCCAGCGCGCCAGTCGCGCTCAACGTTTCAATTCCAGCGAACGCGGGCGCGCAGAATGAAACCGTTGTGGTTTACGCAAATGACATGCTCGGAAACGAGGCTGGAAACTGGACGCTCAACGTTTCGGTGAATGCGACAGCCTCCGCGCCTCCGCAGCCAGAGCAACCTCCTCCAGAAGAGGAGCAGCCGCCTGAAGAACAGCCGGCTGAACAGCCACCTCCCATTCCAATTGCGGAACAAACAGCCGAACCTCTCACAGGAGCGATGGCGCCACTCTCGCCAGGCGGAACGCCGTCTGGCTCTGGGCGCGTATGTTTTATAGACTCTGACCTCTATCCCACGCAGCCATACTACCAAAACCTGACATCAAGCGGGTGGAGTTCTTCTGATTTTGCACAGGATGTTGGCGGGAATGTTTACTGGGTCGTAACAAAGTCCAACCCGAAAAGAAACGAGACAATCCTCGGGACGCTTGATGCTGGCGGGGACGTGAATGTCCAGTTCTTCACAAACAATGCGTGGACGACCCCGACCGAGCTGACCGCGACTTCGGCGGTAACGGCATACCGCGCCTTCGACATAGCAGTTGAGCAACTCAGCGGGGACGTGATGGTCGTTTACAACAACGGCACAACTGGAAACGTCTCATACAAAATATGGGATGGAGATGCGTGGAGCAGCGGGGGCAACATCCCGATTCTCGGAGCCTCGGCCGCGCAGACAAACTGGGTTAAACTCGCAGCAAGAAACAACTCTGACCAAATGATGTTAGTTGTTCAGCCAGCGACCTCAACCGCGGACATATATGCCGTTCCTTGGACAGGGAGCGCATGGGGGGATGTAAAAGAGGTTGACAGCAACGCAGAGATTACCACAAAAGAGGATTTTGATGTTGCGTACGAGCAATCCTCAGGAGATGCGCTTATTGTTTGGGCAAATTCTACATACGGCTATCCGTGTTATATAACCTATAGTTCCGGCGGCACGTGGGGGACGGCGAATTACAATGTATCAGCTGCACAGCTCGCGTCCAATGGTGGAACGGCGACGATAGAATGGGTCAGGCTCGCCCCATATCCGACAGACGACAGCATGATGGTGTGCTACGAGGAAGGAAGCGCGGCTGACTATGATTGCCAGCGGTGGAACGGAGGTGGGTGGGATACTACAGGCGCAGCAATCGAAACAACAGGCGAGTACTCTGCCGGAAGCTCGTTTAGAAATTTCGATGTGGTTCCTGAAACCGCGAACGGCGGGTTCCTTGTGCTGTACGGTTATAGCAACATAGACTTCTACTACTCAAAATGGTGCTATGGGGCTACAAACTGCGCGGCTGGCACATGGGCTGCCAACGCGTCCATATTCACTGATTTAGCTCTTCGTTTTGACACCTCCTGGGTTTCAATCGCGTACAACCCGCTTCTAAACGGGAGGATGGTTGCCGTGATGAAGGACCAGACTGGTTTTGTCGACAGGGCAAGGCTCAACTGCTCCTCAGGCGCATCCGTGTGCCGGAGGGAGGAGGTTGCCGCAGCGCTGACCATGGGTGGTGGCCAGACAGCATACGAGGACGCGATGTTCGCATACGACCAGTACGTCCCGCCTGGATGCGGCGACACGCTCTACGGAAATACTAAACTCGACCAAAACATCAGAGGGAACTCCTCAACCTGCATAACGCTCGGAGCGGACAACATAATCCTCGACTGCCAAGGCTACTCGCTCACAGGCAACCTCTCGGCGAACGTGCCCGCGATTCTCGCGAGCGGAAGGACAAACATAACGATAAAGAACTGCCGAATAACTAACTGGACGCTTGCGGTCAACTTTTCATACACGAACAACAGCTACATAACAAACACTACGATATACAACACAACCGGGCTTACCGGCGCGACAGGAGCCTCAGGAAATCCTGGCGCGACAGGCGGCGCCGGAACAACTCTCTACGGTCTTCATTTCTCAAGCTCAAGAGACAACACCCTCACAAACAACACAGTAACGAACCTCACAGGGGGCACGGGGGGGACTGGCGGGGCGAGCGCATTTGCTGATGGCGGTAATGGAGGCGTAGGAGGTTCTGTTTACGCGTTTTATTTTGACGCTGTTTCTCACAACAACTCCATAACGAATATCACGACATCGCTTATAAGCGGGGGTGCGGGGGGAACTGGAGGAAATGGTGGCGGCGGCTCTGGTGACGATGGGGGCATAGGCGGCGCAGGAGGCTCGGCAGAAAGTGCTTACATCCTCTCAGCGAACAACACGCTCCATATTAGTTACCTCTACAACATAACTGGAGGAGCAGGAGGAAACGGTGGCAATGCCTATGCTGCTGGTTGCGGGGGCAATGGAGGTGGCGGCACGGTGGTATACATAAGCGCAACAAATGGAAACGAAACAATCTCAAACACGACTCTCGGGAACGTGACAGGAGGCAAGGGAGGGAATAAAGGCACCAGTTCAGGACCCGACCCTGAGTGCGATGTTTATGGCGGCGGAAACGCCTTCGTGGTTTATATCGCCTCCAGATACGGCACAATTGTGAATTCTACAATAACAAACGCGACAGGCGGCGCGGCTGGAACAGGCAGCAGCGCTACTGCTGGAAGCGGGTATGGAATTTATCTCCACTTGGCAGCCTCGCCTTTCGCGTCAGACCACGACATAATAAACACGACAATCTCGCAAACTTCAAATTATGACGTTTATACCGGAGTTGGAAAGAACAATGTGCTTCTTAATTGCACTTTCACGAGGTCGAAAATCGCCTGGAGTATTGTGGATTGTAACACCTGCAACCTCACCATTAAGTGGTATTTCCGCGTGAACGTTACAGATTTAGGCGGGAC
>CAZWEI010000066.1:0-4966 GCA_964632135.1 Microcaldota archaeon
ATTCCTTTCGCCGCCGCGTCCATGCTCATCAGCACGAAGCCGATGTCCTCGCTCGGCTTTATGAGGCATATCAGTATCGCGAGCTTCCCCGCGCTCATCGCTATGAATTTTCCATCTTTCCCATCCACAATCACGCGCTTCACCCCTCCTTTTGCAAGTTCTGCGGAGCAGGTTGATGCGTTTGAGACGAGTTTCGCGCTCATCGCGGCGACGACGTTGGAGTCTATGTTCGCGGGCAGATTGGAGGCTATCATCAATCCGTCCCTGCGGACTATCGCGGACGCCTCGATTTTTCCAGAGGACGCGAGCGTGTGCAGGACCCTCTCCAAGTCGTCCTTGCTGACCGGCGGCGGGTGGAGCTTTATGAGCGCGTTGTCCTCGAACAGCAGCGACTCGCCGGTGTGCTCCGCGAGATAATGCTTGAGAACCCACGCCCTCCAGCCCTCGGGGACATCGGAAAGCATGTCCGTGGTTATCCTGTCCTTGCGCTCGAGAAGTTTTGCCGCATAGGCGCTCCAGCCCGGCCACTGCTGCTCGACAATCCCGATTTTCTCCCGCAGGCTGAGCAGCACGCGCTCGATGGCGCCGGTTGCGCGCACGACCGCCTCCTCTGCGCCGGCAATGTCAACTCCCGTCTCAATCGTCTTGTCTATCTTCGCCGTGTCGATTCCGAGGAACTCCTCCTGCTCGGCAAAGAAATCCACTCCGAGGGACGAGCACCTATCTGAAAGCGATTTGAAATCAATCATGCTCTTCTCAAGGCCAGCGCGCTTCGCGCCTATTCTGTTGAACCTGTCGATTTTCTCCGAAAGCTCTGCGTTCAGCTTCTCGATTTTCTGCTGGTACGACTCGAGTATCGAATCGTCGGCCGCGGTCCTCTTCGCGATCAGGTCCTCGATGTTGAGGCTCTGGAACTCCCGCTCCTCGTCGGAAACGTTTATCCCGAGCGCCCTTGTCTGCGACACCAGGTCGCGGAATATCTGCGCCGGCCGCTTGAGGACGGTGATTTTTCCGGCGCGCTGCTCGTGCGACGTTATCTTGTCAGCCACGATTGTTTTCAGGCGCTCGTACCTCCTGCGCGCGGACTCGATGCGGTTGCTCACCTCGTCGAATTTCTTGAGCCTGCTGAGAATGCTGAGCGCCTCGGGCGAGTCCGACACGCTGATGTCCGAGTACTCCTCGCCCTCAGCGCTCACATCGACGCCCATTCCTTTCGCTTTTTTGATAAGATCCTCGATCGATGTCGTCAATTTTTTCAAGGATGAAATTCTGCTGCCCAGGTCCCGCGACGAGACCGCCTTGTCCGACACGATGTGCTTCAGCTCGTCGCGCCTTTTCTTCGCCTGGTCAAGCAGCTTCGCAGACTCGTCGTACTGCTCGCCATCCTGCAGTTTGAGCGCGCGCGACGCGAGCGTTATGATTTCGTTGAGCTCCCTTTTCTCCGCGGTCAGGTCCACGGACGACTCGAGCTCCGACACGTACTTCTTCGTCTCGGTGAGGTCGTTGCCCACTGATTGGATCGCTTCCGCGAGATAGGCCGGCACGTAGGTCCCGCAACTTGGGCACAGGAGCGATGAGAGCGTGATGTCCGCGTTGCAAGAGGGGCAGCTGAAATGCTTCGTTGACAGCGTTGTTTCCTTTTCCAGTTTTTTATCGACGGCCGCGCTCAAGTCCTCGAACTCGCGGGAGACAGAGGACGCGCGCGCGTAGGCATCCTCGAGCCTCTTCTCCTCGTACATCTCGCTCGCGAGCTTGAGCCCCGCGCGCATTTTTCCGAGCGCGGCCTCCTCCTCGCCGAAGTCCACGCCCGCGAGCGTCGATTTCGCCTTTGAAATTTTGGACTCGAGCTCGTTGAGACGATACGTTAGGGTCCGGATGGGCCCGCTCACCTCGTCCTTTGAAAGCAACGTCGCGCCCTTTGCCGCTGCGGATTGTTTTCCCTCCGGCCTCCCCCTTCTCTGGAACAATGGAACACGCGCAAGCCCTGATTTTATCATGCCCGGAATCAGCGTGTAGATGAACAGGAGGTCCACGAAGAGCACGAGCGCGCCGAACGCCTTCACAGTATCCTGCATCGGGTTCAGCATGTCAAGATTTTCAGGAACATCAGCTGGACTTCCGAATGAAATGAGCTGCCACGCGACTATCAGCATTAGTATTCCCGCACCAGCATGCAGCGGCGGAGTGTTCCTCCTGTCCGCAATCTCGTCAATCGCGAGCGCAAGAAGAATTCCCTCTTTTTTCTCGCCTGCCGTGCGCTTCCTGTACCTGTTGAGGAACCTGCGCGCGTATCTCGCCCCGTCAAAAACGATGTACGCGAGCGCGGGTATGAGCGCAATCGCGGCGTAAAGCCCGAACATCCTCGCGAAGAAGAGGAAGAAGCCGTTCGCGAAGTCCCAGAAGAACCGCACGATCGGGTTCGCAGAGGGGTTCGGCACCTTGAAATTGAACACGGGCTGGTCTATCCCGTACCCGACCCAAACGTCGGTGGGCAGCCTGTCGGTCGTCGCGTTGTAATAAACGGAAAACAGCGTTCCTGTGCGCGAACAGTTTATGCTCTGGAGTTTCCACACCACAACCGGAAACGTCTCTGTCATCTGCGGTGAGCGCGAGAACTTCAAACTCGAGTATTTTGCCGCGAACTGGTCCGAGATTTTCTCGGACATCTGGACGTCGTATATGAGCAGCGACGCGTTTCTTACCGAGTTCGTGAGGGAGACGTTCATCTGCATCTGGTATCGCGTCTTGTTCCCATCCTGCAAAGGCGTTATCTCGAGCACGCGCGCGTAACCCAGCCCCCCGTAGAACCACACTGGCTTGAAGTAGTAAATTGTCGTCTCATTGTAACCGTCAAAATTCCTGTCCGCGTAATCCGTAGTTTCCACGCGCTCCTTGTCGGGCAGCGAACTGACCGTCGTGTCTCCAGCGCAGCCGCTGAGATATGCAAAAAAAATCAACAATAACATAAACACGGCTGCATTTCGTCCTCTCATTCCATCTCCTCGCGCGTCGAACGACAGATATAGATGGGGATGGTTGTTTATAAATTAATTTATTTCCATATTATAAGGCGCGGAGGTGTCAGAGCCTGGTCTAATGAGCAGGGCTTAGGCGTCGAGGATATTCTTCGGCTGGGATACCCTGTGCGCTTAGGCGCTTCGTGAGTTCAAATCTCACCCTCCGCATTTTTGCTCGCAAAAATGCCGGATTGTTTGCCGTCTAGGCAAACAAGCCGCATTTAATTCTTGCGCGTGTTTGATATGAAACAACCGAAACCAGAAACATACGAAAATTACCCGTATTGGATTGTGGTAGTGTCCAATATTCTTTCGATTTCGATTTATCTTATCGGCGCGTTTATAATCAGCCAAATAGGTTTTATCTGGCTCGGAGTCTACCTGCTTTACATTTTGTTCTTGGAGATGCGCTTATTGAAAAAGAGCTGTGTCAATTGCTATTATTTTGGTAAAACCTGCGCTTTTGGAAAAGGTAGACTAAGTTGCATATTTCTTAGAAAAGGTGACACCAAAAAATTCGCTAGTTGGCAGATAACTTGGAGGGATATTCTCCCGGATTTTATGGTGTTCATAATACCTATGCTGGTCGGCGTTATAACTTTGATAAAGGAATTCAACTGGCCGATGTTGGTGCTTTTAGCATCTCTTTTTGTCCTAGGTTTCGTTGGCAATGGATGGGTTAGAAGCCGGCTTGCCTGCAAGTACTGCAAACAAAGAGAGCTTGGCTGTCCTGCAGAACAATTGTTCGGCAAAAAGAAAAAGTAATCTATCGCTCTACTTCTTCGCGCGTATCTCCTTTCGCTTGGGCCTCAGCGCCCTGTAACCGCAGTGCCTGCACTTCTCGGCGCCCCGCTTGTTGCGCCCCTTGCACTTCCTGCAAATCCAGATTTTTGAGATTTCGGCGTCGGCAATCGCGAACTTTCCCATAAACATTCACCGCGTTTTGTCTGGCATTTCAATTTTCAAGATTTATGATTTATAAAGGGGTATATTTATAAATTACACGCGAACATGGGCCCCGATAGCTCAGTGGTAGAGCGACTGCCTTGTATCAACCCCAAAAAATAAAGAAAATCATCCGGGGAGGGAGAAATTGGGAGGGGGCTCGGGCCCCCTCGCGGCTCGGAAGCAGTAGGTCGCGAGTTCAAATCTCGCTCGGGGCTTTTGTTTTATTTTCTATTTCTTCCTTCCGTTGAACTCAATCGCGAGCAGGTACTGCACCAGCGTCGAGGTGGAGAGGAAGAGCATCATTATCAGCGAGAGCGCGCCCCATTTCAGAATCCACTCCAAGTCGCGCGCAAGAAGCAACGCCACCAGCAGGAGCAGGCATATCACGGATAGTGCGGCGTTCCCCAATTCAATCCACGCGAGCCACTTCGTCAGCGTGGCCCTATCCTTAGGCAGAACCCATCCAACAAGAGTTTCGTTCAGACCCATTTTACCTCACACATCCACGTCCGGAGCCCGCGCCT
The DNA here is from genome assembly GCA_964632135.1 of Microcaldota archaeon. Lineage (GTDB taxonomy): Archaea > Micrarchaeota > Micrarchaeia > Burarchaeales > JBFMAP01 > JBFMAP01. Next base: position 4,490 of record CAZWEI010000066.1, read on the forward strand.
CCAATTTGTCGGCTATCCGACAAATGGACCATTTGCGCGACGCGCAAATTGGTCGAGGCGCGGGTAAAGGCGTATCCAAAATCGCTTCGTTCAGACCACAACAACTCACGCCTTTAGGCGTGGTTGTGTGACCACAAGAAAGTTAGTTCGAGGTGGTATAAATCCCTATTCCTCTCATCAGGGCGCGCGCGTAACAGCGTTAATGGCGTTTGATGTATGATTTTTAAATCTTATGCGAATAAACTTAGCGTTAAACTTCTATCAGGGGGTTGAGAAAATGGCTGAACTTACACCGATCGAGCAAATTATTCTGAAAACGCTGCAGGACCTGGGCGCGAGCGAGGAGGCTAAGATGAAGACCGCCGACGACGTGCAGAAGAAGTGCAACCGGCCGAAGAGCCAGGTCGCGAACGCTCTCGTGAGCCTCGTCCAGAAGGGCGCGGTCATAAGAAGAGTCAGGGAGAAGGCTGCCGGCTA
>CAZWEI010000067.1:0-4701 GCA_964632135.1 Microcaldota archaeon
ACAGGGTGGCGAGCCGCATCGCGAAGAGGACTGACGGCGCGCTGGATGATTTTGACGTGTTGAGCGCGGAACAACTTAAGAGGGGCGCGCCGTCGTGAACGCGCTTATTATAAATTTAAGGTGCGATAATAAAAAGCATGGAAATTTTCTTCAACAGACCTCGCGGAGCGATAATCCACACGACGGGCGTACGCGAGCGGGAGTTCCCACCACGGGGCGTGTTTTTCTACCATAAAGAGAACGACGACGAGAAAAAACATATTGGAAGCGGTGACGCTGAAACTCTAAAGAAAATGAAAATCCTTATAGTCCACGAAGCCGATGGAATTAGAGAAGCAATTGAATTTTCCATTCCGGACAAGGTTCAGTCTGTTTCGGTGGAAACATTCAAAGAGGCTCTCGAAGTGTGCAGAAACAAAAAAGAAAGATTCAACGTCATGCTGTACCAGCATGTTTCATTGCGTGACGACGATAATGGGATACCGTTTTTAAACGAACTTCTGAGAATAAACCCGGGCATGGTTATGGAAGTTGTGATGCTGGAGTATCTCCTGTCATGGAGATTTGATTTGGCCAAGTATGAGAAACTGAAAAAAGAGAACGAAGCAAAGCCAAAAATTCTTTTACTTCACGCTGATATCGCTCTTGTGGAGCTTGACATATTTGGAATGCTGAATGCAGGTTATAGGGTTGAATACGAAACGACAGCGCAAAAAGCGCTCGAGCTTTGCGGAAAAGAAAAATTCGATATCGTGTTCGTGCATTTCAGGCCTAGAGATGAAGAAGTACTTGAACGCGTGAAAAAGATTCGGGAATCGCAGCCAGACGCGATAATACATCTAATGTCGCATAATTCAAAAGGTGAATTACTCCGAACTCCGGGAGCAAGCTTACCAGAAGAACTCGTCTCAAATTTCGTAACTTTGAAACCAGGCAGGCCATTGGTAGATGTGGTTTATAAGGACGAAAAACTAATCCGCGCGCGCACAAAGGGTAAATAATACGTCAAACAACGAACTTATGTTCGATAATTTTAAAAACCTTCTTTTGCAAAAAGTAGTGAAGTTATTCGCGCGACCTATTTGTTCGGCTAACCGAACAAATGGTCCATTTTTCGCGTAGCGAAAAATTGGAGATGCATTATTATCGCGAGGGCAAAAACTATGGAAAAACTGAACGTGAAGATTGCAGGCGAGATCGCGCTCTCGGACACTCCCGGGGGCACGATGAAGAAGTGGCGCGAGATATTCGGGATTACGCAGGCAGAGTTGGGCGAGTATGTGAAAATCTCCACTTCGACAATCAGCGACTACGAGAGCAACCGCCGAAAATCGCCTGGGATAGGTGTGGTGCGGAGGTTCGTGGACGCGCTCATAGAGCTGGATAGCAGGAAGGGCGGGCTCGTGTGCCAGAAACTGCGCGCGAGCGAGACCACGGAGAAGTATTTCGAGGTGCACGAGTTCGCGCAGAGCATGGGCGCGGTCGAGTTCGCGAAACTCATCGACGCGAAGGTTGTCGCGAACGAGGACGTGATGGCGGAGAGAAAAATCTACGGGTTCACGCTCATAGACAGCATAAAAGTCATTCTTGAACTTCCCTACACGGATTTTCCGAAACTGTACGGCTCGACCGGCGAGCGCGCGTTTATATTCACAGAGGTGAGCACAGGCCGCTCGCCCATGGTCGTGATACGCGTGTCGGCGATGAAGCCGAGCCTCGTCGTGCTCCATGGGATTGAGCGCGTGGACAAACTGGCGATAAAGATAGCGCAGAAGGAGAGGCTTCCGATTCTCACGACGAAAACGCCAGTCCAGGAGATGCTTGAAATGCTGAAGAAAATGTAATCGAATTGCGAACGATTGGTGGAAAAATGGTTGGAATCGTTGGTTACGGGGTTTGCATTCCAAAGTACCGCATAAGGGCAGAGGAGATAACGGCGATTTGGGGCGAGGAGGCGAAGCGCATAAACGAGGGACTCGGGATTTTCGAGAAGAGCGTTCCTGACCTTGACGAGGACACTGCCACGCTTGCGACAGAGGCTGGACGCGACGCTGTGAGGCACGCGGGCATAAACCCGAAGCACGTGGGCGCGCTCTTCGTCGGTTCGGAGTCCCATCCTTACGCCGTGAAGCCGACCGCAAGCATAGTGGCAGAGGCGATTGGCGCGACTCCCCATCTCACCGCGGCGGATTTCGAGTTCGCGTGCAAGGCCGGCACAGTCGCGATGCAGTGCTGCATGGGAATGTGCAGCGCTGGGATGATAGAGTATGGGCTTGCGATAGGGAGCGACATGGCGCAGGGGAAGCCTGGCGACGCGCTCGAGTACTCCGCAGGCGTTGGCGCTGCTGCGATGCTCATCGGTGTGAAGGAGACGGTCGCGGATATTGAGGCAACCTACTCGTATACGACTGACACGCCGGATTTCTGGAGGCGGCCAGGCGCGGACTTCCCGAGCCATGGAGGCCGATTCACTGGCGAGCCCGCGTATTTCAAGCACATCGTGAACGCGAGCAAGGGGCTGTTTGAGCGGAATAATTTGAAGGCAGAGGATTTTGATTACGTTGTTTTCCATCAGCCGAACGGGAAGTTCCCGCTTCAGGCTGCAAAAATGCTGAAGATAGACGGGGCAAAACTGAAGCAGGGGCTCGTCGTGCCGTACATCGGGAATACGTATTCAGGCGCGTCGCTCATCGGACTCGCTGCTGTTCTTGACGTTGCAAAGCCGGGCGAGCGAATCCTGCTGACCTCGTTTGGAAGCGGGGCTGGAAGCGATGCGTTCAGCATCCGCGTGACTGACGAGATTCTGAAAAAGCGCGGAAGGACGCGCACCGTACAGTCGCAGATTGATGAAAAAGAATATCTTGATTACGGGCATTACGTGAAGCAGAGGAGGAAACTGAAGAGTTTGTAACTGACTTATGGCGTGATGATTATGAGGAGAGTCGCAATTGTCGGCGTGGGGATGACGAAGTTCGGCGAGGAGTGGGAGCGGGGGCTCCGCGACCTCATCACAGAGGCTGGTGTGCGCGCAATAGAGGACGCGAAAATTAGAGGGGAGGAGATTGACGCTATTTACGGCGGCACAATGGCTGCCGGAAGGCTCATCGGACAGGAGCACATCACCGCGCTCATCGCCGATTACATGGGGCTTAACCCTATTCCCGCAACCAGAGTTGAGGCTGCGTGCGCGTCAGGAGGAGTCGCGCTCCGCACGGGGTATCTTGCTGTCGCGAGCGGTATGCATGATAATGTTGTTGTTGGTGGCGTTGAGAAGATGACTGACGTTTCCGTGAACGAGGCTGCTGTCGCGCTCGGCGGTGCAGGGGACCAGGAGTGGGAGCTGTTCATGGGCGCGACGTTTCCCTCTCTTTACGCGCTCATGGCGCGGAGGCACATGTACGAGTACGGGACCACTGAGGAGCAGATGGCACAGGTCGCCGTTAAAAATCACTACAACGCCGCGCGAAACCCGTACGCGCAGTTCCAGAAGGAAATAACCGTTGATGATGTGATGAATTCGAAGGTCGTCTCGAGCCCGCTCAAGGTGTTTGACTGCAGCCCGATAACCGATGGCGCTGCTGCCGTCGTTCTGATGCCGCTTGAAAAGGCTAAGAAGCACACCGACACTCCGATTGAGATAGTCGCGAGCACGCAGGCGAGCGACACCATCGCGCTCCACAGCAGGCAGTCCCTCACCAAGATAAACGCGAGCATAATCGCGGCGCGCAAGGCATACCAGGTGGCGAAGGTGGAGCCGAAGGACATCAATCTTGCAGAGGTGCACGACTGCTTTACTATTGCGGAGATTATCGCGATAGAGGATTTGGGCTTCTTTGAAAAAGGAAAGGGGGGCCGCGCGAGCGAGGACGGTGAGACCGCGCTCAACTCGAAAATTTCCATCAACACGAGCGGGGGGCTGAAGGGGTGCGGGCACCCTGTTGGCGCGACGGGCGTGAAGCAGGCTGTGGAGCTCACGTGGCAGCTCCGCGGCGAGGCGAAGAACAGGCAGGTCGACGGCGCGGAAATCGGACTCGCGCACAACGTGGGCGGAAGCGGCGCCACGTGCGTCGTTCATATATTGAAGCGCGCGGATTAGCTGTGTATTGATTGGCGTATAGTGGTGATTGGATGAGCATGAGGGCAGGACTGGCATCAACGTGGAGAAAGATACCCGAGAGATACGGGCTCATAGGCAGCCACTGCGAGAACTGCAACACCCATTATTTCCCGATAAGGAAAATCTGCCCGAAATGCAGGAGAAAGGGGAGGATGCACGAGGTGAAATACCACGGCCGCGGAAAGATATATTCCTACACGGTTGTGAACTCGCCGCCTTCAGGCTTCGAGCTCGAGGCGCCGTATGTCCTCGCAATGATCGAGTTGGATGACGGACCGCGCGTTACGGCGCAAATCGTTGACTGCGCGCTCGAGGACGTGAAAATCGGCACGCCTGTCGAGGTCGTTTTCAGGAAAATACATGAGGACGGGGACGAGGGGCTCATCCACTACGGGTTCAAATTTAAAGTTTCAAAGAAATAAAACAAAACTCAAACTCGCACGCAATAGGTAGTGCTGTAAATTCTCTTTCCATCCTTCACCCCAAACAATTTATTCGAGCGCGTCGGCTTTTTTCCGTACGCGCGCAGGAGTTCTGCCGCTGCCATTTTTGAACCGACATAAACGTCCACGCCCTCTTTCATC
>CAZWEI010000068.1:0-4441 GCA_964632135.1 Microcaldota archaeon
AAATTTTCTCGCGGCGGCTGGAAAGGATGACCCACATGTTTCCCGAAATCGTCGAGGGCGTGAGAAAGGAGGTGCGCGCGAAGGACGCGATTTTCGAGGGCGAGGCGCTCGCGTTCAATGATGCGAGCGGCGAATATTATCCGTTCCAATTCACGATTCAGCGCAAGAGGAAGCACGGCGTCGAGGCGATGGCAGACGAATTTCCTCTTCACCTTTTCGCGTTTGACGTCCTTTACGCTGACGGGGTTGATTACACCCCCCACACGTACGCGCAGAGAAGGGAGAAACTGCGCGCGCTCATAGGAAAGGCGGGAAAGGGCGATACGATTTCCGTTGCGGATTCAATAATAACCGACGACCCGAAAAAATTGGAGAAATTTTTCGAGGAGTCAGTTGAGCGCGGGCTCGAGGGAATAATCGCAAAAGACCTCAATGCCCCATACGTGGCAGGCGCGCGCAAGTTCGCGTGGATAAAACTGAAGCGCTCGTACAAGGGCGAACTCGAGGACACCGTCGACCTCGTGATTGTAGGGTATTATTTGGGAAAGGGAAAGCGCGCGAAGTTCGGTTTCGGGGGTTTGCTGGGCGCGGTTTATGATGAAGATGAGGACGTTTTCAAAACCGTAACTAAGCTCGGTTCAGGCTTCAGCGAGGAGCAGATGACCGGCCTGGAAAAGATGCTCGACAAGATAAAACTGCAGAAGAGGCCTGCGCGCGTCGATTCCCTTCTCGAGCCTGACTTCTGGGTTGACATAAAATACGTCATCACCGTTGCCGCAGATGAAATCACGCGCTCGCCGCTTCATATGTGCGGACGGAAAAAAACTGACGAGACAGGATACGCGCTCAGGTTCCCGCGCATGGTCGGAGAAATAAGGAGCGACAAGAAGCCAGAGGACGCGACAACAGTCAACGAAATAATCGAGATGTTCGGCGCGCAGAAAAAACTGGCGATTGAAGAGGGCGCAATTTGAGAGACTTATATTTTCTGATTCATCAGGTTTCCGCTTAGGTAGGCATAATACACGAATTGTATCGGTTCGTCCATAATCGGCTCTGCCACGGGCTTCAACTTTTCTGCAATTTTGTCTATATTCTCTTTTCCAAACATGCTTTCTGCTCGTTTTCCTGCAGCCTTCTCTATATCGCCAACCTCGGATAATTCCTTTGCTAGAAGTTTTTCCGCTTCTTCAAGATAAGTTTTTGGTCTTTCCAGTATCTTGCACTCGTCCGCGATTCTCTTTATAATCGGTACCGCTTTTTCGACATCAACTTCCAACTTCTTTTCGTTATTTATCCACACAGCTCCTTCTTCCATCAGCCGTCCAACGATGTACACGTCTGCTTTCTGGTGGGCTCCTCCCAGTCCGCTCATCATCCATATCGGAGCAAGTGCAACTGTCCTAAGAACAAGCCCTCTCATGTGTTCAGGAGTCATTTCCTCTGCCAAGTGAAAAAGCCTTGCTTCTGCTTGGCATTCCTCAGTTGGATTGTTTAGATTCAAATGAGGCGCAACAGAAGTTCCGTAAACATGTCCGAGTTCGTGAAAAAGAATGGCATAATAAACAGCAGCCATTATCCTCTCCATGTCCTCTTTTTCATTTTTAAGCGCAAGAATGCGCGGGGCAAGTCTCATCCTTCCGCTTTGGATGACTTTCAAGGCATTCATCAATATAACGTCCTTGTACAACTTCTGGCCTTCTTCGTTTGGCAGTTTCTGTCCCAAAAGCATATACTGCGAGCCAAAACCCGCAACAATTATATTGTGCCATCTTTCAATATTCAGCGTTTTGAACCTTTCGTCCTTTCTTATTTTTTCGATGATTGGCTCCTTCTCCTCGTCTTTAATGCTGACTCTGAAGCTGAAGAGTCCTTTTCTGCCCAGAACGGTTTCACAATACGTCTCTTTGCATTCAAATCCAACGTCGATATATGATTCCTTTGAACTTATCTCGTAACTTGCTTTGTCCGCCTTTTCGTAGTTTCCAGTGACAGCAGCATCAGCTAAAAACGCCAATTGCTCTGAAAGCTCGGGCGAAACTTTCTTCGCCAATTCGCTTGCTTTTTTGAAATGTTTGGAGATTTCTTCGAGTTCCTGCTTAAACTCTTCGGCGTAGGTTCTGGTCTCAGTTTTCATTTTTCCATCTTCATAATGCATATACACGATAGTATCGCATTTGGAATCATGCTCTCCGTTTGCTTCCTTAATCTGTTCTCTCATCGCTTCTTCCTGGATTTTGTTCATTTTGTAGCTTATCCCTGCAATCTTAGTCATTCTCATCGTGGGCGTCTTTCTAAATCCTTCAACCGCTTCCTGTAAACTCCTTTGTAATTCTTTGTATTCAACGCCGAGCCCTTCGAAGAAAATTTGCCTGTCTTTTTTTGTTTTGAACCTGAACAGATTGGCATTCGGCGACATAGGCCCTACGGAGAATATTCTCTCTGCGTTAACCCAAAATGAATCAAGAAGTTTCTTGCGCGTTTCCGCATGTGTGTCGTCTATTGATTCTATGGCGCTCTTAAGTTCCTCTCTGGTAAAATATGGGGTGTATTTGACTTTTTCACTCACGCTATACTGCAAGAGATTCTTTGATAAAAACATTTGATAAACGCTGAGTTGTTTGAGTATTTTTTCATTTTGTTGTTTCTCCGGAACAGCTTTGAGCACTTCGTCTATCCAGTTGATAAGGTCTAATGAGTTCGGTGAAAATTGTTTTGCGGCGATTTGGTTTGTGAGATATTTTATTGGAGACAGGGCTTCAATCACTTCGAGATAAGCGCGTCTTTGCGCAAGCTTTAATTCCTTGCTTTTCCTGAGAAGGTCAAGCGGATTCTCCAACTTGACGACGTTATAATTTTTTCCATTGAATCTAACCGGGTCTCCATGATCAATTATCTTTAGTCTGGTTTTTCTGAACATTTCGTTTTTCTGTTCGGGTTTGTCCTCCTTTTTCCTCGTTGTTTTCTTCTTAAACGACTCCTTTTCCACCCAACCACCCCATGTTAGAATAAGTATAATTTTATGCAGGTAAAAGTATTTAAATGCGTCAAACGTCGTAGCGCAGGTTTTTAAACCCCCTTTTTGTAATTAACGTAAAATTATTCGAGCGTAATCCATACGCGCGAAAAGGGGTGTGGATGTTATGGAGGCGACCAACGGAAAACCGAAAACGCTTGTCATCGGAGAGGAAGAAATACGCAAAGTTCTCACGATGCGAGAGACGATGGACGCGGTCGAGGGCGCGTTCCGCGAGAAGGGGATGGGGCGCGTGCAGATGCCGCCGAAAATGTACATCGATTACACGAAATACCACGGGGATTTGCGCGTGATGCCGTCTTATCTTGAAAATCTTGATTTGACCGGAGTGAAAATAGTTAATGTTCATCCTGAAAATTACATGCAGAATATGCCGAGCGTGATGGCGACAATAACGCTCATAGACCCGAAAAACGGGTTTCCGCTCGCGGTGATGGGAGGCACGTGGATAACCGCGATGAGAACTGGCGCGGTCGGCGGACTCGCGGCAAAATATCTCGCGCGCAAAAATTCTGAGAAAATCGGCTTCATAGGCGCGGGCGTTCAGGCGCTCACGCAATTGATGGCCTTGCGCGAGGTGCTCAAATTTTCAAAAGTGCACGCGTGGAGCAAAGCAAAGGAGCCGCTCGAGAGATTCAAGAAAGAGGTTGGAAAGTTTGGGATTGATGTTGTTGAGGCGGCAGAGCCCGACGGCGCGGTCCGCGGAATGGACATCGTCGTAACAACGACGCCATCAACTTCACCTGTTGTAAAAAATGATTGGGTTAATGATGGAATGCACATAAACGCCATCGGCGCCGACGCCGCGGGAAAGGAGGAACTCGAGCCGATGATTCTAACGCGCGCGAAAGTCGTAGTCGACGATTGGAAGCAGGCATCGCACAGCGGGGAGATAAACGTCCCGCTTGCGAACAATTTCATCACGAGAAAAAACGTTTACGCGGAACTAGGGCAAATCATCGCGGGAAAAAAGAAGGGGCGAACAAGCGATACCGAAATAACGGTTTTCGACAGCACGGGCCTCTCGATTCAGGACGTCGCGACCGCGAGCATCGTTTACAACAAGATAAAAAATAATGGCGCGAGAGAGAAGGAAGTTGAACTCGTGTTGTAAATTTTTTCGCGCGAACAACTTATCCGGCGATAGGTTTAAAAGTCTCTATCTCTATAAATTAATACTATTCCTCTGCATTTATTTGGGGGGTGAATCTGTGAGTTTCAAAACCAAAAAAGTAAGACAAATCAATTCAGACTTCCCAATTATTTTAGATAGCGGCATTCTCCCGCTAACCCATCCTATTTTCGGCGGCAAGGCAGCGCAAAAACCAATTTCCGCAATTCTAACCGAGATACGCGCCAAGGCGAATCCAAGTCCCCTTGCACTCGACAAAACTGATTTTAAAA
>CAZWEI010000069.1:0-4059 GCA_964632135.1 Microcaldota archaeon
TTCCCCCCGAAGCAGGAGGAGTTCCCTTATCCTAAAACATTTTCTTTTAGGACATCGAAAGACCTTTTCTTTCGCAAAGAAAAGGGATTTCGTTCGAACCCACGGCTTCCTGGTTGCTTTTTTCCGTCTCGTTCACGGAAAATAAAAGCCAGGCACTCTGGCCAAGCTGAGTTACAGGCCCGTGTTTTTAGATTTTGGTGTGGTATATTAATATTCTTTCTTCTCACTACTTACTAGATACTTACTAAAAGCGTGACACCAATGCCACCAGTAAAAGAAAAATTCGGAAATGTTTTCACCGTGGAGGGAAGGCTTGCTACCCCCAATTTGGCGCGCGGGTTCCGCGTGTACGGGGAGAGGCTCATCGAATACGACGACATCGAGTACCGCCTCTGGGACCCGTACAGGAGCAAACTGTCCGCGGCGATAAAGAACGGGCTGCGCGACCTGCCGATAAAAAAGGGTGCGCGCGTGCTGTATTTGGGCGCTGCGAGCGGCACGACTGCTTCGCACGTTTCGGACATCGTTGGCGAGAAGGGCGTCGTGTATTGCGTGGAGTTCGCGCCCCGCTCGATGCGCGATTTGGTTTACTTGTGCGAGAAAAGGAGGAACATGCTCCCGCTGCTCGCCGACGCCTCGAAGCCAGAGGCGTATGCGCGCGACATAAAGGGAAGGGTTGATGTCATCTACCAGGACGTCGCCCAGCCCACGCAGGCGGAGATTCTGCTCGCGAACGCAAAACTCCTTTTGAAGAAAACCGGCTCAGCGCTCCTCGCCATAAAGGCGGCGAGCGTCGACGTCACCGTGCGGCCCGAGACGATTTACGAGCGCGTGCTCGGCGAGCTGGGCGAGAAATTCACCCTCGTGCAGTCAATCAACCTATACCCCTACGACAAGGACCACCTTTTCGCGTCCCTGAGGGCGAAATAGACCACATACTCACGCCCGGAGCCCGCGCTTTCAAGCGCGGGTAAAGGCGCAGATGCAGCCGCTTCCCCAAATCACAGCAAGCCCACGCCTTTAGGCGTGGGTATGTGACGCCGGCGCGCGGGCGCGGCATAACAAAAAGGGTTAAATACCGATTTCGGCATATATTACAACTTGTTTTATGAATAACTATCCGGAACCTTGGCGTGTGGTGTGTTAGATGGTCTCAGCAGTTGTATTTGTAGATAAACACAACAGACTGCGAAGCAACATAAAGCCCGAATCGCAGAAAAGAGGCTTTGAGGACTTGTTGGGACTCGGCGAGACCATAACCGAGCTGGATATGAAATATCGAGAACTTAAACGACTGGACACGGGTTATCCTGCAAGTGAAAAAGTCGGCAGAAGGCTGCTGGACGTTTTTGATGCTGGAATAAGCGTTCTTGACGAAAAGATGCGCAGTTGCAGGGATAACCACGACGAGGTTGGCGAGGCATCTGCGCGCGACGAGAGGAACGTGCTTGCCCTGAGGAGAAGGATTCTCGAAGAAAAACTTTGCCTGTCTGGTGATTACGACCCACTATCGCTAAGTCCGTGGATGGTTGCGCTGATAAGACAGTGGATCAGAGAGCGCGAAGGAGTCCGCTCCAGAAAAGATGATGCGGACGAGTGAGCGGTCGGTTTATCTTTTGTTCGGAAGGAGCGTAAACGTGCCAACGTCATAACCGCAAGGAAACGATTTACCCCGAAAGGCTCAAATGTACAGATTTGTTGGTTGTTTAGAATGATAACGATGCACAATTATCCGCGTTACCGTTCGCAAATGCTCAGCGGGAACTGGTCATCCAGCGGAGGTCTTACAAGCGCGGTGGCGTTGTTGCAAGGTAAAGCCCTAATCGATAAAGGAAGTAAAACTATAGAAAAACTTGAGGACATCTTCAGTCCTATCGAGATCAAACTTATTCTGCAGGTTCTTTCAAACCCGCTTAGAACAACCATGATGAACGACCCAGCCGTGTCAGGTATCGCGCCAATAAACCACAAGTGCAAGAATAACAACCTTCCAAAAGCATTCGCCCTTGTTTACGAAAATAAAAAAATCGCGTATTTCGTCAGAGAAAACTTTGTTGCGAAGTTTGGATTGAAAAGACCCCAGTTCACAGAACCCTTAAAACTTGGAGACTTTTTTAGCGAGCAGCGGGTTAGCGCCATTAAAAAAATTGCTTCAAATTCATTTAAAACAGCCGAGCAGAACGGAATTTCCCCTGCTTGTATCTCAACCATAAATACGGAGTGTATATTCAGACATCTGCCTGTTGCGATTGACGGCGTATTCGCTAACGGAAAGAAAAAATGCTATTTTATCGCGCGCTCTTTTGCCAATATTTTCGGACTTCCGAAACCAAAGTTCAAATCGAGCGATATTTTAAGCAAATCGCAGATAGAAACGCTCGCCATTCTACAACGCAATTTTGATTTAAACGATATCGGAAAGGTGAGATTGGAAAATATGCTGAACGATGCCAAGAAGATAAAGGATATATCTGAAAAATTAGGCATCGAAGTTCCCGCATTTGTAAACTCTTTTATAGAGAATGCCGGTTTGCAAAATCCGTGTCGCGTGGAGAAGAAAAGTGACATTTGCCACAAAGAATCATTGATTGAAAGCATAAAAAAGGGCGAAATAAAACCCAAAAAACTGAAATGGATTTTTGATGAAGAAGAAATCGGCAAGATAAACAAAGTTCTTCTGAACCCGTTTAAAACATGGAAAGCGTTGCATCTGGCTCCTCTCGACATGTCGGAGATAAACGCCAAATGCAGGCGCAACAGTCTTCCGCTTGTTTTTGACAGAATTCGCAGAGACGACCTTGAGTTGTTTTTCGTTTCCCATGATTTCGCAAAGATGTTCGGGCTGAAAACTCCTATCAAGCGTTCCGTAGATCCGGAGTCTGTTTTTGGCAGGGACGAAAAAAAACTTCTAGAAATTTTGGAAAAATCTGCAAACATAGCGGAATTTGACAAATCGTTGAAATCCGCGAAGCATTTTGAAAACAAAGATCCTTATGCCGTAGTTAGCGTGGGCATGGCAATAAAAATCAAGTGTGAAAAATTGGAACTTCCGGACCTGCTCAAATCCTTTGTACGGAAGGAAATTGCAAGAAGATCCGACGAGCTTGAGCGCAAGCCGGAAAAAGAGGACCTTACGCGAAACCTCTACTTGCTGTCGGAGCTGTACGGAGGCGCAGACGAAATTCTGGCTGAAACCAGAACCGAATACAGAAAACGGACTTTAGAAGAGGTAGAGCAGTTGATATCCGAGGCAGAGAAACAAAAGGAAGCGTATAGGCGCGAATTTATCGATGCGAGAAATAATCATGATCCGGTCGGGGAAACTGCGGCTACCAGGAAATTCAACCGCTTGGCAATAAAGATAAACCATTTGGAAAAGGAGAGAAAAGAAGCCGAGCGAGAGTTAAAGATTGTTGGGGCGTAAAAAATGCTAACAAAACGCCAATTTAAACTGATGAGCCAGCCGCCGAACCACGTGGACATGAACCGCGTGGACACGTTTTCAATGAAATGTGCAGTTACATCCCTACACGAACTCATAGAAAAAACCGACGCAGTAAGCTCAGAAAAATTAATGGAAGTGATGGTAAGAATAATCTCTAAAAGAATAGCAAAAACCGGACACTACCCGCGCGAAGCCGAGTTTAGGGAGGATGAACGATTTGTTATATACGGATGCGCCATTGTAGACGGCGAACTACACGTTATAAAAGGGCTTGGCGAGATGAAAGTGAAGAATGCCGTGAAATCGTTCGTTATGGACGAACTCATGAAAACATATGTTAAACTTGGCCGCAAAGCAAGCGAGAAAGACTTGGAAAAGAAAATAAAGAAAAGAGACATGCTCTATATGGCGCGCGCGTTTGGCGGTATTGAAAAGTTGCACAAAGACATATTGGGCGATGAGAGACTTTCTAGGAAGTTGCTGGGGCTTTTTGAACTTAAAATAGAGGAACTAACTCGTAGCGACTTAACGATTGGGGCAAATATGAGAAATCTGAAAAAAACCATAATCGGAAGAGAGCATATTTTGGATGAAATCCGGCAATATAGACGTTC
>CAZWEI010000070.1:0-4040 GCA_964632135.1 Microcaldota archaeon
CTTCCAGAACCAGTCCTCATCGTAAAAACTATCTCGCGATTTGCGTTGAGGCTAATGCTCTCCACGTTTTGCGGCACATATAACGTTATCGTTACTTTTGAGGGGTCGCCAGCGCTCGCCACGATGTCCGCGACGTTCGCGATTTTCTTCGCGGTCTCCCTCGCCTGCAGGATGTTCAGCTGGTCGCCGCTCGAACTAAGGTCGCTGTACAATTTGAAAATTATCGGGATGAACACCGCGAGTATGAGCCCCACGACCACGACTATCTCGATGCCGACCTGCGCTTTTCTCACTGAATCAACCTTTTTTTAATTTTTGGAACTCTTTTCCGGCGCCAGGTTCTTCCTCCGGAGGGAGAACCTTATTCAGCGCAAATAAAAGTTTCTTAGACGCAGAATAGTTCTCATCCAAAAATGCAAAATCTTTTATTGAGATCGGTTCTTCAGTTATCTTTTTTCTGAGCGCGGTTAGTATAGCAGTTACATTTCCAGGTAGGGCTACATCTACTATGGATTTGCCATATATTTCTGGGTCCTTGCTAGGCACCACATCTGCCGTCTTTCCCTGCGTGTTTATTATCACCTGCGCGTACAGCGGCTTGCCATCAAGCTTTCCACATTTTATATTAAAAATGTAGTTTTCGGATGCCTTGTTCACCTCCACTAAACCCAGAAACGTCTTATGCGACCTAACTCTCGGAAGCCCAGTAGTAACCTTCATTCCCCCACCTCCCCTTCCCCGCGCACGTGGTGCATCTTGTGCATGCGCGCGGGTTTTTCTTTCTGCATCATCTTTCCCAACTCCGCAAGCGTGTGCTTCACCGCGAGGTGAAGGTTCCAGTCCGACGCGCTCGCGGAAACAATTCTGCCGCGCACGTTCAGCCTCCCTCGCACCGAATACATGCGCGAGCGGTTCTTCACGTGCAGGACCAAATATTCAACGCCAAGATTCTTCACTTTTTCCATCACTTTCTCGCACGATTGCATTATCTCCGGCGCGCAACTTCTGTCGTTTCCCTCGAGCCCTATGATGTGGATGTTCGGATGCTCGCGCGGAATCACTGTTTCCAGTATGTCGCGCGCAGTAAGAAACCCAACCGGCTTCCCTCCATCCACGACGGGCACGGCAGACGTGTTGCTCTTAACCATTATGCGCGCGCCGTCAGCGATGCTCGCGTCAGGCGAGACCGTTTCGACCCCTTCGCGCATGAACGATTTCACGGGCTGGCTCGCTATCCCGGTTTTCTCCTGCACGAAAGGACGCTTCTCGGTCGGCTTCTCGAGCCTCAGCATGTCAAAACTCGTAATCACTCCCGCAAACAACCCCTCCCTAGTTACTATGAGATGCGCCACGTTCTCGGAATGCATTTTTGCGCGCGCCTTCGCGACAGATTCGCTCTCGTCAACCATGCACGCCGGCGAGCTCATCGCCTCGTTCACCATTTTGTTCGAGAGCAGTCCGCCATCAAGAAGTTCCTTCAGGACGTCCGCGCGCGTGAGCACGCCGAGCACTTTCGTTTTGTCTATTACCGGCAGCGCCTTGAACTTCCCAGTGAAGAACAGTTTGCACATCTCGAGCAGTTCCATCGTCGGCGAGATGACCGGCGCGCGCACCGCGACCGTGCCCAATCTAGTGGTGCTCGGGTCGGTTATATGCCTGATGTGCCTGTCATCCACAATTCCAAAATAACTTCCATCCCTCATCACGATGACGCACGTCTTCATTTTCATGAGTTCGCTCACTGCCTTTCCCAGCCACTCCTCCGCATCCATTACGACGGCAGGCTTCAGCATTTCCAATCCATCCATTTTACCACCACGATAAGCGTTTTCGTAATTTCAGAAGCAGTCTCGGCAAATCGATTCCTTCCACTCGCACGAGAAACACCAGTATAATTTAATTAAAATTTGTATATATACCTTTTGGTGCTTTTGTGATCAGCGAGAGAAGTCTTGTCGAAAATCTCACCAGTGGACTTTACTCTAACAAAGACGTTCTCGTGCGCGCTGGCGAGGACGACGCGGCAGTAATCCAGTTCGGCAGCGCTCGCCTTGTGCTCACCACCGACATAATGTTCGAGAGAACGCATTTTCCGCGGGGAATGCGCTTCGAAGAGATGGGAAGAAAAATCACGATCGCGAACCTCAGCGACCTCGCGGCGATGGGCGCGCGCCCTCTCGCGTTTCTTTGCTCGCTCGGCCTGCCTAACAAAATGCGCGCGCCCGACGCAGAAAAAATAATTGAGGGGATAAATTCAACTTGCAAAGAATACCGCGTTCCCTTCGTCGGCGGGGACAGCAAGCGCGCGCGCGAAATAACCTTGTGCGGTTTTGCAGTTGGGGTTGTTGAAGGACGCGCGCTCCTGCAGAAAAATGCGCGCGCCGGAGACGTGATTGCAATTACTGGTACTATCGGTTCTGCTGCCTGCGGCCTCCACGCGCTTCTCAACAACAAACACGCAAACAAAAAACTCATTCGCTCATTCACTCATCCACGCGCGCGCATTATTGAAGGACAAACCATTTCTCGTGCAAGAGTTAATGCCGCCGGAGTTGACATCACCGACGGCCTCCTCTACTCCGCGCGCCTCCTCTCCGAAAAAAGCAAGGTGCGCATCGAGATTGAAAAAAATAAAATTCCAATCACGAATGAAGCGCGCGCATACGCGAGAGCGAATGAATTGGATGACGATTATCTGCTGGACACAGGGGAGGATTACGAACTTCTCCTCTCACTGCGCGCGCGCGACTTCGAGAAAATAAAAAACAAACTGGCGCGCGTTGGCTGCAAACTCGCGAAGATAGGAAAAGTATCGCGAGGCGCAGGTGTTTTTCTCGACGGAAAAAGAGTTGTTTCCCATGGATACGACGCTTTTGAAAGATAAAAAAATTTTTCTTGCTCTCGCGCTCGTCTTTGTTGTAATTGTGATTTGGTTTGCGTTCAACCAACCGAATACATCACAAACACAAACTTCCGAGGAGAAATGGACTTTGAGCAGCGACGGTGTCCTTTCGTATCCTCGCGCGCGTCCTCCTGTAAAATACACGGAAGAACTGCTGAACGAAACCGCGAGCGAGAAAATCTACAAAATAAAATTCCAGAGCAGGAACGCGACAATTTTTTCTCTTCTCAGGATTCCAAAGCGCGCGAGCGCGGAGAAACTTCCCGCGGTTGTCCTTCTTCCAGGCGCCGGCGTCACAAAAGAGATTGAGCAGAAGCTCGCGGAAAAAATGAGCGCGCTCGGTTTCGTTGTTCTCACGCTCGACCAGCGCGGAATCGGCGAGACCGGTAATGTTTTCGTCGATGGCGAGCCTCCTGACTACGCGATGGTTTACGATGCGCTGCGCGCGTTTGATTTGTTGAAGGCGCGCGCCGAGGTTGACGGTTCGAGGATAATAATGACCGGCGAGAGTATGGGCGGAAGGTTCGCGCTCATCGCCGCCGCGCTCGAACCGAATGTTAAAGGTGTGATAGGAATAAGCACGAGCGGCTACGATTTCTCGCGCACGACATTCACGAGTCCGCAGCAGTTTCTCGTCGCGCGCTCAATCGACCCGAACAACTACATGGGTTTAATTTCACCGAGAAAGGTTGTGCTCATCCACTCCGCAAACGACAACGTTATCCCGCTCGCGCTCGCGCAGGACACGTTTGCGCGCGCAAAGGAGCCGCGCGCGTTCTACACGGTCGCGTGCAATATTCACTGTTTCTGCGAGGAGATGACGCCTTATCTCGAGAAGGAGCTGCGCGCGATTGCGGGTAGTTAAGTCATAAATTATTTAACCTTGTTGCTTCTACAACTAAACATGAAAAAAGAAAACTTGTTTATTGGTTTTTTAATTGTTGTATTAACAATCATTCTGGTTTTTGCTCTTTTTTTCTCCGGACGTTGGACTGGAGACAAACTCGAATATCTTTTAACCTATCTGCCCGATGAGGGAATAACCTCCATCATGTATGTGGCTATTAACGAGGATGGAATGGGAGAGATGAGAGAAAATATGGGCCCGTTTGGCTCTGAGTTTTTGAAGTCCATTGAG
>CAZWEI010000071.1:0-4033 GCA_964632135.1 Microcaldota archaeon
TCCTCGGGGACAGTCCAGTCAATAGTTATATTGGAAAATGGAGTCTGCCCGCCCCACCTGCTCGGCACGTTCATGTTGAACACGAATCCCTGCACTGCCTGTTTTACCTCCTCATAACTGAGCCTGTCAGTGCGCACGAAGGGCGCGAGATACGTGTCGAACGAACTGAACGCCTGCGCTCCTGCCCACTCGTTCTGCAGCGTGCCCAGGTAGTTTATCATCTGCCAGAGCGCGGAATTAAGGTGCTTCGGCGGCTTTGAGTCGATTCTGCTCTGCACGCCGTTGAATCCATCAACGAGAAGCTGGCGCAGGCTCCAGCCCGCGCAATATCCCGAGATGCCCATGCTCAAATCGTGGATGTGAAAATCTCCATCTTTGTGCGCGTTGCTTATCTCGGGCGGGTAAACGTTGTTCAGCGTGTATTGCGCGATGAACGTTCCTGCAGCGTAAAACAGCAAGCCCGAGAGTGAATAGCCCGCGTTGCTGTTCTCGCGCACGCGCCAGTCGGACTGCCTCAAATACCCGTCTATTGTGCGGTCTATGTACCCGAGCACGTGCGCGGTTTCGCGTATCTTCCTCCTCTGCTCGCGGTATAGTATGTACGCCTTCGCTGTTTTCGCGTGCCCGCTCTCAATCAACACCTTCTCAACGACGTCCTGTATGTCCTCCACGCCAGGCACCGCCCAACTTTTGTACTTCGCCTCGAGCGCCTCAACTACCTTATCCGAAAGCGCAACTGCAAGCGCCTCGTCCTTCCCGCCCACTGCCTTCGCCGCCTTGAGTATGGCCTCCTTTATCTTCGCCTGGTCGAAATCGACAATCCTCCCATCGCGCTTTTTGATTTTTTTGATGCGGCAGTCACGCATATTTTCACCTTATATTCGTTAAATGTCGTAGTGATGCTTCGGGACCTTTTCCACAACCTATTGGGGTAAGCCCGCTCTAGAAATACAACCTATGCTGTTTATAAACCTTTCCGTGCGCGTGCGCGCGCCGTCAGAAAATCCCGTTTTTCGCGCGTTTCTTCCGCTTTTCGCACTCGCGTTTTAATGAATTTTTCGAGCAATCAAAGCGCGCTCCGGGCTCTTTCGGGCAAAACAAAACGAAACAACGCGCGCACGCCTAACGCGCCCGATTATAAATTCGTTCAGCCCCTCAACGCACGATTTTTCCTATTTTAATTATTTTTTCCTGAGGCGGCGTAGTTCTTTTTCGAATGATTCAACGTCGGTGAACGAGCGGTAAACAGATGCAAAGCGAATGTACGCGACCTGGTCAAGCCTCTTCAGCCTGCTCATCACCATCTCGCCGATGGTCATGCTGCTGACTTCTGTTTCCTCTCGTTTCCGAAGCTCGCGCTCAACATCATCAACCAACTCCTCGATGCGCTCGTGGCTGACCGGCCTCTTCTCGCACGCCTTCATGACTCCATTGAGCAGTTTGTGGCGGTCGAAGTTCTCGCGCCGGCCGTCCTTCTTGATTACGATTAAATCAACCATCTCCACGCGCTCATAAGTGGTGAACCTCTTCTTGCACTTGAGGCACTCGCGACGGCGCCGGGTCGCATCCAGGTCGCTGGAGTCGCGCGAATCGAGCACTTTCGTCTCCGGATGAAGGCAGTATGGGCAGCGCATAAACTCACTTCGCGTAACATTCAACGTAAAAATTAAATAAGTAGATGCGCGTGGCGAATTTCAATTACTTCACGCGAGCGCTTTTGCGAGATTCGAAACCTTGTGCTGTTCCAATCTTTTTTTAAGCCCCCTGAAATTTTTAGTCTCCTCCATTTTTTTCATCATCTGCTCAATTTTCCCAAATTTTTCTTTGAGTCGCAATTCACGTATTTCCTCCGTTGTAAGGTGCTCGTAATTGACTATTTCTTCTACTACTGCTCCCCAACCTTTCTCTAGCAATTCCCCAAGGCCTAACTCGCTACCTCTCTCGCTTTTTTCAGCTATGCTCTTGAGCGCGTACTCCCCGCACGCCATATCTATCTTTCCCTTGAGCATTCCCTTCACGAGTGGCTTCAAAACGTCGCGCAGCGAGACGCCGCTCCTGCGCTCAAGGCTAACCAGCGCGCGCCGCCTCACGATATCGCTCTCGTCGCCGAGCATCTTTCCAAGAGTTTCCACAACGTTTTTTCCTCTGAAATTTCTTAGAACCTCCGCAACTTTTATTCGCACGTTTTCTTCTTTCACTTCTGAAAACTCGCTGATGATTCCGGCAGACGAATCAAATCCGTATTTCGCAAGCTGCTCCATGCACCAAATACAACCTTTTTCGTCTACAATTTCAGGAACCCTGATCACATAAAGTCCTAAAGTAAGGCTGTCAAATGGACCGCCATTAGAAACAGGAATTATGTTAATTTTCGCGTATCTCTCCGTCAGGTCGCGCTCAACACTCTTAACCCATGCCTCTTCTCTTTTGCGCTTCTCCGCGGCTACTTTATCATCTCTCTCGTCAGTCATATCCGGAACATACATCCTTTCACCTCCCAAGCTTCGTAGAATAAGTATTATTTTATGCCAAGAGTTATTTATATCACTTTCGCGCAAACCTCCTCATGCGCGCGCAAAACGCACGTTATCATCTTCCTCGCGGGCTCCGGTATTCCACTCTCTCCGAGCGCGAGGAGTTCTACTCGTGCGAGTTTGATTTTGCGCGCGTTGCGAAATGGTTTGGTGATGCGCGCGACGCCCTGAACACGGTTTACGCGGTCGTGATTGGAAGGCACACGCACATTTTCAAAAAGGAATTCGAGGCGGATATTAAGGAGCCGATATTGATTGATGAGTACAAACGTTACGGGGACGTGCGCGGGCTTATTTTACGGTTTCTTCCTGAGGGCGTCTATTACGACCGGAATCATTACAAGAATCTGCGCGCATGCGGGGGCTGCGGGACGCAGCGCAAAAATTGTTGGGGATGCAAAAATTTTCTCGGGCAGGAGCTCGCGTTCGATTTGGACCCCGAGAACATCACGTGCCCGATTCACGGGACGCTCGCGCAGAAGATGAAAAGGCACCAGGGGCTCGCGTTCTGCAAACTCGAGTTTGAAATGGTGAAACAGGAGTGCGCAAAACTCTACGAGGAACTCGAGCGAACGTTCGCGGATTTGTGCATCGTTTATTCAGGGAGGGGCATGCACATCCACGTGATGGACGAGGAAGCGAAAAAGATGGGCAGAAAGGAGCGCGCAGCGCTCGCGCGCAAACTCGATAACGAGGGATTCTTAATCGACGAGTGGGTCACGGCAGGCGAGATGCGATTAATACGGCTGCCCTTCTCACTGCACGGGATGGTTTCGCGCGTGGTTATTCCGCTCGAGAAAAGGGAGCTCGCTACCTTCGACCCGGTAACGAACGAGAAATGCAAGCCAGATTTTCTTAAGGACTAGCCGCAGCCGCACCCAACTTCGCTCGCGCGCTTCTCCTTCTTCCCGTAGTAGTAATACATTTTTTTCTTCTTCGCGGCAGAGCCCTTCGCCTTTTTCGCAGTTTTTTTCTTTGCCATCGAACAACCTCCACGCCAGCCGGAAATAGTTGCGCGCGCTGGAATAAAAATCTTTTGCTCGCTCCGCTGGACGTCATAAAATAAAAGAAAAAGAAAATCAGAAAGGGATCAGCCATTCGCCGTCTATCCGACCTTCTCGGCGACCGCGCAGCTCCTCTTCACGTCCGTTATTCTTATCCTTATCTTCTCCCCTTCCTTTGCGTTCGGGATGAATATCACGAAGCCCTCAATCTTTGCGATTCCGTCGCCTTTTGACGCTATCGCCTCGACTGTGACATCGAGTTCATCTCCGACCTTGACTGGCTTGGGACCGGAGTCCCCCCCGAATCCGCCGCCAAAACCTCCTCCTCTGCCTCCTCCTCCTCTACCAAATGCCATGTTTTCATCTCCAGAACGTAAGAAATAGCACTGAAACGTCCGTCCGTCTGCAAATGCAGCATAACCGTACAGTATCGTCAGGCTTTCCTTCCGTCTTGGGGTTTATTATGAACAAATCTATTTATATTCTTTTCTACAA
>CAZWEI010000072.1:0-3882 GCA_964632135.1 Microcaldota archaeon
ACGTTCGCCTGATAGGTGTAATTCACCATTCTCGTGATGTACTTATACTGCGTCGTCTGCTTTACGCGCGTGACGACCCTCTGCCTCTGCTCCACCACACCCACGACGTAATCGTTCGGCAGTAATTTGATGCTCACTGTTTCGCGGAGCGCTGTGCAGTTGTACGCGCCGCCATCAGGCGCGCTGCAGTCTCCGCTTATCCCCTTGCTCGAACTCGCGCCTATCACTTGGTTTGAAAAAATGTTCGGATGCTCCCAATACAATCCACTTTCCTGCAGGCTCACGCGCGTCGTGAAATTGAGATTAAAATTAACGGGGAAGTTGTTCATGTTCCTTACCGAAACCTTCCCCCCACCAGCATCATCCACGACCAAATCGGAGACGGTGTGCCCTCCCTTGTCCTTGAAATAATTCACGTAATACGTTTCAGTCTCGGGGTAGGTTTCAACCACGGTATACGGCTCCTTAACCTCAAGCGGAGCAGTGTACGTGAAATTCTTCGTCACGTTGTACGGCACGCGCTCGGTATAATTTTCCTCCTCGGGATAAGGCGTCTTCTCCACGCGCGCGACTGTTTTTATGCAGCCGGAAAGAAACAGCAACGAGAAGAACAAAAACGCAAACAGGAGCACGCCCTTTGGATTCATGATTCTATTCTACAGTGATGGTTAAAAAACGTTGCTATCGCTTTCCAAGCCTCTCCTTCTGCCTTTTTATCTTCTCGTCAGTAATTTTCTCAAAAAGCGGCTTCACCTCGCCCATCTGCGCGCCGGGCGAGAGAATTTCGCGCTCAGCATTCTCCCACCGTATTTCCTTTTCATCGAGCCCGAGGAGTTTGAACAGGCGCGCGCTCGTGGCCGGGAGGAATGGCGAGAGAAGAATTCCAATCGAGGTGATGCCGCGCGCGCAGACGTACAGGCACGCGTCCCTCTTCTTTTCATCTTTCTCGCGCCAGGGCTCGCGCTCGCTCAAATACTTGTTGAACTCCGCGCAGAGCGCGAGAATTTCTTCTTGCGCTTCCTTGAATTTGAACCTCTCGCACAACTCGCGCACCCTCGCCTTCTTCGCGCCCACGTCGTCGAGCAGTTTCTTGCTTCCCTCGTCGAGAAGGTGCGCGGACGGGATTTTCGAGCCGTTGAATTTCTGAATTAACACGAGCGTGCGGTGGACGAAATTCCCGATGCACGCGACGAGTTCGTCATTGATTTTGTGCTGGAAGTCGGCCCACGTGAAGTCCGCATCCTCGACAGAGTGGGGCGTGACCGCGGTCTCGTAATACCGCAGGTAATCGGGGTCGAAATCCGCGAGGAAATCCCCGAGCGACACGAACCAGTTCTTGCTCTTCGAGAACTTCCTTCCCTCCAAATTCAAATACCCGCGAACGGGAATCGCGTCAGGAAGGCGGAAATTATCCTCTGTGCCCATCAGCATCGCAGGCCAGAAAAGGAAGTGGTGGTAGATGATATCTTTACCTATGAAATGATAGATGCGCGCGTCGCCCTTCCACCATTTTTCCCAGTCGGGCGTGAGCGCAGCGGTCGAACTGGCGTACCCGATGGGCGCGTCGAACCAAACATAAAACACCATCCCCTTCTCTCCGGGAATGGGCACGCCCCAGTCCATCTCGCGCGAGATGTCCCAGTCGCACAGCCCCTCCTTAATCCAATTCAGCAAATAGTTGACGACCTCGGGCTGGAGGTTCTTGTTCTCCTGCAGCCAATTCTTCAGCCTGTCCGAGAATTTCGAGAGCGCGAGGAAGTAGTGCTTGCTTTTTTTGCTCGTTGGCGCGCAACCGCACACGAGGCATTGCGGGTTCTGAATTTCGCCAGAGCTCAATGCCTTCCCGCAATTATCGCAATAATCGCTGTACTGCTTCTCGGAGCCGCAGTGAGGGCACGTGCCGACCACGAACCTGTCAGGAAGATACCGCTTGCATTTCTCGCAGTACGCCTGCTCAACATCGTTCGTGTAAACATAGCCGTTCGCGCCCAGCCTCTCGAAAAAGTGCTGCGTGAGCTCCCTGTTCTCCTTGCTTGATGTGCGATGAAAGATGTCCATGCTGAAGCCCAACTGTTTGAACTCGCGCTCGTCCTTCTCGTGGTAGTAATCCACGAACTCGCGGGCGCTCTTCTTCTCCTTCTCCGCGGCCGCGAGAATCGGCGTTCCGTGCTCGTCGGTCGCGCATATGTAAAGCACCTCGTTCCCGATGAGGCGGTTGAAGCGCGCGCATATGTCCGCGGGCAGGTAGGTGCTCCTGATGTGCCCTAGGTGAAGCGGCCCGTTCGCATAGGGCAGCGCCGCAGTTATGAGGATTTTTTCCTTTTTCTCGGGCAGTTTTACCACCTGCGTTACGTTCTGTGCGAGTATCTTTCACGCGAACTGATTTAATGTTTTCGTCTCGCGCGCTAGGAGACAAAAAGAAAATAAAGAAAAAGCAAAGCTAAAACCCTCTAGCAACTCCTAGCCTAACCCATTTCTCAGTCTTCCTAGATATGCTGTTAAAGCTCTTCTCCCAGGATGCGTCAAACTTAGTTTTATTACCAAAGACGTGCCTGTAATGCGCCTTAATAAACCTCTTCCCGCCCGCTCCAACTGAAAAAATGTCCCCTTTTCTTTTTGCCTGAACGCCCAACCACCCATTAACTGTTTTTCTCTTGTTGCCAGTCTTCATTTCTTCTACTTCCCCTCGCGCAGAAACCGTTGCCTCCCACGTTCCCATGTTTTTTCTCGCTTCGATTGCAAGCTGCGTCTTCTTACTCTTCGGAGAGTTGATGCACGTTAAACCTTCCCTCAAAAGAACTGTGCTGTCTTGGGCTCTCTGTACGCCGACTACGCCGACAGCAGATTCATCCGTGGTTGTGAGATACCCGCCAACGTAAATCCCATCAGTCAGTGGCAACGCAAGACCTAAGCGACCAGATCTGGTACTTTTATCTTCTTTCACCGCGGTTTTCACAAGAAGGGTTCCAGTCACATCTTTACCTACGTCCTTCCTTACGTTGAGGGACACATCTTCTGTTCCATCATTGGCCTCTCCTGCTCCAACAGATCCCTCCTGGCCATACTGACTTGAATGGTCTACTGCCGTCTTTAGCAATCCACAGTCGTTAAAGGTAGAATACGTGCCTGCCTTCTCCGGTTTTGCCATCTCCTCTGTTTTTGTCGCGGTTGTTCCTGGTTGCGTGCCTTCTTCTGCTTTTGCTACCTTTATTACGCCAAGCAACAGATTAACGATAACCACAGCATCTATGATATACTCGACTATTTTTTTCATTTTTTCACCTACGCTTCAACTTCAGAATTAGTATTATTTTATCGCGAATCAGGTATTTAAACTAACTCTACCCCTTAGGGGGTAGTAAACGAAAGCTTTTTATTTGGTCGACTGCATAAGAAACGCATGGAAACGGGCGTTCTCGAGAGGATAGGGCTCACAAAAGGAGAGATAAAGGTATATTTTGCCCTGCTGGAACTGGGGCCAACCACGACCGGTCCGCTTGTTGACGCTTCAGAAGTCAGTTCTTCCAAAATATATCTCGTACTTGATAGGTTGTTGAAAAAAGGACTCGTCAGTTATTCAATGCAAGCCAGAAAGAAATATTTCGAGCCGGCGGATCCCAGAAGGATTATTGATTATCTTGAGGAGAGACAAAAAGAGATAACAGATCAGAAAAAACAGATTCAGGCGATTTCAAAAAAAAGATTTCCAGACTAAAGGTATCAGTTGATTTCAACAGTGATGGATAATCGTTTCCCTGTCCATCTGCTGGTACGAAGAGAAACCTGAAAGGATCTTGTATCGGATAACCTGTTTTGAAAAGAAAATACAAAAAAAATTTAGATAAGTTTGAAGATTGGGTGGTTTTCTGCTTTGCACTCGAT
>CAZWEI010000073.1:0-3863 GCA_964632135.1 Microcaldota archaeon
AAATTGGAGGAGGGAACGTACGAGTTCCCCGCGGAGCTCGAGAATGCGATATACAGGGTGAAACAGTTCACGCGCGAGGGCGAGGACTATTTCGCTGGGCAGAGCACGATAAACCTCGAGGAGCTCACGCACTCGGGCCTTGTCGACATCGACCTCTCCGGGCTTCCCGACGAGGTGTTCCGCGGGCTCGCCGCGCTCTCGTTCCTTCAGTTCATAAAGGAGAAGATGCGCGAGGAGGGGTGGAGCCCTGAGAAAGGATTAAAACTAATCGTGGTCCTTGACGAGGCGTGGAAGGTGGCGAAGGACGACAACAGCGACGCGGTGATGATTGTGCGCGAGGGGAGGAAATACCAGTTTGGTCTCATAGTGGCATCGCAGAACCCAACGGACATAAACGAGGCGATATTCTCGAACGTCGGCACCACGTTCATTCTGCGCGTGAAGTTCGAGAGGTTTTTGGATTATCTGCAGGCGACGCTGAACTTCAGCGACTACATGCGGCACAACATAAGCATGTTCGGCGTGGGGCAGTGCGCTGTGAATATGGCGTTTCAGACTTCAGAGAATTTCTCCGAGACGTTTCTGCTCGACAGGGTCGACGGCGAGGAGCCGCTCGAGGAATACTTTCTCGACATGCAGGGCGTGCTCACGGACGCGGAGAGGAGGGACGAGAACGTGGCGAAAGTATATTCGTTCGAGAGGAACGAGCTTAGGCGTAAGCTCAGGACATACGGGCTGGATGAGATGCACGTAGAGGAGCTCGCGACGATGTTCGAGAAGCACAGCAGGCACATGGACATCGTGAATTTCGTGGTTATGCTCGAGAGATGGGGGCTTGCGAGGCCGAACATAACCGCTTTTCTGAAGGAGATAGGAATGGACGACCAGACTCTGGTGAACGTGTTCTCGAAGGCGGATTACAAGAGGTTGGGCGTGGACGAGAAAAGCACCCAGGAGGTCGCGCTCAGCGACTAGCGGAACTGGGTGCGTGGTGATTTTATGGATATCTGCATAATATGCCAGAAGGAAAAGAAGGGGCGCGTGGTCTTGGACGATGTTGTGATAAACAGCATACGCTGGCTTAAGCAGAAACTTGGCATAGCCGCGAAAAACAGGCTTTACGTGTGCGAGGAATGCGTGCCCGAGCACAAGAAGAGGCGCGCGAGCTTCGAGAAGACGCTCGTGTTCTACGGAGCGATAGGGGTTATCATAATACTCGCGGTGTTGCTGCTGTCGCCGAAAATAGGGAGCCTTTTGGTGGCGATTTTCTTCGGGCTTTTCGTTCTCGCGCTCTCCCTGCTCCACTACGTGCCGGCGGTGGAGGAAATCCCCGAGAGAAAGGAAACTAAAAAAGAAAAGAAAAAAGTGAAGGGATAGTGGTGATTGCTTGCCTGATGTCGCGGAACAAAAAACCGAAAAGACCGACGAGAAGAAGCAGGTGAAGGAGGCCAGGGAGGTAGTGCTCGAGCCGATGGTCGAAGGACTGAAGCTCAGCGCGAAGAGGGTTGCGAGCGTCGGAAACGCCATAGCGATGCTCAGGCCACTGGCGTTCCTTAAAATCTCGGCGGACGGCGAGCAGATAGTCGCTGTCAACGTGGAAACGCGGGACATACAGAAAAACCCGTATCTTTTCTCGGTGTTTTATCTCAAGCCGGACAGGGTAGAACTTGTCTACAGCGTCACTCCGGAGATGAGCCCTAGGAAAAGGAGGGTGGATGTCCTCAGATATTTCCTGGACGTCATATCCCTTCTTGAGGACGTGTATGATTTCGACCACAAGGGGTTGTGCCAGATGATAGGCTCGGCACTTGAGGAGATAACCGAGTTCGCGTCATCGGCGTATAACGAGATATACGCCAAGTACGATAATTTGAAAACTGACTGTGCTGTGCTGGAGAAAAAAGTTGCGGACTTGATGAAAGCAAACGAAAAACTTGGCTTGGACAATCTTGATCTGAAAGCGAAGAACGACTCGCTTTTGCTCAAGGTGGTGGAGCTGGAGAAGTTCTCCGACGACGTGCTTGCGGTCAAGATACAGGAGTGGCTTTTGGAGCACAAGTCCGAGATAGATGTGGCGGAGTTCGCCAAGATTTATAAGGTCAGCGAGGCGAGGATTGAGCAGGTCCTGAACAAGATGGTCGGCGAGGGGCTCCTGCAGGCTCTCGAATAAACTGTAGTTTGTCACATACCCGCGTCTAACACGATTTGCGCCTGTGGGTGCAAATGTGTCCCATTTGCCGACGCGATTTTCGCGAAGCGAAAATGCGCCCATTTTTGCCGAAGGCAAAAATTGGGAGGCAAATAGGGAAGGCGTGGGTTGCTGTGATTTCTAGGAAGCGTATGCATCCGCGCCTTTACCCGCGCTTGAAGGCGCGGGCTTCGGGCGTGGGTATGTGGTGATCTGATGGCGACCGATGCGGAGAGCGCGCATTCCAGAAAATACAAGTTCGGTATTGCAAAAAGCTACCACTACGTGCGCAAGTTCCACAAGCTGAAGACGCATGACAAGATAGACGTCGCGTCGATAAAGGAAACGCTGCAGCAGGATTTTTTAAAATTTGGGGGGCTGGGTGGCTCTAAGCACATGACCGCAGGGCTTCACGTGCCCGTCAGGAGGGTCATCCTGCTCTCGATAGTTTTTCTTGTATTGTTTCTGATTATTATCGGATACGTTGCTTACACCGCTTTTACGGCAGGAGCAAAGCTGCCTCAGACGCCCAAACAGTATCCCCCACCGGTCTCAACGTACTCGTTAGTTTCCTCGGGCGTTTTGTCGTATGAAAGCGTTGGCAGGTACGTCTCCTATCTCGCGCTCAGGCTGGAGGCGAGCAACACCAAATGGATTAACGTGAGCTTGAACGTTTACGGGAGAGAAATCCCTAGCCAGATATTCCTTCTCAGGACATACGGCGAGGAGGTCGGCAATTACTTCCAGTTCAAAGACGCGCTGGGTCCCGAGTTGAACAAACAGGGCCTTTATCTCCATGGGGAAATAGACGACGCGTTTCTTAAAAAAATGCCGTCGGGTTCTAAAGCTATAATAATAGTACCCTCCGGCAGGATACCCGGATATTTTTTGGGGCTGGGAACGCATGAGACTTACAACTTCAGCAATTTCATACAACTCATGCAAAGCGGTTGCGTGATGGTCTATATCGGCAAAGATTTTAGGATAGCGCTTTCGGATGACGGAAGCCAGTTTGTTGTTGACCAGGCGGTTTTGGACAATACGGGAATTGTTTTCAAACCCCCTGCCGGCTCTGGAAGCACGGATGGCTTTGGACTCGCCAGGCCGCTTTATTCCGTGGATGCGAAGAACGGTACGGTGGTAAACGCGTACGGGTCGGTCTATTCTGTAAACCTCGACACTCCAGGTTCGCTTGTATTCCTGCCACAGACTCTCGACGGTGGTTGGAAGAACGGCTCGGTTGCGGCAAGGGATGTCGCCCGCATTATAGGGAATGTCGCATGGCAAAAGCCCTACACCTCCGGCAGGCTTGACGTCTGGGGACAGGACGGGACGATAAATAAGGATTACACCATATACACGAAACAACCGCACTTTTTGGTTCAAGAGGGATTTGGAAAAATCAGTATCGAAACGACAGGACAGGACGGATCCTCCTTTGCCAGGACGCGTTATATCGAGATTCATTCGAATGTTACCGGCAATCTCGCAAACCCCCCCTCGGCGTCCAATGGAACACTGATAACCATTTACGGTTTCCTGAAACCAAATTTCAAAGAGGGCAGGGTTGTACAGCTTTTTCATGACATATTCAGAAACGAGCAGAGGGTAAAATCAGACAAGTTCGCAGAGGGTAAAATCATTATACGGGACGTGTATGAGTTCACGCACAAGT
>CAZWEI010000074.1:0-3858 GCA_964632135.1 Microcaldota archaeon
CCAGGCGCCTGAATGTGGGGGATTCCCATTAATGAGAGAAGCGTCTTCGATTCCTCGACCATTTCTTTCGTGAGGCGCGAGGTCGCCTGCGCGTATTTTCTCGCCTCCTCCTCGTCCCCGCGTGCCACCGCCTCCTTTCTCATCCGCTCCGCGGCCTCCTTGAACTCGCCCCTCTCCTCGAGCGTGGCGCGCTTCAGTTCAGGAGGCTTCCCGTCAAAAACGTAAATCGGCTTCACGCCCGCCTCAATCAGCCGCGCGGAGCGGTAGAACAATCCGGAAAGGTGGCTCGTCACGCGCCCCTTGAAATCCAGAAGCGGCGTCCCGTCGCGCTGGCGTATGATTGAGAGAAATTGATAAATCGTATTATACGCATCGATTGCGAGTTTCTTTCCCGCTAGCGAATCTATCGTTATCTCGCTTTTCTGGAGAATGTCGCCGAGCTCGACTCCCATAAAAACAGCCTGCGCATCCT
This sequence comes from Microcaldota archaeon, assembly GCA_964632135.1. GTDB lineage: Archaea > Micrarchaeota > Micrarchaeia > Burarchaeales > JBFMAP01 > JBFMAP01. The sequence continues at coordinate 473 of CAZWEI010000074.1, forward strand.
TTATTCCTCTTTCTCTTCCTTCTCCTTTTTCTTCAGGAACACGATGTCCCCGAGCGTCACGCCGCCCTTTCCCCCGCCCTTCTCCGCGGTTTCGGAGTACGTGACCTCCTCGAGCAGTTTTATCCCGAGCGCCTTCTCGAGTTTGCGCGCGAGCGCCTCAGTGGGTACCGCCTTCTCGTTCTCCACGCGCTCAAGAAACGACTCCTTCTCGTTTATCATCTCGCCCAGAACAGCGCGCTCGAGATGCATCTTGGTTCTCGCGCTCCTTATCCTCCCGCCGAAATCAGGCACGAGCTCGAGTTCCCTGCGCGCGCCCTGCTTCTTCTCGCCCGCGAATTTCTTCTGAGGCGCGCGCGGTGCAGGCGCGCGCAGCACCTTCCCGAGTTTCGCGCACGACGCGCACGCGTAGATTTTCGCGCCCTCAACCAGGACGTAATAACTCCCGTCTGATTTTCCACAGATTTCACAATCGTCCATAATAAAAACCCAAAGGAATTTTGCTGAAAACATTTAATAGCATATTGTCGCGAGGCTCGCGTCAGAGTTAACGGCGATACTCTTATTAAGCAGAATCGCCATAAACTATTACTAATTCTGAAGTGATTGAATGGACGAAGAAATGAAAATTTTCATAGTTTCAGTTAATGAGAACTTGGATGACATTGAGTACGCTGCGTCGTCACTAGCCAAAAAAATTCCTGTTCTCAAAAAACACATTTCTGGTCTGAGAAAAGCGGCCGAAAAAGACGGATTAAAGGGACTCGTGGGGTATACGGTAAATCATCGCATCAAGGAACACGTAAACTTCCACGTAATCAACATCGTCGTGGAATTACTCGAAAGAATAAAACCAAAACCATCAGACCTCATCAAACTTCTTGATGACGCCAATCCCAAGGCGCTTAGAACTGCAGGTTTTTACATAATGGTGCTTTTGAATAGGGGCGTGCTGGACCAGAAAGAATTCAGAGAAAGCAAAGAGTTCAATGCTGCCTTGGAAAAAATGAGAACGATGGGATCGGGCCTCGAAATGCTTGCGCGCGTACTTGAAAACCAGGCCGGGATGATGAAAAGCAATCCAGGGCAAAAGACGCCGCTGATAAAATCAACGGGAACCGGCGCCGGGACTGGAAAAGGCAAAAGGCTTCTCCTCTGCTGAAAACATTTAATAATTTACCATCGCGAATATACGCACGATAAAACCCGAGATGTTTTTATGCCCAAAAAACGAAAAGAGGCAGATAAAGTTTCAAAATTTTCAAAACTAAAGAAATTCCTGCCCCCTCTTCTAATTATCGTAATATGCGCGCTCGCCTTTTATGACGTTGTTACGGCAACCGCCATTTCCGGAATAACGAAGTTCGTCGTTTCAGTCATTTTGCTCGGCGGCTGCGGGCTCATCCTCCAGAAACAACTGAATCTAGAGGGCGAGTGGGGCCTGCTTCTGCTCCGCTCATCCAAGGGAATAGAACTAATTGATAAAATTGCACACCTGAACAAACGGCTCTGGAAGGGTTTCGCGGACTTCGGGCTCGTGCTCGGGTTCGGCGTGGCGTCGTATTTCCTCTTCAAGAAAAAGGAGCGAAACCTGAAGCTCTACCTTCTTTCGCTGGTCGCGCTCGCGCTCGTAGCGCTGTTCATCCTCCCGCTCGTGCTTCCGGTTGCGTTTTCCGTGATTTCATTCCCGCTTGACATCTATGCTGAAGCGCAGTCCAACGCCGCCGCGCGCGCCTCGGTCGCAGGCTTCAATCTCTTCCAGGTCGCGCTCCTCCTCGTCCTAATGCTCGGAGGGCTCTGCGTCATCGGCGTGGCTGGTCTGCTGATCAAGGGGCTTTCGGTAGTGGTGTCGCTCATAGAAACCGCGCTCGGAAACGCGAGCGCGCTCAGCACCACTGCTCCAGGCGCGACCTTCCTTCTCCCAGGAATAAACCTCCCGCTTTTCGAGGGCGTGGTCGCGCTCATCGTTCTTCTCGTAGTGCACGAGAGTTCGCACGGGCTGCTCGCGCGCATCGGCAACGTGAAACTGAAATCAAGCGGAATCGTCCTTTTCGGGATTCTCCCGATGGGCGCGTTCATAGATCCCGAGGAGAAAGAGCTGCAGAAGAAGGAAAAAATCATTCAGTACCGCGTGCTCGTCGCAGGCTCGACGGCGAACTTCATAACCGCCATCCTCACCCTTGTTCTGCTGCTCGCCTTCCTCTCTGTTCACGGTAATTTCAAGGACGAGCGGGTCATCATAACCGGAACGTACTCCTATCCCGCGTACAGCAACCTCACGGCCGGAAGCACGCTCCTCGAGCTCGACGGATTGAAAGTTTCCACGCTCGCGCAATTTGATGCCATCGCCGCGGGCTGGGCGCCGAACCAGACCGTAACCGTCCTCACGAGCGCGGGCGGCCGCAACCTCACCCTGAGCAGCGAGGGAAAACTCGGCGTGTTCGCCGAGCAGCCTTACAAAATGGGTTTCACCTGGCTCGGCCCGCTATATAATATTCTCGCGCTCGTGTTCGTGCTGAATTTCCTGGTGGGCGCGGTCAACCTTCTCCCGCTCCCGATGTTCGACGGCCACAGAATAGTGTCGCTCGCGGTCGGCGATGAAAAGAAGATGCGGTACATCACCGCGCTCGTGCTCATCCTGTTCCTCCTTAATTTCCTTCCGTGGGTTTGGCAGTAGCTTACTACCCTATCTGCTTTTCTAGCTTTTTAATTTTTCTCCGCATATCTTTGCTCCTATCCTCCATCTTGTGTGCCATATCCACTGCCCGAGATGCCTCTTCTCCTAACCACGCCGCGACCGCGTCACTTCTCTCAGGTAGAAGATGGGAATACCTGCTGGCGTGCACCCTACGATGAGAATAAAGGGAACTTTTTAAGTCCGCGTCCGAAGCGTAATTTTCCCATTCACAGCAACTCAAGCGAAACGCCCTTTCCGCTAGTTCATACGCCTTCTTTGCGCCCTCAAGGTCATTGATGAGCTCAAGAGCCATCCCCTGCGACTCGGCCGCCTCGCCAGCCTTACGATAACTCTTGAATTCATAATACGATTCCGCGCGCTTGCCAAAGTACTTCGCAATTTTACGCAATTTGGTTTTTTCTTCCGGGGTGATTCTTCTGCTTTCAACCACGACCGTTTTATGCAGGTCCTTATCGAATATGCGCTCTCCTTGAATGATGACAAAAGCCCCGGGTTCCGGTTTCTTGTGTCTGCCTATCGCCACACCGTATATTTTCTCAACAAAAAGTTTTCTGCGGAATGCACGACTAAAAAGCGCGTGAATTTGCGTTCCCAAACCCAACCCTTCATTTTTTTGTTTGGTGTTCTTTTCATAGTTGTACAGTAGCCTAACATCTGTCCGCCTTTGTTAGCCGGACATTTGTCCGCTTTT
>CAZWEI010000075.1:0-3615 GCA_964632135.1 Microcaldota archaeon
ATATAGTTGAGATGAGCGGGGCGAGCCTGAGCGGGGCGCTCGGGATAACGCCAGGCGCGCACACAATAACGATAGCAGCAGGGGGATGCGCAAGGTGCGCGAGCGTTTCAGAAAGTTAGCTTGTTATTTCCTTTCCATAACCGCGCTTTGCCAGGATGTTTTCCCCGTCGAAAACCTCGCGCCCGCGCAGGAAGACGCGCTCAACAACTCCTCTCAGTTTTCTTCCCTCGAAAGGAGACCACTTGCATTTCGTGAATAATTTTTCGCCTTCTATCACGCGCGCCTTTTTCAAATCGACGAGAACGAGGTCCGCGTCCTTTCCAACCGCAACATCGCCTTTGTTTTTCAAATTGAAGATGCGCGCTGGATTGGAAGAGGTCATCTGCGCGATGCGCGCGAGCGTTATTCTTTTTTTGCTCGCTGCGTCGAGGAGAAGCGGAAGGGTGGTTTCAACTCCTGGGACTCCGGAGGGCGCGGCGTGGTAGTCTTGTTCTTTTTCTTCGCGGGTGTGGGGCGCGTGGTCTGATGCAACGATGTCAATCATATTCAAATGGCGCCAGAGCGCGGCTCTGTCGCGCGCGCTTCGTAGCGGCGGGTTCGTCTTTCCGAAGTTTCCGAGTTTTTTCAAATCTTCTTCAGAGAGAAAGAGATGATGCGGAGTGACTTCGCACGTGATGTTCTTGCTTTTCTTGCGCAGGAGCGCCAGTTCTCCCTCGGTGGAAACGTGGCAGATGTGAATTTTTCGGGGAGCGCGGTGCGCGAGAAATAAAATTTTCGAGAGCGCGAGCGCAGCGCACAGCGGGCTTCTTATCCTGTTGTGCATCTCAACCGAGTCTGCGGCGTGCTTGCGCGCGAGAACGTCAATGAGATGCTGGTCCTCGCAGTGGATGCAGATGGGCTTGCGCGCGTCGAAATTCCTGAAGTGCGCGAAAATGTTTTTCAGTTCGAGAACGCGCAGTTCGCTGCCTGTTTCGCACGTGAAAATTTTCAGCGAGTGCGGGTTTGCTTTTTTGACTTCCTCGAAATTGTTTTCAGACGCGCCGAATCGGAGCGAGTAATCGCAGACCGCCTTTTCGCGCGCAATCCTTCCTTTCTCCTCGTAATTTTTCTTGCTGATAGTGGGAGGATGATAATTGGGCATATCAATGATTGTTGTAACCCCGCCCGCGAGGGCAGCGCGCGTGCCAGTGTAAAAATCCTCCTTGTGAGTCGCGCCAGGGTCGCGGAAATGCACGTGCGCGTCAACCAAGCCTGGAAAAATGCAGAGGCCGCTTGCGTCAACAATTTCATCATTATCTCCTGAAATTGCGCGCGCTATTTTTTTTATTTTCCCGTTTTCAATTTTAATGTCCGCGCGCGCGACGCCCCTGCGGGTCACTATTTTCCCATTTTTTATTATCATAAAACAACCCCTTACACGCGCTATGCACGCGGCTAGTGCAGGAGTTCGTCTGCTGGGAACGCGCGCTCGCAGAACGCGCACCTCAGGAAAGTGCCGCCGCTCTCCTTCTCCACGCTGAAAATCGTCTCCGCGCGCTCGTGGTTCGTGACGCATTTCGGGTTCAGGCATTTCAGGATGCCGACGAAGTTCGTGGGCATCTTCAGCGCGCGCTTCTCAGCCACGTTCGCATTCTTGATTATGTTGAGCGTCGCCTCCGGAGCGATGAGCGCTATTTTGTCGGCCGTGTGCTCGTCGATGTGCTTTCCCTCAATCTTCACGATGTCCTTCTTCCCCATCCGCTTGCTCGGCACGTTCATCACGAGCGCGACCCTTCCCTGGTACGCGCTGTTTATATCGAGAATTTCGAGCACGTCGAGCCCCCTGCCCGCGCGGATGTGGTCTATCACAGTCCCGCTTTCGATTTTTTCAACCTTCAGCATAGGATCACCTGCTTATTCTAACCTCTGCCGACCGCCGTCGTTAAAATCGCCATCCGCACCGGTATCCCGTTCCTGGCCTGCTCGAAGTAGAGCGCGTGCTTCGTGTGGTCGATTCGCGAGTCGAGCTCGTCAATTTTCGGGAGCGGGTGCAGGATTATCATGTCGTCCTTCACCCCGCTTAGATGCTCCATGTCTATCCTGAACTCCTTCTGTAGTTTCGCAGCCTCGTACTGGTCGACAAATCTTTCCTTCTGAACCCTGCAAACGTAAACCACGTCCGCGTCGCGCAGGTTCATCTCGCCCGTCTTTTTTATCTTGGCGCCGAACCTGTCCCTCGTCTCCTCCACGACATCCTCGTCCATCTCGAGCCCCTTTGGCGCCGCGAGCGTTATGTCCGCGCCGAACAGGCTCAAGCCGTAGAGAAGCGAGCGCATCGTGCGCGAGTGCTTCAAATCACCCAGCAGGCACACGTTCAACCCCGCAATCTTTCCCTTCGCCTTCTTAATCGTGTATAAATCGATGAGCGTCTGGCTCGGGTGCTGGTTCCCCCCGTCGCCAGCGTTTATTACCGGATGAACCGCAAGTTGGGCCGCAAGCCGCGCGGAGCCCTCGAGCGGATGCCGCACTATCAGAACGTCCGCGTAGCCGTCAATCATCCTTATTGTGTCGCTGAAAGTCTCGCCCTTCGCAACAGAGGACGCTTCCAGAAGGCCGAAATCAAGAACCTTCGCGCCCAGCCTCGTCGCCGCGACCTGGAAAGACAGCCTCGTGCGCGTGCTCGGCTCGAAGAAGAGCGTGGCTACGACTGCGTTTCGCAAGGTTTCCGCGCGCTTTCGTGCCTTAAGCACTTTTTCCATCGCGCCTGCCGTTCTGAACAGGTCCTCAATCTGCTTTTTCGAGAAGTCGCGTATCGATATGAAATCAGTTCCCATTCGAACCCACGCATATTATGGAGCGCGGGATTTATAAAATTTGGGGTGCAGTTGAATTCCATGAAAAAAACAATCTCAACGGAGCGCGCGCCCAAGGCGATCGGGCCCTATTCGCAAGCAGTCATCTCGGGGAAATTGATTTTCGTATCCGGGCAACTTCCAATCGACTCAACCACAAATGCAATCGTCGGAGGTGATGTACGCGCCCAAACAACGCGCTCGCTCGAAAATCTGAAGGCGATTCTCGAGGAGGCGGGCTCCTCGCTCGAGAAAGTCCTCAAGACGACCGTTTATCTGAAAAACATGAACGATTTTCCCGCGATGAACGAGGTCTACGCGCGCTATTTCAAAAACTCGCCGCCTGCGCGCGCAACAATCGAGGTCGCGAGGCTGCCGAAGGATGCGCTCGTGGAGATTGAGGCTGTTGCTGAAAAATAGAGGATAGTTATGAATTGGAAAAAATTGATGAAAATAAACATTATTTGGTTTATCATCTTTACGATATTGGTTTACATTTTTCTTTTATTCTTTAGAGTTATGTGTATGCCTATAATGGCTGCACCTTATGGTTTAATTTCACATTGTGGATTTATCTCAGAAATTATTTATGATGTTGATCCGATTTATTTTATTTTTATGAATTTTGGTATTTGGCAGATTTTATTAGCTTCGGTAGTTATCACATATTTTGGATTTGTAATCTACAACGTTATTAAGGAAAGAAGAAATCGTCGTTAAGCGCAGTTCATCGCGAAATAATTTTTTCCAAGTACGCGAGGTTCATGTGGAGTTCTGCCGCGAC
>CAZWEI010000076.1:0-3030 GCA_964632135.1 Microcaldota archaeon
TCAAAAAAAGCCTATTCACATGTTCATTCAAAAGTGCAAAGAAAAATGGGTATGGGTATTCTTCAGTTATTTTGACAATCTCCGCGAACTCATTTGGATGCGTTACAAAACACTTGCTTATAGGCTCCCTTCCAAGATAATCAACAAATATTCTCTTATCCACCTTATAAATTTCTTTAAGTGCAGCGTTTATCTCATTTATTTTCTCTTTGATTGCCGCTGGTTTTAGTTTTACAGTTTCGTTTGATTTCAGTATTTCTCGAGCTAGTGTTTCCCTTACAGCATCGGGACATCCGCTCCACAGCCTGTTTTTTATCTGAGAAATTGAAGCCGCTATCTTAGGCAGTTGTTGCTTTTTAGATATGTCTTCCTTTAGAGGTTGTTCGGGAAGATGCTTCTCCTCTTTTTTCTTTTCTGCTACCACCTCTACCATAAATATAATAGTGCATTTCTTGTATAAATAGCTATCCAGTACTGCCTCGCAATATAAACGACTTCTTTCGCGCGCACTCGCACAGTTTATATGTTTTTCCCGCGAGTTAGTTTGGGGGTGCGTGTTATGGTTGCGTGCAAAGGCAGAACTGCGCTGTGCGCTTTTTCTGTAGCGTTTATGTTCATGTCTGTATTCCTATCCCAGTCCGCCTCCGCGCAGGATGCTCCTGCCGTTGAAATTTCAAAACTCGTGCTCACTGGAAAGGGGTTCGCGGTCTCGCCCTTCGACCCGCTTGAAGTGAAATCATTCAAAATCGTGGTCGCGCAGGTTTCCCTGCTCGGCACTGAGCAATACCTCGGCGTGATTGCGCTCGCCGGCGTGAAATACAGGCTCGCGGACGTGGAGTTCGGGAGCGGCGTCCTTTCCGCGAGAGTGAAGGGCGCAAGCAGCGAGACTGGGAACATAAAGCTCATGAAAATAAACGCCGACGACCTGGAGATGTGGGCAGGCACGCTCACGATGGGGCAGAGTTCGTACAACATCTACGTTGTCGGCAGCATGCGCGAGTTCACCAATGTCGAGAAATCAAAAAGCGTCGAGGAGTACTGCAAGGAGAACCCGAACGACCAGAAGTGCGCGGGCATAACAACAGATTACTGCCTGAAAAACCCGGATGAAAGGAGATGCGCGGAGATACTGAATAAATACTGCTCAACTACGAACGCCGCGGGCGATGTGAGGTGCAAGAAGACGATTGTGGACTACTGCAGCGGAAACCCGAGCGACGTCCAGTGCGCGAAGCCGGCACAGGCCGCGGCCGTAATAGACTGCGATTCGTGCTACGTGCCCTGCAAGAAGGACTGCATCGCCTCCTCGAACGGTGACGAGAAAGCCGCAGAGGCGTGCGTCAACGCGAACTGCATCCAGAAATGCTCTGGCTGCAAGGTCATCCTGCCAACCGTTGTTCAGGGGCCTGCGAGCGCGTGCGACGAGTGCCGCGTGAAGTGCAAGGATGTATGCAGCGAGAAGCTGACAGGCGACGAGATGGTGAAGTGCGCCGAGTCCTGCTTCGTGAACTGCAACAACTGCCCGCAGCCTACAACAGCGGTCGAGGTCGCGACAGTGAAGGAGGATTACTGCACCACGTGCAAACTCAAATGCCAGTTCCAGACAGAGCCGTGCAAGTGCGAGGGAGTCGGAGTGGTCGTCCAGCCTCCCCCGACGCCCGTCGAGCCGACGCCCGCGCCTACAACGTGCCTCGACGCGCTCCTCGTGAAATGCAAGAACAGCTGCGTTTACTCCACGACAGACCAGGCAGGCACGGCTACCTCTGTGTTCGACGAGAACTGCTATTCGAACTGCAAACTGAAAGCGATAGACGAATGCACGCCTGAAATCGCACCGGCTTCTTCTGGTGGAGGTGGCGGCACTGCTCCGCAGACAACAGTTGCATCCAACGAAACCAAGTCCAATGAAACAACTACAACGACCGCAACAAATGCAACGGGCCAGAGCGTGATGAAATGCCCTGAGCCCTACAAGTGCGTCTCAAAACCCCTAGTCGCGAACAGTACCGCTTACGCGCAGTGTGCTGAAGTTCCGGGCTACTACTGCCCTGAGAGCGAGGTGTGTTTAAAATGCTAAGAAACAGGTTTGCGCTGCTCGCGTTCGCAGCGCTCATTGTTTTCATTATGATTGCAGGCTGCGCGCAGAATCCGTCTGAAACAGGCGGGGGCAATGCCACCGAGACAGGGGGAACCGGCGCAGGTGGCAACCTCTCATCTGCTGAGGAAAGCGCGTACTCGCAACTGGAGAACGAGCTCGCGAACATACCGGACGACAATTCAACAACTCTAGAGAACGAGCTCAAAACCGGCTGAGAACCCGTGTTACAACTACAATTTACCTGCTTTTGTAAGCTACCTTACGGTGGAAGATGCGCAAAACTGTGATGCGGTTCGGTTTCTGCCAGTCCAAAAATACGCGGTAATCCCCTACCCTTAGTTTGTAATACGGTCGGTCAACCAACCGTTCCAAATAGTGCTGCGGACTCTGCTCAGCCCGCTCGAGCTTTTGCACGACTGCCTTCTGGAACGTCTTGTGCAGGCTCTCCAAGTCTCGGAGCGCGGGCTTCCTCCACTCTACGCTCATAGCCCCAGTCTCTTTTTGACTTCTTTGTGGGATATGCTCTTCTCGCTCCTTGCCGCGTCAATCGCTTTTGCGACTTCATCACTAAGCGGACCCTCGTTGTCGAGCAGGCCAAGTTTCTCCCCGTACAAAACAAGCGCCTGGCGTATGACATCGTTGCGGGAGCCTGCAAGTCCCTCCTCCAGCGCGCGTTCAAGCACGTGGGCGGGCACTCCTAAAAGTTCCACAGTCATGCGGGTATGTATATTTTCCATGATTATGATATGTTTAATCCACTATAAATATGTTTCGGTCGCCTTCCTCGCCCTACTCCCAGAAAAACTTAGTTTCGGTAATCGGCTCCTCGCGGTACTTCGTTACGTTCCTGTATTTCGTCACGTTCGTATACTCGGTAACGTTCGCCTGATAGGTGTAATTCACCATTCTCGTGATGTACTTATACTGCGTCG
>CAZWEI010000077.1:0-3028 GCA_964632135.1 Microcaldota archaeon
GAGGTTCGCCATTCGAACAAAATATCTCCAATTTGTGCTGTGCACAAATGGACCATTTGCGGCAAACCGCAAATTGGTCGTATCACCTTCGGTGATACTCGATGAGGGTTCAGGTCGTTCCTGCCATACTAGTGAAAAGCCGAGAGGAGTTGCTAGAGCAGATTGCGCGCGTGAGGGAAAGCGTCTCGTGCGTGCATATAGACATGATGGACGATTTGTTCGTGCCTAACAGGACCATAGGTCTCGAAAGCCTCGCGGGCCTTCCGAATGGAGTTTCGTACGAATTCCACTGGATGGTGAAAAATCCTGAGAAATGGATTTCGAAAGTGAAGGGAAACCATCTTCATTTGGTGCACGTTGAAACCATCGCGGATTGGGGCGCCGTGAAGAGGGCTGCCGCGCGCTCAGGAGGGAAACTCGGGCTCGTGCTGAACCCCGAAACTCCACTGGAGAAACTCGAGCCGTATTTGAAGGATGTTTCGCGCGTGCTCGTGATGGCGGTTCATCCAGGTTTCTATGGGCAGAAATATATTTCTGATGTCGAGGGAAAAATTCGGGAGTTGCGCGCGAGATTCCCGAAACTTGAAATTGAGGTTGATGGAGGGGTGAATTCAGAAACCGCTGAGCGCGCGGGTGCCGCAGGCGCGAACCTCCTCGCGGCCGCGAGCGCGATATTCTCTGCAAAGGATGCTCGCGAGGCGCGCGACAGGATAAAAGAGATTTCAGAGGCCGGCGAGCGCGGGCGCGAGAAAACTGCGAAATGAATGGTGAGCGAATGGTTGATGATGCTTCAAAACAAATGCTTCTCGAGCCAGGTCCAGCGAGCGTTGGCGGCGCGAGAAAAATAAACGACGTGAAAAAGCTCCACCTCATCGCGAACAGCGTGAGGCAGAGCGTCGTTAGGATGCTCCACGAGGCGAAGTCAGGGCATTCGGCAGGCTCGATAGGGCTCGCGGACATTTTTACTGCGCTGTACTTCAACATCCTCAACCACGACCCGAAAAACCCCGTCTGGCCGAACAGGGACAGGTTCGTCCTTTCGAACGGGCACGTGTGCCCTGTGATGTATGCCGCGATGGCAGAGGCGGGGTATTTCCCAAAAGATGAATTGATGACTCTCAGAAAAATAGGCTCGCGCCTGCAGGGGCATCCTCACCGAGGAACGCTTCCAGGAATCGAGAACAGTTCAGGCCCGCTCGGGCAGGGCCTCTCAATCGCGGTTGGAATGGCGCTCGTGGCAAAGCGCGAGAGAAAAAGTTGGAGGGTTTACTGCGTGTGCTCTGACGGCGAGCACGACGAGGGGCAGATATGGGAGGCGGTTCTTCTCGCTTCGAAATTCAAACTCGGAAATCTCACTGCGATAATGGACAGGAACAACATACAGATTGACGGGTTCACGGAGGACGTCCTTCCGCTCGAGCCGCTCGCTGAGAAATACCGCGCGTTCGGCTGGCACGTGATTGAGGTTGACGGGCACAACATCAAGCAACTCATAGACGCGTGCGGCGAGTCGAAAAAAGTAATCGACAGGCCGACGATGATAATCGCGCACACCGTTCCAGGAAAGGACATTTCATTTATGGAATTCATAACGGAGTGGCACGGAAAGTCGCCGGGGGACAAGGAGACAACGACCGCGCTCGGCGACCTTGCGGAGGAGAGGAAATTCTACGGCGACGAGAGCGATGTTTGAGTTGTGTTTGATTTGAATGATGTGGTGCTTGAATGGCGAACTCATCAAAAATAAACAAGGAGATGGCGCTCATCGACCCCATAGACGCGCCGCAAGTGAAGAAGCCGAGCAGGGACGGGTTCGGGAAGGCGCTCGTTGAGTTGGGCGCGGAGAACGCGGATGTTTGGGTGATGACTGCCGACGTCTCGGAGAGCACGAGGACGCACTGGTTCGCCGAGAAATTTCCCGAGAGGTTCGTGCAAGTAGGGGTTGCGGAGCAGAACCTCGCAGGCGTCGCGGCAGGAATCGCCTCGTGCGGGAAAACCGTTTTCATTTCCGCTTACGGCGTTTTCTCTCCTGGAAGAAACTGGGACCAGGTGCGCGTGGCGATATGCTACAACAATGTTTCAGTGAAGTTACACGGCTCGCACACCGGAATAACGGTGGGGCCCGACGGCGCGTCACACCAGGCGCTTGAGGACATCGCAATCACGCGCGTGCTTCCGAACATGATTGTCATTGCGCCCGCGGATGCAGAGGAGGCGAGAAAGGCTACGCTCGAGGTCGCGAAATGCAAGGGTCCAGCTTACATCCGCACGTGCAGGGAGAAGATGCCCATATTTACAACGGCAGCCACCCCATTCACGATCGGAAAGGCGAACGCGTATCGCTTCGGCGATGATGCCGCGATTTTTGCGTGCGGTCCGCAGGTTTACGAATCTCTGCTCGCTGCCGAAAAGCTCGAGAAGGAGGGGATTTCGTGCGCGGTGATTGACTGCCACACGATAAAGCCGATCGATGAGGAGGCGGTCGGATACTGGGCGAAAAAGACGGGCTTCCTCGTGAGCGTGGAGGAGCACCAGGTCAGCGGGGGGCTCGGGGGCGCGCTCGCGGAGGTAATAAGCGGGCTCGGAAAAGAACACGCGCGCGTGCTCAAGAGGCACGGAATAAACGACGAGTTCTGCAAGTCCGGCGAGCCGCTCGAACTGCTGAAAAAATACTGGCTTGATGCTGATGGAATCGCGCGCTTCGTGCGCGAGAATTATAAATAACCACGGGGTGGGAAAATGGAATTTTTTCTGGACACCGCGAACGTCGAGCAGATAAGGAAGGCCGCCAAGGCCGGCATTGTTGACGGGGTCACGACGAACCCGACGCTGATTGCAAAGGAGGGGAGGAGCCAGCACGCGGTCATAAAGGAGATAGCAAAAATCATAAAAGGGCCAATCTCCGCCGAGGGGAACGGGACCACTTGCGAGGAACTCGTGAAGGAGGCGGAAGTTTACGCGAGGTGGGCGCCGAACGTAATAGTGAAAATACCGATGACAGAGGAGGGCATAAAGGCGGTTCGTGTTC
>CAZWEI010000078.1:0-3017 GCA_964632135.1 Microcaldota archaeon
CCGAGTTTTTGTTTCTCGGAGGATTTCTACAGCGCTAGTCTATCCAAAAGTTTAAAAATTACCTGCTGGAAAAGAGGGACCGCGCTTCTTGCAATGAACAGACCGAATGCAACTATCTTCTAGACCAGATTAAGGGAATTCTCGAGGCGAGTTTATACCCCGAGGAAAGGAACAGGTATCTCAAAAGCATATGCGCGGAATTGCTGGAACTCGGAAATAAATTCTCTTCTCCAGACCGCAGGGTTCGCGTTCTACAATTCTATCACGAGATGCTCCCGCTCGTGTTCGACGTTCTTCTGGCGACTGCAGGTTCATACCAAACTTTCAGGGTTTTTGCAGAAAAACGCTATGCCTCAGAGGCGTTCGATATGCTTTCTGCTGCCCGCGACCCAAAGCATGCGTTTATGATTGCCTCTTCGCCTGATGTTCTCGGCAATGACGAAGCGTACAAGTTGGTCTTTTTCCAGAGCCGGGACGAAACTGCCTTCAAGCTCGCAGTGGAGGTTTTTGGCGACGAGGAGGCTTTCAGCATTGCAAAGTGCTGCACGCATAAGACTGCGTTCGAGTTCGCTGCGAAGGTTTGCGGGGACGACAGGACGTTCGAGCTCGCGGCAATGAAGTGCGGCGGCGTGGAATCCGCGCGCAAACTCGCCAGCGATGTTCTGGGGGCAAGGCGCGCGAAAGCGGCTGAAGAGGCTTATCTTGCAAAACAAGAGAAAAATAGGCATATCCCGCTTAAGGCAGAAGGGGTCAGACAGTAAGTTTATTAACAATGCGCGGCATAACATAATACTTATTCTAACGAGGTGGGATAATGACAAATGAAAAGCTTAAGCGCCTTCGGCGTTCAGACAAGACGGGCAAAGACGAGTATATCAAAATTTTTATGGAAAAAACCAAGTTGCGCGTTGCTCGGGATGCGCCTCGGTCAAGCAAGAAAACGGACGAAGAAGCTGAAAAACGTCAGATAGATTTCTACACGAAAGTATTACTAGGAAAGAGTAATCAAAAACGCAAAACTATCGAGGCTGAACTCGCGGCCATACAGGGAGAAACCAACCTTGAGAATAAAAAGGAGCGTCTCTTGTCGCTATACACGAAATTTTTTGGAAATGAAGAGGCTTCAAGGTCTGCCTTTATCGCGTACGGAGACGACGGAGCTTTCAGGCTTCTTAAGAACGCTTGGGGGGATAGGGCGGCTTTTGGTATCACTGTAAAGGTTTTTGTGAATGATGAAGCTTCCAAGTTGGAAAATTTGAGAACCGATCACGCGAAGTCATTCAAGCGTCTCACGAAGGATTTGCCGGCTGAAAATGCCGTGGATATCGTCTCAACGGTTCTAGGGCACGCGAGAGCTTTCAATGCCGCCGTGAATGTTCTTGGGGACAATCTCGCGCTCGAGGCTGCGGTGGGAGAGTTCGGAATGGATTACGCGCGCCGGCTTGCCCGAGCGGTCATTGGTCCCGCGCGCGCGAAAGAAGCAGAGGCAGCCTATCCGCTCAAAGAATTGGTAACCTAACCGCAACGTATTTAAGCAGCGAGTTCTAATTAGAATGCGATGGCTGAGGAAGAGGCGGGCGCGGTCGCGAAGACTGCGCGCGAGGATATATCCGTAGCAGAGGCGATACTGAAGGCGCACGCGCCCGGCGAGAAAACGGACACGCCCCAGATACTCGAGGTGGGGCAGGATGCGATTGAGGCGAACAGGGACCACGCCATCGAGCGGCTCGCGGAAGTCAATAGGAAACTCAGCGAGGGCGGGCTTCTTCTAGGGCTCGAGCACAACCTTGATTATGACACAATTCTAAAAGCGAACGAGCACGTCTGGTTCTTCGCGAACAGCCCCAAGCCCCAGACAGAGCAGGCGCTTTCCGAGAGCCTGGGCGCGCTTTACAAAAACTCGTTGTCCGACGAGACCGCGCTGGGCAGCCTGCTTGGTGCCAACCTTGAGGAGGCGAAGAAGGCGCGCGACGAGATCCTTTCGGTTTACGCTCATTTTTTCACCACAAATGAAACAATTATTGAAGCAGTAAAGCGCAACGACGAAAAGGCGTTCGAGAGCCCTGCGGAGGCGAGGAAGAAGGGCGTGCCGAACATAAAGGACGCCATCACGCACACCGCGAAGAAAATCATCGAGGAAATCGACAGCGAGACGCCGGACATGATACTCGACAGGCTCGGTAAGAACGTGGTGCGCGCGAACGAGCACGACGCGGTTTCAAAGGTCCAGAAGGCCGTTGAGGAATTCGCGCTGGACCTGCAATCAAAGTTCGAGCACGATGATATAAAAGAGGAAACCGCGAACGGGCTCAGGAGCCTGCTTCTTCCGTACGTGAACGCGCTCAGGCTCACTCCTGAAGAGGAGGAGAAATACACCACGCAGACGCACGCCGCGTGCACCGCGCTTCTGCTTGGCTCGAACCTCACGTCCGACGAAGCGGAGTCAAAGGCAACCGAATACATGAGTTACGCTTCCGTCTGCAGGAGCGGCCTTATAGACAATTTCTACTCGCTCTTCGCCTCGCGCAACAGGCTCATTCTCGAGGCGGTCGTCGCGCGCAACCTGAGCGGGAAAGGAGGGCTCCGCGAGGTCGCGGACGCCATCATGCCGAACCTCTCGCGCCAACTGATGAACGACGTCGCGGCAGAACTCCACATGAACCTCGCGTACCTGGAAAAAATTATTTCGCGGTGAAAGAAAATTAGAACTTATTTTTCAGCAACCACCTCAATCTCCACCAGCGCGTCCTTCGGCAACCTCGCGACTTCAATTGTTGCGCGCGCAGGCGGCGCCTCCTTGAAATAATTCCCATAAACCTCGTTCATCGCGGGGAAATCATTCATATTCTTCAGATAAACGGTCGTCTTTAGCACTTTCTCGAGCGAGGAGCCTGCTTCCTCGAGAATCGCCTTCAGATTTTCGAGCGAGCGCGCCGTTTGGGCGCGCGCGTCCCCTTCGACGATTGCATTTGTAGTTGGGTCCATTGGCAGTTGCCCTGAGACGAAAATCAATTTCC
>CAZWEI010000079.1:0-2964 GCA_964632135.1 Microcaldota archaeon
GCGGACATAAGTTCGACTAACATTTTAGGACAGAAGTCTGGCTACGCTACAACTAGGTATAGAAAAAGAATGCTGAGGGAGTGGGCCAGCAATCCTGCAATAGAGAGGCAGTATCATCAGCGTAGTCTCATTGAGTCTTTCTTCTCTTCAGTGAAAAGAAGGTTCGGAAGTGAAGTACGCAGCCGCCTCTGGCATCTCCAGAGGCGCGAGGCGGTGCTGAAGGTAATGGCTTATTCGATAATTAAGCGCGCCGAGTTTTTGTTTCTCGGAGGATTTCTACAGCGCTGGAAAATCAGAACCTCGTCATCTTCACCGCGCGCGCGACCCTCTCCTTGAGAAGCAGGTTTTTCAGCGCGGAAGCGGAAAGTTTGCAGCCGGAAATATTCATGAGCGCGCGCCATTCCGCGCTTCTTCCCCTCTCGCTCGAGATGGATTCGGACTTTATTATATCTACTCCGCGCGCGGAGAGCAGTGATAGAATTTTCGATAGCGCGCCGGGCGCGTCGCTCATCTCGACATCGATGAACGCGAGCTCCTCGCCCTCCATGACAAATGGGATTATTCTTACCGACTCGCTCTCATCATCGAGTTTTATGAGGATTGGGCTGCCTTCCTTAAGCCCCAGAGTTTCGCGCAGGGAAATCGGTATCATCACCCTCCCGCGCTCATCCAATTTCGAGAGAAAGCTTTTCGGCATAAACGCACCCCCAATTATTTGCGCGCGCCTTAATAAAACATGACTACGTTCGAGCCTTTCTTCGCCCGCACATCTTTCTCCACAGAGGTGCACTTAACTTTGAAAAGGAGCGCGCTCTTCCCGCGCGCGATCTCGGGATATTCGGTGAGCGTCTCGTAATTTCCCATCCCTTTCGCAAATATCAAGTCCGCTTCTTTGAATTTTTTCCAGAAGGCGCGCGTGCACATCTCCCTCCACACCCCGAAGCAGCACCCCTTCGCGAGCACAGGCGCCACCCTTCTCAAGCCCGCGAGCCCCGCCTCCCTCATCGTAATATCGTCATCGACGGGACCGCTCGCGACCGCAATGGTTACTCGCGCGTATTTTTTTATCTCCTTTATGAGTATGACGTCAAAGACGGCCTCGCCCGCGTTGTCGCAAATGTAAAGAATATCGCGGACACGCAATTTTTCGCTACGCGAAAAATGCGCATTTGCCGTAGGCAAATTGCGCTTAAGCCTGCTGAAAATTTTATCAACGTCGTCGATTGCCAAACATTTCGAACTTTCGTTCGAAAATTTCGCTGCTTTCGCAGCGAATCCTTTTTTAATGCAACCGAACATCTCGCGCTCCAATTCGTGCACATCCACATCGTGCTGAGGCGCGGATATTTCTATCGTGTTCCCGCACACCGCAACCAACGTGGCGCGCCTGAACCTCTCTCGTTCATCCTTCCCTTCATTTACATATTTCTCGAATTTTTTCCTGCACGCGAGCGCCTTTTTTATCACGTGGATTTTCTTCTCCCTGAACGGGTCCGAATTTTTCGTGAGCGCGCATATTAGGTTGCTCTGGAGCGTTCCGAGGACAGACGGGCACATGGAAGGCTTGAAATTGTTTGCAGTGAGCCTGAGTATCTCGCTCATAACGCGCTCGCGCGTCTCCTCGCTTTTGCTCGCGAGTTTCGTAGTTTCATAAGTGCGCTTGAGCATGCACGCTGCGCAATCAGGATATAGTTTCATAAGAAGCCACCGTGCCATCAGACGCAAACGGCTTTCACTGCTTCATCAATGCTCAGAAGTTTCTCCTCCCCGCTCTTGAAATTCCTGAGCGTGATTTTCTTTTCCTTCGCCTCTTTCTCCCCGATGATTGCGACAAACGGAATGCCGAGCGCGTTCGCGTACTCCAGTTGTTTTTTCAAATTCCTGTTCATCAAGTCAATCTGCGCGCTGACGCCTGCTTTCCTGAATTCGCGCGCAACCTCGATTGCCTTCAAATAGAACTCCTCCTTCACGGGCGCGACATACACGCGCGTCTCCGTCTTCTTCGCTTCCTTGAGCGCGTCCCTCATCACCTCAAGTATTCTTTCTATTCCGAATGAAATTCCGACCGCGGGCGTGGGCGTTCCCCCGTAAAGTTCCACCAAATTGTCGAATCGCCCGCCGCCAGCCACGCTTCCCACCCCGCCGCCAGCGCTTATCTCGAAAATAGGGCCGGTGTAATAATCAAGCCCGCGCGCAAGCGTCAAATCCAGTTCGATGTTTTCAATTCCATATGCGGCCGCAAGTTTCAGAATTTCCTCGAGCTCGCGCGCGCCCTCCTCGTCGAATTTTTTTATCTTCTCAATTTTCTCCTCATTACTCCCGCTGATTCCCGCAAGCTCGAAAATCTTTTCAATCGCGCTCTCGCTTATTCCCTTTCCTTTAATTTCTTCCTTCACCTCGCGCTCGCTCATCTTCCCCAATTTGTCCATCGCCCTGAAAACAGCCGCCGCCTTGCCCTCGGGCACGCCCGCAGCCCTCACGAGCGCGTCGAGAGTCTTCCTGTTGTTCAGGAGAATTTTGAAATCCTTGAACCCGAGTTCGCGCAGGCACTCGCCAGCGCACGCAAGCAACTCTGCCTCGCTTGCCATGCCCGCGCTCCCGAAAACGTCAATATCAGCCTGAAGGAACTCGCGGAACCTCCCCTTCTGCGGCTCCTCGCGCCTCCACACCTCGCCTATGCAGTAGCGCTTGAAGGGCTTTGGGAGCGTGGTTCCAGCCACAACGCGCGCAGCAGGAACGGTCAAATCAAACCGCAGTCCAAGTTTGTCGCCTTCGAGTTTGTAAATCAGTTTCTGGACGTCCTCCCCGCATTTCTTCTCGAGCAGCGCCAACTCCTCGAATGCGGGCGTGTATGCCGGGTCGTACCCGAATCTCCTGTAGACTTCTTCTATTTTCCTCACCACGCGCGCGCGCAGGAGCGCCTCCTCCTGCAGGAAGTCCCGCGTCCCGCGCGGGCTGCTTATT
>CAZWEI010000080.1:0-2685 GCA_964632135.1 Microcaldota archaeon
CCGCAGGGGGGCTCCGCCCCCCTTCAGTTTCAGGGTCCTCCTGATTCCCCCCGAAACAGGAGGTATTCCATACTGGGTGAAAGACCTTTTCTTTCCAAAAGAAAAGGGATTTCGTTTGAACCCATGCAGCCACTAAAGGCATAGGAGTTCTGGCGAACGTTGCAATGAAGTGCTTCAGTTCTTTCTTTTTTCATTGAAGTTTTTTCTTTCTTTACAAGAAAGAAAACGCGATTTGCGCTCCGCGCAAATGCGCCCATTTTTGCCACGAGGCAAAAATTGGGAAGTTCACCTCAGTCCTACGCATTTGACCTGGCTCTGCCACCCCCGCATAAGCATAATTTCCAATTCCAGTTATTTCAAATCAGCGAGAAGTTTCTCGAACTCCTCGCACTTGTCCTCTAATATCTCGGCCGACTTCGCGATCATATCGCTTGGCGACATGTTCCCGAACGACTCGACCCTGAACGTGATAATGCTCCTGTCCTTGGGGTTTATCTGGTAGCTCACGAGACCGGGCTGGAACTTCCCGTGCTCGCGCGCATTCCCCAAGCGCGCCTTCGCCTCGAGGCGGAGGCGCTGGTCAGCGAGCAGTTTTATCACAGGAATCTTCGGGTTCGCGACCCTGATTTTCGAGTCTGAACTCTTAATTTCCTTTGAGTATATCGTGCCTGGTCCCTCTGCGTCGAGTGAGAGGAGCACGACCTCGTCCTTCTTGTAGCCCTCCGCGGTTTTAAGAGGGATGAGCGCGAGACGGTTCGCGATGTACTCGTCGAACAGCGAGGACGAGTTTTCGTAGAACGTAACCGAATCGATTGCGAAGACGGGAACCTGCGAGATTGCCGTCCTCCTGAGCGCGTTCGCGAACTGCACGCTCGCGTCCTTGAGCGTGAACTCCAGGACGCTGTCCTCGTGCTTAACGTTCAAAACCTTCATAAATACCACCACATGCCACACACAAACTTCCACATGCAATCCACGCACGCCCTCGCCGCGCAAACGCCACACGAGCCACGCACGCTAAACTCTCCTTCCCCTTCTCCCGCCGGGCCGTTTAGTTGTGTCTGTCGGAACCGGGGTTACGTCCTCAATTTTTCCTATGCGGAGCCCTGAGCGCGCGAGAGCACGAACAACTGCCTGCGCACCTGGCCCCGGCGTCTTCGAGCCGTGCCCGCCTGGCGCGCGTATCCTTATGTGAACAGAGGTTATTCCTCTTTCCTTCGCGAGGTCTGCTGCCTTGAACGCCGCCTGCATCGCTGCATACGGCGAGCCCTCCTCCCTGTCCGCCTTCACTATCATTCCCCCGCTCGCCTTCGCGATTGTCTCGGCGCCGCTCAAATCGGTTATCGTTATGAGCGTGTCGTTTTTGGATGAGTATACGTGCGCGATCGCCCATTTTTCCTCGTATCTTTTTCTGGGCGCCGTCTGCACTGGTGTCTGCGCATCCTGCTTTGGCGCGGCCTCTGCCGGGGTAGCCTGCGCTGGCGCGGTTTTCGCGGCCTCGGCTGGCTTTGCCTCCGCCTGCACAGGTTTTTCCTGCTTTTCCTGTTTTTCCTCCGCAATTTTGCCTTCGGCAAAATGCGGCGCTTTTTCGCTTTGCGAAAAATGCGCTGTTTTTGCTTCATCTTCCTTTTTCATTCACACCACACACCGTTACTTACTCGCTCTTCTTGCCTTCCATCACAGGAGTCGGCTGCTCCAATCTTATCGGCTTGTAATATGAGATTTTGCCCTCTTCGCTCACAGGCACGAGATAACTGGGCGCGCTAAAGCGCTTCCCGGATATGGATATGAACCCGTGAGTGATGAGCTGGCGACTCTGAGCGTATGTGCGCGCGAGCCCCCTTTTAACAACGAGCGTCCCGAGACGCCTGTTTAAAACATCCTTTATGTCAAGCGAAAGCAGGTCCTCGAGCGTCGTCTTCTCGGTTGCCATTCCCAGGCGCCTGACTTTCGCGAGAAGCACGCTGCCCTCCTGTTTTCCCCGCTCGCCGAGTGAGAGAAGCCTTCGCGCCTCCCTTCTTATTTTCCTTAGTTCGGTTTTCATAACCCATAATTCGTGCATTGACTTGAGCCCGAACTCCTCGAGCAGGTGCTGCTCGTCTGCGATTCTCTCAGACTCCCATATTTTTTTAGGAGTCTCGAACTTTCTCTTGAGTTTGCGCGGGTCTCCCATTCATACACCTTGTTATCGTATGGGGTTTTATTTCTTCTCCTCTTTCTCCTTTTTCGCTGCTGGCGCCGCTGGTGCGGCTGCAGCGGCTGCTGCTCCGCCTGCTACTGACGCGGCTGCACCTGCCTGTGCCTGTTGCTGTGCTGCTGCGGCAGCCGCTCCTGCCTTCGCGAGAATCGCTTTTCTCAACACTCCGACTGTCATACCCGTTCTTCCTGTGGTTCTCGTGTGCTGGCCGCGGACCTTCTGCCCGTAGAAGTGCCTGAAGCCCTTCCACGTGTTCATCTCCTTCTCGCGCTCAATATCCTGCTTCACCGAGAAAGTGAGGTCGGTACCAATCAAGTGAACATCGCGTCCGGTCTCGATGTCCTTTTGCCTGTTGACCATGTAAGCGGGAATGCCGTATTTCGTTGGATTAGAGATTATCTCCTCAAGCCTCTCGATCTCGTCGTCGTTTAGCTCGCCCACGACCGCGTCCTTCCCGAGTTTCAGCTCGCGGAGCGCGATGCCTGTGA
>CAZWEI010000081.1:0-2462 GCA_964632135.1 Microcaldota archaeon
GCCTCGTCCAGAAGGGCGCGGTCATAAGAAGAGTCAGGGAGAAGGCTGCCGGCTATTACTACAAGAGCGCTTGAAAACGAAACGCGAAAATGTGGCGCTATATTCTGAACTCCTTCAGGAATTTCATCACGCGCGCCTCTCCCCTTCTCAATCTTTCCTCGAACGCGGGCCTCGAGATTTTCGCGCGCCTCGCCAACTCCTCGAGCGTTGTTCCGCGCGGAAAACCGTAATAACTCTCCTCTATTGCGAGACTGAGCGCCTCCTTCTGCTTGCTCGTCAGCCTCGGGGAAATCGAGGAGATGAAAAGCTCCCTGACTTTTTCTGATTTCAGCGAGAGGAGTTTTCCTTTGTAGTATTTCAGCGCTGCGTCCAAATGAGTTGTAAGCGCTTTTTTCTCATAAGAGCCGATTTCCCACCTTTCCTCCCCGTTCGGCGCGTTCGTTATCGGCTTTATGAAAACCAGCGCGGGATGTCCAAACGCCTCCATGTGCCTGGAGAAGGGCTCGTCCGCAACCGCGAGAAAGAAGTTTCCCTCCCTCTCAATCCTCCTGACCCGTCTGTCCTTTTTTACTGCTCTTATGTAAGCCTCCTGTTTCCGTTTTTCCCCTGAAAGAATATGGGCGGAAACAACCCTAATTGCGGTTTTTGTCTTGTACACGGCGAGCTGGTACTGGTAGTCAGTAATCCCGAACCTTCTCGTGCGCGCGCTCCATATGCACCCGGGGTCCACGACGGAGAGCCTCAAAATCCACATAAAATCCCTACATAAGTAGGGTAAATTGGTATTAATAAGGCTTTCCATAAGTTAAACGAACAACAGCGCAGGCCGGCGCGCGAGGTGAACGCGGCTGCGCGTGAGACGAAGAATATTCCAAAGTGCTAGCGGAAGCGCTAGCAAGAGGTGATATTTGTGGGAGGCGCACAGGCAGATTTGGAGCGTCATAGCGGCGCTTTGAAACAGTTCATCATGAAGAAGCTGCCGCTTAAACCAGGCGAGATGTTTCTTTTGAACGATTCGATAGGTCCTCTGCACCAGTTAGGAGTAAGCACAAAATCTGATTTTCTACGTTTTCCGGTCCTCTATGAGGGGTCATCAGATAGTATGCAGCAGTACAAAGAATCAGAAGTTTATAAGGGATTGGAGAAAAGAATGGGCGACCCTGCAAAAGCAACGCGAAAAGTTTTGGATGAGATGAAGCAATGCATCGGAGAGAAGAACATACCTGATGTGGTTGCGTTTGATTACAACCCAAAGACGGATCTAGTAATTGTGAAGTTTTTTGGAGAGGTAAAGCTCTGGCTGAGCATAAACGCGTTTGAGGGCGGCATAAAGAAAATAATAGAGGAGGCAAAGAAGAGGGGCGTTCTGTTTTATCTTGCAATCCCGTACCACCCCATCTACTCGAGAGAGGGCTTCTTGGTGAAAAAGGCAGTCGGGTGGGTGAAAAATAACCTGGATGAAGCGCATAAACAGCAACTCAGGCTCTTTTCATATGTTACCGACCTGTTTGGAAATTTTGCTGAATTCACTGAACTTAAAATAAATGACCGAAAGGAGGTGGTCAAATGAACGAAGGACGATTGAAAAACAAGGTCGCGATTGTGATAGGAGCGAGTGGTGACGCAGGTGGAGTGATTGTCAGGCGTATGCACGAGGAAGGTATGAGCGGCTTTTCGTTGACATATAGTTCAAATGAAGCAAAAGTGCGCGAGCTTGCAAAAAATCTCAAACTCGAACCACTTATAATGCAAGTTGATTTCACAGGACCAAACGCAGAAAAGGAGGCTAAAGAGGTGGTGCGAGAAACTGTAAAGAAGTATGGAAAAGTGGATGTTCTGGTAAACAACTCTGGTGTGTGGGCGCCGAAACCTTTCTTGGAAGAAACCGAAGAAGAATGGGACAGCACAATGGCGATTAATGTGAAGGGTGCGCGCGCATTCATGAAAGCAGTCATACCCCAAATGATGCAGCATGGCGGCGGAAGCATAATCAACATTTCGTCGATAGCAGCTAAGTTCGGCGCAGGCTATCAGGCCGCGTATTCGGCATCCAAAGGAGCGCTCGAAAGTCTGACGAGATCGCTTGCTGACGAGTTCGCGAGATTCCTGATAAGAATCAATGCAATAGCACCAAGCCTGATGGACACGCAGGCTGTCAGAAAATATATGAGCGCGGAAACGATAGCGAGATACATCCAGCACACGCCGATGAAAAGGCTCGTGACTCCCGAAGATATCGCGGAAGCGGTGGTTTTCCTCGCCTCTGACGAATCAAAGAACATAACGGGCCAGACGCTTGTCATAGACGCGGGGATGAGGATGATTGGGCTTTCGGTGCCGCTCAGCGCGAACGGGGGGTAGGGGCCGCGCGCGCTCATTCAACGCGCGCATTTTTATACCTCTTTATTCTTTATACTAAATTAGTGAACGCTATGCATATCGTTGTCGTCGGCGCCGGGCCT
>CAZWEI010000082.1:0-2398 GCA_964632135.1 Microcaldota archaeon
GAGAACACGGCCAGCGCCCGCACGAGCACGAGAGTTCGCATGTCATTCCCTAAAAAATCTGAATGGGGCCACAGGGAAGCGCACCACGGGCGCGCAGGATTGCGCTGCGCGCGAGCGGATTTGAACCCTGACTTGCAGGTATCTTCGTTTGCAAGGATCTCGCTTTCGCGAGCCCCGCTCCAAAGTTTCTATCATCCCCACGTCAGGTCAGAATACCTGCGGCGTTTTATCTGGAGCCTGCCGCGCTGCCAGGTTACACTATGGCCCCGCCTGTAGAGAGTTTTTAGATTTGCATATTTATTAATCTACTCGACTTTCCCCGAAAGCTCGCCTGTCCTCGAGTGGGTTATCCCAGTGACCATGTCGGTGTAATACAGCGCGATCTGTTCGCCATTGATCGGATCGCCGGTGCTGCCGGGCGAAACGCCGGTTATGTTGACCTGCGCCGAGCTGCCAGCGCTTATCAGAACGCCTGCGGCAGGCTCCAGCGTGCCCGTGCCCTTGTACGTGACGTTAGTGACGTTCACTCGGTTGCCCTTCTCGTTCGCGAGCTGAAGCTGTATTGTCGTAGAAGTTATTTTGACGTCCGTCGCGCCGAAGCCCGACATCCCAGTAAGCCTGTTCTCTGATGAGACCCAGGTGCTCGGGTTGAAAATCCCGAAGTAGAACAAGAGCACCGCGATTATAACAATCGCAAGTATGGCCCATCCGTAGGTCACAAGGTATTCCAGCGCTGATTGTCCTTTCATTTTCATAACTACACCTTTAATGAAAAATAAAGAAAAAAAAAGAAAAGCCGACCTCAGCCCGACTCAACTTTTCCAGAGAGAGCGCCAGTTAACGTGTGGCTGATTCCTGTCGCCATGTCCGTGTATGTCAACGTTACCTGCTCGCCGTTGACCGCGTCACCAGCCTGCCCCGGAGAGACGGCTGTGATGTTTACCGACGCCGAGCTTCCAGGACCTATCGTAACGCCAGTTGCGGGTGCTATTGAACCAGTACCCTTGTACGTGATATTGGTTACGTTAACGCGATTTCCCTTCTCGTTAGCAAGCTGTATCTGTATTGTCGTAGTAGTTATTTTGACGTCTGTCGTGCTGAAGCCCGACATTCCCGTGAGCCTGTTCTCTGATGAGACCCAGGTGCTCGGGTTGAAAATCCCGAAGTAGAACAAGAGCACCGCGATTATAACAATCGCAAGTATGGCCCATCCGTATGTAACTAAGTATTCCAACGCTGATTGTCCTTTCATTCCCATATGTTACACCCCCAATAATATTCGCCGTATTTGTTACACATAAATATACGACGGTCGCTGTATTAAATTATCTTGGGGGGTTTTTAAACCTTTCGCTCTCGGATTGGATGTGGGAGATAATTGCTTCCACCATCTCGCTCGTGCCCGCTCTTCCTCCAATGTCGCGCGTGAGCGTTTTTCCCTCCGCGAGAACGGACAGCAGCGCGCGCCTCAGTTTCCCAGCGCTCTTCCTCTCGCCGAGCCACTCTAGCATCATCGCTGAGGAGAGCAGCATCGCGCACGGGTTCACGATGTTCCTGCCGGCATATTTCGGCGAGGAGCCATGCGTGGGCTCGAATAGCGCGCGGCGCCCGCCCATGTTCGCGCTCGGCGTCATGCCCAACCCGCCAACCAGCTGCGCCGCCTCATCCGAGAGGATGTCGCCGAACAGATTCGTGGTGACGATTACCTGAAAATCCTGCGGATGCTTTATGAGCCTCATCGCCATCGCGTCCACGAGCACTTCCTCTGTTTCGATATTCGGATAGCGCGCCGCGACCCCGAGCGCGGCTTCCCTGAAAAGCCCGCACGTCTCGCGCAGAATATTGGCTTTATGCACGATGGCAACTTTTGTTTTCTTGTTTTTCACGGCGTACTCGTACGCGAAGCGCGCGATTCGCTCGCTGCCCTTCCGCGTAATTACGCGCACGCTGCGCGCGGTGTCCCCCTGCCGCTCCTCAATTCCGGAGTACATCCCCTCGGTGTTCTCGCGTATTATCGTTAGGTCGATGTCATCGCGCAGCGACCAATTCGCGGCTTGCCGCGAATGGTCCATTTTTCGCAAAAGCGAAAAATTGGAGCGGGTGTTCGGGTAGGATTTGCACGGGCGCACATTGGCATAGAGGTCGAGCGCCTTCCTGAGCGCGACGATGGCGCTCCGGTAGTCCGGTATCGCTGGCGGGGTCGTGACTGCTGCGAAAAGGACCGCGTCCGCCTCTTTCGCAGCGCGCACCGTTTCATCGGGTATTGGCGTGCCGCGCTTCTTGTAGCACCCGTAGCCCGCTTCCGCGTGCTCGAAGTTCAGTTTGGCGGGAAGTTGCCCGAGAACGCGCACCGCCTCGCGCATCAACTCCGGACCCGTTCCATCGCCTGGAATGACGC
>CAZWEI010000083.1:0-2372 GCA_964632135.1 Microcaldota archaeon
AAAAGAGGCGGATGGACCAATTGCGCATTTTGCGATAAAAAAATTACAGAAGGACGGCTATGTCAGGTCGTTTTCCGCGTTCATCGACCCGTACAGGTTTGGTTTTACAAGCTGGAAAATCTATATACAATTAAAAGGCACGAACAAGAAAATAGAAAATGAGGCGGTTTCATTTTTGGAGGCTACTCCTAACGTGTGGTGGGTAGTGAAATGCTTCGGCGCGTATGATCTGCTGTACGGCGTTTTTGCCAAAGATTCGTATGAACTAAATCAAATTCTGTACGAATTTCACGACGGGTTTGGCAAATATATCCATAAAGAGGACATGAACAACCACCTCGAGCCGATTTATTTTAGCAGAGGGTATTTGACAAATTCCGAGCCGGTTGCGGTATGCGAGCCTTTTATGAAAAAACCGGTTGAGGAGCAGTTTGATGAAACTGACATCCGAATAATGAGACTTCTTGGAAAAAATGCTCGTCTGAACTCTGTTGAGATTGCTGAGATAGTCGGCACCACGCCGCGCGTAGTGAATTACAGGATAAAGGAACTTACAAGAAGGAAAGCCATAGTGTTTTACAGGCTCGGGTTAAACCAATCAAAACTGGGCTTGGAGTTTTACAAGGGCTTGATTTATCTCTCGAGCACGAAGGAAAAAGACATAAAATCGCTGATGGGATACTGCAGGGCGAACCCATTCATAAACGAATGCGTGAAAGCGGTCGGTACATGGCAGTTCGAGATGGAATTGGAAGTACCGAATTTCAGGAAATTTGCTGAAATCGCCTTTGATATGAAAGCGAGATTTCCTGACCTCATAAATCGAATAGAGCCGTTGCTTTTATACGAGGAGAGAAAAGGAGAGTTCAATTTCCTAGACTATTATTTATCATCCAAAGAAATCAAAACCCTCTCAGCGAAAACGTCACGTTGAAATTTCCTTCTCGCGGGCCGACTATTTTCGCGTAGTCCCTTGGGTTCGGGAGGTTCGGGTTGCGCCACACGTCTTTTTTAGGGTCGTAGTTTGAAACCGAAATCGTCAGCCAGATAGGATGGTAGCAGAACTCGCCCACGCGGAACGAGGTCCACCACATCGCCGGGTTGTGCTCGAGCTTACCCTTCTCGAACCTCTGGGCGAAACCGTACTCAAATGAGCCGTTAGACTTCATTTTCAGATTAGCCTGTATGACGCCGACGATGTTCGCGATGAAGTCAGTGATGCTCGCGCCCCCGTTCTTTTCATAGCCCACGAGCCCGTCGTGAATTTCTATACCCAAACCAGTCGCAGTCGCTGCAGCGCTCGCCACCGCGCGCGGATGCGAGACGCCAATCCGCTCGAAAATGCGCGCGCCCCATTCGGTCATCTGCGAGGTCAGGAGCATGTGCTGCATCTTGTCCGTGCCGCGCAGGAGTTTCGTCTCGCCCTTTTCCCAATTCCAGGTCATTATGTGGAAGTTGGTTCCCGCGCTACCAACCCCTGCGACCGCGAGCCAGACCGCAGTTGCATACGAGGCGATTCTGAGCGCGAGTCGAGTTTTATGTTTTTTGGGCTTGATAAGTTCGTCTGAGAGTGGCTCTGGAAAACGGGCAGATGAAGCGTGTATTGCGATATCTCTTTTAGAGCGAAGGGCGAACATAAGATAATGTATTTGGAACACCTTTCTAATATATTTTGCGCGCGAGGTCGGGTGCTAATTATTTTAAATGCGCGAGGTCTAATTCTACGCGTGCAGGGGTGGCGGAGCCAGGTCAAGGGCCCTTTTCTTTGCAAAGAAAAGCGCCCGCGGAAAAGAAATAGGCCGACCAAACGCGCCAGCTCCATGAAGATAAAGAAATGGAGGCGAAGCTCAAGATCTGGTCTCTTAGGAGTTCGAGAGTTCAAATCTCTCCCCCTGCACCTTGTTTTTTACTAGTTCCCTATTAATTGTCGGGGACAATTACGAAATCATACTGCTTTAAATTCCCCAATGCAAAATATGTATTACATATTATGCAACGTGAGTATATGAAACACAAAGGTCTTGTTCCACCCAATCAAAGGGACGGAAGGAATAAAACACACGGCGGGGCACATCCGCAACACGAACGTCCCGTTCTAGAGGTCTTAGTCGACTCTCATTCAAAAATAAAAGGCCCGAGCCAAGTGTCCGGAATCACTCTAACTAAAGATTCTAAAGGAGACCCGATAAAATTTGGGTCAGGAAAGTATGGGATGTGTTATTTAGGGCGTGTCCATTGGGTTGACGGAAAGGTCAGCCGAGTCGTAGTTAAACAGTTCAAACCCGATGGTTACATCGCGAACACCCGCGCAAATGGAGGCATTGGCACCGCAATATCAGGCACCATGACTTCCGCAGAAGCCGCACTTTATC
>CAZWEI010000084.1:0-2268 GCA_964632135.1 Microcaldota archaeon
GAAATAGTCCTCACCTGGCCTGCAGGAGTTCTTCAGCCTGTATATTGCATTCTCGAGCTCCGCAGGAAACTCGTACGTCCCCTCCTCCAGTTTCTCCTCGAGTATCCTTTTCACGTCGTGAAGCGTCGGCGGCGTGAGGGCGTTCCCCAACTCATCCTTCTGGATTTTCTCCGCGAGCCTGAACCCCGCGTCAAGATACGCCTTCTCAATCGCCTGCTCGGTGAGCCTGCGCTGCTCCGGATATTGTCCGATGTCGGTAAGAATCTCAAGCGTTCTTATGATCTGTTTTATCCTGTCGTTGGGGCGCATTCCCGCGCTGTCCAGAAGGTTCACGTACGCGCCCTTGCCGAGCGCGATCACCCTGCCGCCGGTCTGCTTCACCCACTCCTTGTACTCGCCAGCCCAGTCGATGATGAGCGCGTTCGTGCCCCACACGAAGTACGCGCGCGTGAGGAACGTCTTGACGAAATAGCTTTTTCCCGAGCCGGTTATCCCGACGACGCAAATGTGAGGGTTCGTCAGTTGCGCGTACGTCCACGAAAACGGTATGTGGAAAATTTTCGTCCTGCCTATGTAAATAGAATTCGTGGGGTCGTTCATAAGAAATTCTTCCGGCGGCTCGGGCGGTCTGACGAAAATAGGCCTCCGCCCCAAATCCTTGTTTTTAAGGTCGAATATCTTAAGATTACCCATAAGCACACCGGACAAAATGATCAGATCATGCTCTCCTCAAGCTCTCTCGGGGTTGGCGGCATCATGAACTCCCACTCGAAACATTTTTTCATCTCCTCCCCGTTAAGGACCGACACCTCTGCCCCGAGCGCGTTCGCAACGGTGATCCTCAATTCGTTTGCCTGGATTCGCGCTGCGGCTATCGCCGCATCAGCAGTCACGCCCGTCGACGTAGTCATCACGTAGCAGATTGCGCCCATGGGCTTCTCCCCGTATGCGAGCTTTGCGAGCTGCTTGTCCCACATCGCGACTTCCCTCTCGTATCTGTCAACTTTGAGGACATCCGGTTCGGCCTTTTCCCTCTCGCGCGCAAGCCTCAGTTGCGCCTCGCCGCGCTTGGTCTCGATTTTCTCCTTGTATTTTGAAACGTCCTTAATGTAAACCATCATGCAAACTTTCGTCACGTATTTCATCGCGGAGATGGCGCGCTCGAAGTACTCGCTGAAAACAACGTTCTCCTCAGCGCTCTTGTCGCTTGTCGATTCGTATATTTTCACAAGAAGGAACATCGACGCGTAATAAATCCCGCCGACTTTTTTCAGCACCGCCTCCTGACTGGGCGGAATTTCATAACCCCCGTCCCTCACCTCCACGATGCGAAGCCCCTTTGTCACGAACGGCATTATCCAGTACCCGTACTTGTATATCAGCAAAGTGAGCATGAAACACAGCGCCGCGATGCCGCTGAAAAGAACTCCAAGCTGGCTTGTTGAGCTAACCATGAAAGTTACGAGAACAGTGAGAACCCCTCCGCCGAGAGCCATGTACGCGAATTGCCGTGGGGTAAGGTCAACCATTTTATCTCCTCATCTATCCCTTGCTCTGTCTATCACTATCAGTTGCGGTATTTAAATTAATATCTATTGCAGACAAGAATGGGCTGTAAAAATTGAGAAAAGGGGGAATGATGAAGATGGGGAAGTTAGCAATCCAAACTCATGGGTTGCATAATTCCACTGCCTCCCCAACGTCCATAGGTTGCCCTATGTTCCCAAGCGTAGCCCTGGAGAACACCGCCAGAAAATAAGGGGCAGACGCAGCAAGCACAAGCCCTATGATGCCGCCCACGAGCATTGTCGTCGACCACACATTCGCGCGCGAGCGGGTCTCCGCCCCGAATATCTGGCCTGCCGCATAAACAAATCCGGCCATGATGAACATGAGGAGTGCGACGATTGGCACTATCCCGACTATTGTTTGGCATATCTGGCCGAGCTGCCATGCAAGCCCGCTAGCCGTTTGTGCAGTGGCGAGCATAGCAAGACAGATAACGAAATAAGATGTCGTAACTGTCCTTCTGCCCAAAGCTAAGAGCTCGCGCATGCGCAATCACTTAAATTAAAATTAAAAAATAAACTAATGCGCTTCTAGCACGGACCACAGGTCGCAGCGGTTCCTATTCCGGTTCCTGTTCCACCAAGTGCCGCCTGAGCGAATATCTGCAGGAAGTACGGCGCAGATGCTGCGAGCACCAAGCCTATGATTCCTCCAACAAGCATCGCTGTGGACCAGACGTTCGCCCTTGACCTCGTCTCG
>CAZWEI010000085.1:0-2129 GCA_964632135.1 Microcaldota archaeon
CGAGGCAGATAAAAAGGCTCGATAAGAAACCGAAGAAGAAATAACGAAGGATGCTGCAGGTGGAGTTGGTTTTATGGAAAAGGGGCTCAGCGTTTTCGTCGGCGCGGTGACGGACGAGAAGACCGCGACAGCAGACGTCACGAAGAGGGTACTCAAAATAAACGGGGTCGAGAGGGTTTACGAACTAACGGGCGATTTCGACGTGCTCATATTCGCGCGCTCAGGCTCGGTGAACGAACTGAACAGGATAGTCGAGGCGATACGCGCGACGCAGGGCATCATAAGCTCGACGACCTATCTCGTGCTCGACACCCACAACCGCGCGTAATTCGCCATTCATGTGATTTTATGCCGACGATAGCCGAGAACATACTCTCAAAAAAATCAGGAGGAAACGTGCAGGCGGGCGAAGTGTTAATCGCCGATGTCGATTGGGCGATGGCTCACGACACCACGTGCGCCTGGGCGCTCGCGCCATTCAAGGAGATAGCGGAGAAAGTCAAGGACAAAAACAAACTCGTCATTCCGTTCGACCACGTCGTCCCTCCTGCGAGCACTGCCTCTGCGTCCCTGCAGCGCGAAATCCGTTCCTTCTGCGACGCGCAGGGCATAACCCCACTAATGGACGGCGTGTGCCACCAGCTTCTCGCGGAGAGGTACGCGCGCCCAGGAGATTTGGTTCTGGGCGCTGACTCGCACACGCCGACGAGCGGCGCGTTGGGCGCGCTTGCAATAGGCGTGGGCTCCACGGACATAGCGGTCGCATTCGCCACAGGAAAATGCTGGCTGCGCGTGCCGGAGACAATGGGAATAAAAATTGAAGGGAAACTTCCGCGCGGCGTTTTCGCGAAAGACGTTATTCTGCACATAATAAACAAGTTGGGCGTGGATGCAGCAAATTATCTCTCTGTTGAATTCGTTGGAGAGATGGTGCGCGCGCTCGAGATTTCGCAGAGGATGACGCTCTGCAACATGGCCGCGGAGATGGGCGCGAAATGCGCGCTCGTCTCTCCTGACCAAAAAACAAAAAAATTTCTGGGGGAAAACGGGCGCGCGAGGGATTACGCGCGAGTCGAGGCGAGCGGAGATGCGGGTTATGCGCGCGAGTTTGATTTTGATGTTTCAAATTTGGAGCCGATGGTCGCGCGGCCCCACGACCTTGACAATACGGTGAGCGTGCGCGAGGCAGAGGGAGTCGAATTGGACCAGGTTTTCATAGGAAGTTGCACGAACGGGAGGCTCGACGATTTGGCGATTGCCGCGCGCATACTCCGCAACAAGAGAATAAAAAACGGCCTCCGCGTGCTCGTAGCGCCTGCCTCGCGCAAAGTCTACCTAGACGCGCTGGACGCAGGCCACATCCGCACGCTTCTCAGGGCGGGCGCGCTCATCCTGAATCCAGGCTGCGGTCCCTGTTTGGGGCGGCATCAGGGCGTTCTCGCGGATGACGAGGTGTGCCTCGCGACGACTAACAGGAACTTCCAGGGGAGAATGGGCTCCCCGAAATCGAAAATCTACCTTTCATCACCCGCGACCGCCGCGGAGAGCGCGCTCAAAGGGAAAATAACGGATCCGCGCGAATTCTTGTGAGGCGTCTGTATGGCTAGGGTTTGGAAATTCGGGAACAACGTGAATACGGATTTGATAACGCCGGGAAGGTACAATTTGAGCACTGACCCGAGGGAGCTCGCGCGCGTCGCGTTCATTGAGCACAGGCCTGAGTTTGCGCGCGGGGTGAAAAAAGGAGACGTTGTCGTGGGTGGCGAGAATTTCGGCTGCGGCTCCTCGCGCGAGACCGCGGTCATCGCGCTCAGGGCGTGCGGCGTCGGCGCGGTTCTCGCGAAATCCTTCGCGCGCATATTCTACAGGAACGCGGTGAACAACGGGTTGTTGGTGATACGGACAACAAACTCGGACAAAATACGCGACGGTGACGAGGTCGAGTTTGCAGGAGGCAAAATAAAAGACAAGGCAACAGGCGAGAGTTTCGGGATTGAGGTTCCGCGAATGGTTGAATTTATGGTGAGCGAGGGCGGCATACTCAAGTTTCTGAAAAAGCATTCAATAGAAGATTTGCAGGGCGTGGTTTAGATGCACAAAATATGCGTCATTCCAGGCGATGGAACGGG
>CAZWEI010000086.1:0-1971 GCA_964632135.1 Microcaldota archaeon
TAATGAACCGCATCGCTCATCCTTAGTTCGACCTTGAGCCCCTCGTTGAGCGCGACCACGTCCGAGACGAGCGCGTCCTTCCTGTATTTGAGCGTCTTCTTCCAGCCAGCGTCGAGCCACGAGAAGGAGTTGTTCGCGAACACGCCGATGCGGTGGCGGTGCCCGCTCACGTGGTTGAAAAGCCCGACGTGCGGGTAGTAGAAATCGCGGATGGACAGGTTGCGGTCCATGTTCACGAGTATTTTTCCGTTTCCGAAGACTAGCTCTCTCGGCATAATATCACGCAAAAATATCGGCAAAATTCGGTTTTATTTGCGCGTTCATATTTTTATATATATCATCAAAATAACTCGTGGTGTGGTGCGCGCATGCGAGTTGGATTCATCCAGATGAACCCGAAACTTTTCGAAGTGGAGGAGAACGCGGGGAAGGCTGAGCGCGCGCTCAGGAAACTCCGCGCCGACCTGGTGGTTCTTCCCGAACTTTTCAACACAGGGTATAACTTCAAGAATAAGAAGGAGGTTGCGCGCGTCGCGGAGGAAATCCCGAACGGATACACCACGCAAAAACTCGCGCGCATCGCCAAAGAGAAAAAAATGTGCATAGTCGCAGGGCTCGCCGAGAAAAGCGAGGGAAAGTTCTACAACTCCGCCGTCGCGGTGATGCCGGACAGAGTGGTGAAATACCGGAAAATCCACCTTTTCAGCAACGAGAAAAAATATTTCTCACCGGGAAACCTGGGCTTCCGCGTTTTCAGTTTCAATGGAATTAGAATTGGGATGATGATATGCTTCGACTGGTTTTTCCCCGAGTCAGCGCGCACGCTCGCGCTCAGGGGCGCTGACATCATCGCGCACCCCGCGAACCTCGTGCTCCCTTTCTGCCCAGAGGGGATGAGGACGCGCGCACTGGAAAACGGCGTTTTCACAATCACCGCCGACCGCGTGGGAAATGAGCGCGGACTGCGGTTCATCGGAAATTCGCAAATAACGGACCCGCATGGCGGGGTATTGTTCCGCGCGGGCGGGAGGGGGGAGGAGTCCGGGGTCGTCGGAATAACCCCTCTTGAGGCGAGGAACAAGAAAGTGGGCGGTCTGAACGACTTGATAAAAGACAGGAAGCCGGAATTTTACATTAAATAGTTTTAGTCCAGAGAGATGAAACCTTCCTCCTCCATCTTGTCGAGCAACTCGAGAAGCTCCTCCTGTCTGAGCCCCGTGAGCGCGAGTATGTCCTCGGCGCTGGACTTTCCATCAATAAGCCTGAAGACCTGGACCCCGTTTCTGCCGAATTTCTCGAATATTTTTTGCTCGAGTTCATTCATCTCCTGCTGGGCGGTTTCGGCTTGTTTTTCCTCGGCAGGCGGTTTCTGCTCTTGCGACGCGGGCGGAAGTTCGGGCAATTTTTGCTCCAATCTTTTTTCTTCTTTTGGAAGTTCTGCTTTCGTAGTTTTTGACGGCGGCCTTGCCTCCTCCTTCTCTTTTATTTTCGGGCCCCCCCTCACGCCCGCCGATAGGTCGCGCTTTAGGTCCCGTATGAAAGCCACGGCGGTGTTCCGATATAACCTGTCCTGCTCCTCCGTGTAACTGTAGAGCGTTGGCACGAGCCCGATGAGGAAGATGAAAAAACCGAACGTGTAGCCCGAGAGAATGAGTATCAGCCCTGCGAAGAAGTTGAACGCGCCCAGAAATCCCAGCGCGTTCTGCTCTGGGGAGCGCTTCACGAACTCGTATGTCCTCAGGCGCTCGTCGCGCGTGAGGCCGTAAACCAGGTTTACGAGAGAAACCAGCGCGCCGGTGAGAAGCGAAAAACCTCCGAGCAGAAGGTAGTTACATCCGGATGGCGCGTACGCGTGCTCGCGCGCAAGCTTATCGCAGAAACCGGAGTATGGCATTATGTAATAGTAATATGAAAGCAGGCAGATTATTCCGACCGCGAGACCGAGAGCTGTGCGCGTTTTGTCCAAGAAAT
>CAZWEI010000087.1:0-1806 GCA_964632135.1 Microcaldota archaeon
CTGAATTTTACGCTCATCTCGCTTTTTGCTATTCCTAAATCCGGTACGAGAAATTCTTCAATGAGGCGGACCGTTTCATGCTTGACGGCATTTAGACATGCATCGCACGCCCATCCCTCGCCGTGCTCGGCCACGCACGGCACGATTTTTTTGCCGAGGTGATTCGCGTCCAAATCGAATACGAGGTCCGCGCCGAGCCAGTTCTTTCTCACCATCGGCCGGGCCTCGGGAAACTCGTAGTACGCGGATGAATAGGAGATGTAAAACGGAACGTTGCGCACGAGATAACTCCTCAACTCGTCGGGCGACTCGAACTTCACGTGCCGGGACTCGATTTTCTTCTGCCAGCTCCCGAAACCCCACTCGCGCTTCTCCATTTCAGGGGGCGGCGCCACGCTCGCATGCTGGTAGTATGCGCGGAATTTTCCCTGAACGAACTGCTCCTCTATTTCCATAAAATCCAAACTCTCATTCTATTTACCGCGATAACGCAATGGATTTTTGACGCCGCAATCCGCCACGCACAAGGCATATGAGTCCATCGCGGCGCACGAGGGCATTTTATATGCGCGCTTCTTCGCATGCTCCACCTGATAACGGGTAGTCTGCTCGTTGAAATCAGGCGCGTCTGCGAATATTTTCACTATGTCATCGACGCCGAGCCCTGCGTTCAGAAGGAAAACTGCGAGCGCCCAGCGCGCCGTGTGCGGGAGGTTCTCGCTGTTCTTCAGGTCCGCGAGAAGTTTCTTTATGCACGGGGGGAACCTCTCGGGGCTTATTCTCGCGGAAATCGCGGTCTCCTCTGTGGGAATCTGCCTCTTTATCTCGCTCGCCGCCCTCTGCACGATTTCCGGGACGCGCACCTCCTTCCTGATTGTCGAGCGCTCCATGTAGACGCGCACTGCTTCCTCAAGAACGCGGATTATCTCATTCCTGCTCAGATACACGCGCCCGTTTGACAATTTTTTGTTTATGAGTTTGTAATCGACGGACTTGGGCGCGAATTTCAGGTAACTGGAGGCGGAAATCCATCCCTCGCGCAAATCAAGCACAACCCCCAAATCCTTCGCAACCTCTGCGATGTTCTCGTCGGAATCGCCCCGCATATACGCTCCTGCGCGCTTTGCCTCTGCAACCGCATACCTGTTCGCCACGAACCGCGAGCCGACCGCGGAAAGCATCATCCTCGCGAGAGCGTATGACGCCAATTCATCCTGAACAGCCGCGCTGAGCTCGCTCGCAATCGCGGGTATCTCACCCCTCTTGAGCGCGCCGAGAACGCGCGCCTTCGCCTTCTCAGCGAGCCTCTCGCTGGGCGCGACGTTGGCGTCCGCCATCGTTTTCTTCGCGCGGGACGTGAAGGGGTATCTTGCTAAGAATATTTCGCCCATAAAACAACCCGACCGGTAAACAATACCGGAACGTAGTGAACTACCACCCGATAAATCGGGCGGCGTCTTCTTTCATAGATGGAACCGCTGCTCCATCTCCGGAAGCGTTACTTCCCGTAGTTCCCACGGTAGCTCTGATGAGTATGTTACGCGCAGCGTTTATATCCCTATCAATCTCCAGACCGCAGAAAGGGCACTTATGCATCCTCTCTTGAAGCTCTTTAGCAACCATCCTCCCGCAAGCGCTGCACATCTTGGTCGTGTTCTTTGGCTCCACGAACACCATCTTGCACCCGGCTTCCTCCGCCTTGTATGCAAGCATATCCGCAAACATCCTCCAGCCCGCATCATTTATTGATTTCCCAAACCGCCTTTCAGCCATCTCTTTTGTCTTCAGCTTTTCAAGTGCAATTAG
>CAZWEI010000088.1:0-1713 GCA_964632135.1 Microcaldota archaeon
CTCCTGAACATCGCGACGCGCGTGAGGCTGGGCGCGCCGACGATAATGGCAATAAGCAAAGCGGATTTGCTGAAAAGTGATGCGAGAAAATATTTTGAGAATCCCGGAGAGGCGCGCGCGCTGCTGCAAAATGAGAACGGATTGGAGGCGGACTTGAGGCGCGAGCTCGCGTGCGTGATTGAGAGCGTGTCGAAAACGCAGAGGTATGTCGCGACGAGCGCGAGAAAGAAGAAGGGAATGCGCGAACTTCTCGATATGATTAACGAGGCTGGGTGCGCGTGCGGGGATTTGGGATAAATATTTAAAGTGGGGGCGGGTTAGATTACGGGGGTGGAAAAATGGGCTACGGAAAAAACGTGGTGCTGGCGTCTGTTCTGATTGTGATTGTGAGCCAGATCGCGCACACGGTTGGCGCGATGCTGACGATGGGCTATTATTTCGACCCGAACTATTGGGGCGTGTGGAGCAAACTGATGATGCCCACCGCGGGTCCGCCTCCTGTGGAGTTTTACTACGCCTCGCTCGCGTTCAGTTTCGTTGGAGCGCTCATCTACGCGGCGACTTACGGAATTCTTAAAAAATCCATCCCGGGAAAGGGCGCGGTTCAGAAGGGGCTGATGTACGGCGCGCTCCTGTTTATGGTGGGCAGCGTGCCCGGCTATCTCGCGATGCTCAGCCTGATCAACCTGCCCGCGATGCTGGTTTTTGAGTGGGCATTTGAGAGTTTGGTGATATTGCTCATCGCAGGAGTCATAATCGCGAAAGTTATGAAATAGCCGCGAGCGCGCGTTCCAGCGTTGCGCGCGAAACTTTTGAAGCGATAGGCCACTGAATGTAAAATTTCGGAGAGGCAACCACCACGTATCCCTTTGCGCGCAGTTCGTCAGCGATTGTGTCGGCCACTAGGCGCGAGAATCGCGAGAAACTGTGGTGCGTCATTCCCGCGATTGCCTTCTGGTTTTTTCCTGCGCGCGGGAGAAGCGATAGGTAGGTATTCACAGGGGGAGTTGAGTTCCACGCCCACGTGGGCGAGAGTACGGCGAGCAGGTTGAACTTTTTCGGGTCGTGCTTCGGCTTTTTTATTTTCGGGAGAATTTTGCGGACGACCTCGCGGCATCCGCGCGAGTACGCCGTGAGATAGTTGTATTTTTCAAGCGGCTCGATTTCTTCCAGATAGATTTTGTCCTTTTTGTTTTTAGAGAGAAAATGGTCGCGCATCGCGTGCGCAAGATTCCTGGTGTTTCCAGTGAGCGAGTAATACGCGATGAGAATTTTCATTCAGCCACGCACGCGCGCTATTTTTTCCCCTCGCATTTCGCGAAATCCTCCCTGAATTTTTTTATTCCCGCGTCCGTGAGCGGGTGGCTCCACATCTTCGCGAGAACTTCCGCGGGGATGGTCGCAATGTGCGCGCCTGCCTTTGCAGCCTCCACGACGTGAAGGGGGTGGCGTATGCTCGCGACGATGACCTTTGTCTTGAAATCGTAATTTTTGTAAATCTGTATTATGTCGCGCACGAGTCCCATCCCGTCCATCGAGTTGTCGTCAAGCCGTCCTATGAAAGGGGACACGTAGCTCGCGCCCGCCTTCGCGGCGATGAGCGCCTGCGTCGGGCTGAAAACGAGCGTGACGTTCGTGCGTATCCCCTTTTTCTCGAGAACACGAACCGCCTTTATGCCCTCCTCTGTCATCGGTCTTTTCACTCTTACGTTC
>CAZWEI010000089.1:0-1665 GCA_964632135.1 Microcaldota archaeon
GAAAGCGGACATAAGTTCGACTAACATTTTAGGACAGAAGTCTGGCTACGCTACACATAGTTCATCCATAATAAACTAAAATCATCCTTTTTCTGTTTGACTGCAAGCACAACATCACCTCGCATGCTCCAACAATCTCGGGAGGCAGCTACGTCCTCGTCTTGCACACTTTCATTGAGTGCGTTATCCATATACTGGATTCCAGATGATACGCGCTGGCTGCCAGCCCGTAAACCTTGGCAGCCTCTTTCCTGTTGCTGATTTCAAGTAGTTTGCCTCGACTCTTAAGCGTGTCGCCAATCAAACGGCAGATATTCGCCAGTTCGGACAGTTCGTCCAGCGATAGCCTATTTTTTAACAACGCCTTTACCGCTCTTATCTCCTCTTTTCCAAAAGCGCCCCTTTCAATCGACTCGGTGATCTCTTTTTGGTATATGGTTTTATCTTCGCTAATCGAATTCCAAACTGTTACTTTCTTCACAGGCACGGCGCGTAGTTTATTGACCACAGATGTATCCCCAGACACGACATCACCTCTTGAGAATAAGTACTATCTTATAACGCAACTCGTATTTAAACCTATCATGTTATATAAATCCATATAGAAAAGTATATAAATGTATATACAAATAATTAAACAGTGGAGGTTGGTAGCATGCTGGGCGACCGATACAGAGGTGAAGTAGCAGATAAGATGGAAAGAAAGAAGCCGCAGATGGCGACGGAGGTCATACATTACCCGAATCTAAAGACTGTTTTCATGGTTGAGGGAATTCTAGCCAAGGCCCAGAAGGCAATGACGCGCGAGCAGCTCAAAAGAAAGTTGCCCAAAAAAATCATGCACCAGACGCTTAACGTGATACTTGAGTATCTCGAAAGCAGCGGTAAAATTTACGATGGACGGAAAGGAATTGTCTGGACCTTCAACCCGGACGAGCGGCTGCGCAAGGCGTTGGAAAAAGCAGTTGAAATGTAGAGGTGAGACGGCATGGCCGATACCAAACCGAACAAACAACCCGTCGTAAAGTTCAGCAAAGAGGCGTATGAGGAGTTCGAGCTCCTCTCTAAAAAGGTTGCAGAAGAAAGGAGCAAGGGCTCGACAAAATCCGACAGCGAGAAACTTCTCCGCTCAATAAACATGAAAATTGAACTTCTGAAACTAAACCCGCAGGCGGGCGTGCAAATACCCCGAAAGTTTATCGCTTCAAAATACATTGTCGCGTACGGCGTCAACAATTTGTGGAAACTTAATCTTTTTGCAGGCTGGAGGATGATTTACACGCTCCACACAAACGAGATTGAAATAATAAGTTTTGTTCTAGATATAATTGACCACGGTGAGTACGAAAAAATTTTCAGATACAAAAAGAAGTGACTGTCATCTTTTTATACCAACCGCGCGAAATCAATTCGATATCTATGTTCAAGGCGCAGGTCACTCCCGAGGCGCTCATCGTCATAACGGCAGCGTTCGGTCTGCTCCTAATTTTCACCGTCATCTACTTGGGGGAGAACACGAACGTCACGCACGCGCAGAAAACAATAACTGCGCGCGAAATTGCGTTCAATCTCGCGAGTGCTGTTGATAAAATTTACGCTGGCGGCGGGGGTGCAAGCGCGCGCCTGAGCCTGCGCGCGCCTGACGATTACAACATAACGATTTCA
>CAZWEI010000090.1:0-1648 GCA_964632135.1 Microcaldota archaeon
TGAATTTTCTGGACAAATATGCAGAGGCGAAGGCAGAGAGAAAAAGCGTGCTGTGCGTGGGCCTTGACCCTGCCTCAACCTACATGCGCGAGGGAAAGCACGCAATTTCCGAGCAGTATTTCGAGAGCGAGGGCGAGATAGACGGGATGATGAACTTCTGCCTCGGTGTAGTTGAGGATGTGGCGGATAGCGCGTTCGCCGTGAAGGTAAACGCGCAGTATGTGCTGCCTTTCGGGCTCGCGCATCACGCCAAGCTGAACAAGGCGATTCACGGCCACGGGCTTCTTTCGATATTTGATTCGAAACTCGGGGACATTGGCTCAAGCAACGACGCCGCGGTTTACTGGGTGAACCAGTCAGGGTATGACGCGCTAACTTTCACTCCGTTCGCTGGAAACATCCAGAGCGCTACCACGAGCGCGCACGTTCGCGGGCTCGGGATTTTCGTGCTCACGCTCATGACGAACCCAGAGGCGGTCTATTTCATGCGCGATTGCAACATAAGCGGAAAGCGCGGTTACGAGTGGATTGCAGGCGAAATCAGCAAGGCGGGCGCGGATGGCGCGGTCGTGGGCGCGACTAACACCACGCCAGAGGAGCTGACGACCATACGGGGCTTGATTGGCGATGATAAAATTTTACTCGTGCCAGGCGTGGGCGCGCAGGGCGGCGACGCTGAGAAGATGCTTCGCGCAGGCGGGAGAAACATTCTCATAAATGTTGGCCGTGACATAATATACGCGAGCAGCCCGAAAAAAGCGGCGAAAAAATACAATGAGGAATTCAACAAACTAATCAAATGGTAAGTGGTGATAAGATGGGTGAAAAAGAGGAGATCATACTGGAACTTCAGGCCGCGGGCGCGGTGAAGTTCGGCGAGTTCAAACTCAAATCAGGCGTTACCTCCCCGATATACATCGATTTGCGCGTTCTCGTCTCGCACCCGAAACTCCTCTCGCGCGTTGCCGACGCGATGGCTGCGTACATCAACGATAACGGACTTGAGTTCGACAGGCTCGCTGGAGTTCCATATGCCGCGCTCCCGATCGCTGTTGCGCTCTCCATCAAACTCGACAAGCCGATGATATACTCGCGCAAGGAGGTGAAGGACTACGGCACGCGCAGGATGGTCGAGGGCGAATTCCACGCGAGCGAGAGGATTCTCGTGATAGACGACCTGATAACGACTGGCGCGAGCAAATTTGAGATTATCGCTCCACTCGAGGCGGTGAATTTGAAAGTTCAGGACATCCTCGTGCTCATAGACCGGGAGCAGGGCGGCCGCGCGCAACTGGAACAGCGCGGTTACAAACTCCACTCGGTCATCACAATAAGCGAGATGCTTGATGTGCTGAATGAAAATAAGAAAATCACGCCAGAGCAGTACGATAAAACGCTCAACTTCCTGAGGGAAACGCGATGAGCCTGAACCTACTTGAAACGAAACTCTGCGGGGTAAAACTCGCGAACCCCACGGTTCTTGCTTCGGGTTATTTGGGAACATCAGCGGACCTTCTTGCGCGCGTGGCGAAATCAGGCGCAGGCGCGGTAACATCGAAATCCTGCAGCCTTGAGGCGCGCGCAGGAAACCCGAACCCCACGGTTATCGCTTGGGAAAACACAATTTTCAATGCGGTCGGCCTTTCGA
>CAZWEI010000091.1:0-1608 GCA_964632135.1 Microcaldota archaeon
GGTACTTACGACAGACAGATCACATCGAACGCCTCAGGGCTTCAGGGAAGCGCGCGCGCCCCCGCCTCCATCGCGCCGCTGCTCGCGGGAATTAATACGAAATTCGCACTTTTTTTCCTATTTTTTGCTT
Organism: Microcaldota archaeon; assembly: GCA_964632135.1. Classification (GTDB taxonomy): domain Archaea; phylum Micrarchaeota; class Micrarchaeia; order Burarchaeales; family JBFMAP01; genus JBFMAP01. Next base: position 131 of record CAZWEI010000091.1, read on the forward strand.
TTGGAAGGCAATTTATACGAAAAGTTTAAAAATAGGTTCGAATACAAGAATATCACGCAGGTCGCGGGGTTGAACTTATGGAGAAAATACTCATACTAGACACCACTATGCGCGAGGGCGAGCAGGCGCCGAACGTGAGTTTCAGTCACGAGCAGCGCCTCGCGCTCGGGCGCGCCCTATCCGATTTCGGCGCGGACTTCATAGAGATTTCGCCCATAGTTTCAGAGGAGCAGAAGCAGACAACGAAAGAACTGGCGAAACTCGGGCTGGCATCCGAGGTTGTCGCGCAGGTGAGGGCGTCGAGAAAGGATATCGACGTCGTTCTTGAGACGGACGCGCGCTGGACGGCGTTATTCCTTTCCACTTCAGACATTCACATAAAGGACAAACTGAAAACCACGCGCGAAAGCGTGCTTGAAAAAATCACCGACGCGATAACGTACGCGAAATCCCACGGGCTGAAACTCCGCTTCACGTGCGAGGACGCGTCCCGCTCTGATTTCGATTTTCTCCTGAAGGTTTGCAGGACGGCGGAGGCGGCGGGCGCGGACAGGCTGAGCATACCCGACACCGTAGGGGTGATGACTCCGAGAAAAATGTACGAGTTGATAAGCGCGATTAGAAAAGAGGTGAGAACCCCGCTCGACATGCACTGCCACAACGATTTGGGGCTCGCGCTCGCGAACTCCCTCGCGGGAATTGAGGCGGGCGCCACCTGCGTCCACGCGAGCATCAACGGCGCTGGCGAGAGGTGCGGAATCACCCCGCTCGCAGAAATCGTGATGGCGCTGAAGGTGCTGGAGTGCGCCGAACTCCGCGTGAAGACGGAGATGCTGTGCGAACTGTCGCGGATGTTCTCGAGTTTCACAGGAGTGATTACCAACCCCTTCTCACCCGTCGTGGGCGAGAACGCGTTCAAGCACAAGGGCGGGACTCACCTCGCGGCGGTGCTTCAGAACAACACCTCGTACGAGGCGTTCTCTCCGGAGAGCGTGGGGAACAGGCGCGCGCTCGTGCTCGGCGAGTACTCGGGAAAGAACATGATGAGGTTCATCAGCGAGGCGCTCGGGATGGACGCGAGCGAGGAGAGGCTTGCGCGCGCGGTGAAAAAACTGAAGACAAAGGGGCGCGACCTGTTCGAGTTCGAGATGTGAGATTCGTTAATTTAATATAATTTGATGGGGTGAGATTAGCGGGAGAGAGGATGGCGAAACTCGCGGGCAAACTTGCCGAACTGAGAAGGGACGTTTATCTGCTCCACCTCAGGCGGCAGAAACTTGAGTGGCACTACCGGTACGAGATGCTGCACATAAAATCCACGTATCCGTCAGTGGATTTCCCGCGCGAGAAGAACTTTTACGAGGATTTCTCCGGACTCCACGCGCTCACCGTTGACAGGAGGCTCGAAATCATAAAGCGCGAGTTCGACCAGCAGTTGCGCGCGCTTCGTCAGGTCGAGCGTAGAGACGGCCTGCAGG